>JAQTXE010000324.1 GCA_028688935.1 Syntrophales bacterium
GAAATTGTAAACTACAAAGCCTAACAACCGGAACTCCGGCGGTCTCAGGACCGTTGGGGTTCCGGTGCTCTGATCTAGAGAGAGGTAAAATTTGGCACGGAACCGTTACGGCTGGCAAAAGCGCGCTAAAGAGATGGCCCGCAAAGAAAAAAACGACGAAAAAATGAAACGTCGCCAGGGTAAAACCGCGACACCACCCGCGGAGGAAATGCCGGAGGTGGTTGAAGAAGGCGCTTAAAGGTCCTGAGAGGGTAGACCTGCCGGCAAAAGGCTCCGGCAACTCCATCCCGGCAAGACCATCTTAAGGAGAAGATATGAGTATGAAATTGTTCGTGGGCAACCTATCCTACGAGACGACCGAAGAACAGCTGAACACTCTTTTTTCCGAGGCCGGCGCAGTGGTCTCGGCCAAGATCATCACCGACCGGCAAACGGGGCAACCCCGGGGCTTCGGTTTTGTGGAAATGGAGACCAAAATGGATGGTCAGAAGGCCATTTCCATGCTCAACGGGCGGAATATAGACGGTCGCGCTCTGGCAGTCAATGAAGCTAAGCCGCAGCAAAGAGGCGGATTCGGCGGCGGCGGCGGCGGCGGCCGCGGCCGTGGCGGCTATCGCTAGAATCGGGATGCAGGCGGCCGGAGGCGGACGCCAGCCGCTTCCGGTTCCTGGACTTCCCGGTAATCAAGGGGCAGCCTCCTGGCTGCCTTTTTTTTCAGAAAACGAAGCGATGGCATCTTCCCGTTATTCCTAAGACCGACAGGGAGCAGGTAATGAGTAAAAGATTAACCGTGGGCAACCTGCCCCACCAAATGACCGGGGAAGAGTTGCAAACCCTTTTTTCCGAGGCCGGCTTGGTGGCCTCAGCCAAGATCATCACTTATCTTCACAATGGGCAGAACTGTGGTTTCGGCTTCGTGGAGATGAAAACCCTGGCGGAGAGCCAGAATGCCATTGCCATACTCCACGGCCGGCAGGTGGAGGGTCGTGCTCTGGTGGTTAAGGCGGATAGGCTGCAATCCAAAAACGCCTTTGGCCGCCGCAACCGTAACTGACGTGCAGCACCGGCGTCCCCACCCGGCAACCTCAACATCAGGCACCCATGGTGGAGTACCAAGCATCTATCTTGAGGATATTTATGGGCCCAGGGGGGGCGGATACTGGACTGGCAGACAGCCCCGCACCAGTTTGGCAAAATGATATGCGCTGTTAATAGTGAGGAAATAATACTATGGCAAAACAGATGCTGCAGTCCGAATTAATGAAATGTTTTTATTACCGGCTGGCTATCATCCAGGTGAGAGCGGGAGAGACCAAGGTTACAGCCTGGGAACGCCACCTGATGGAAACCCCTGATGATATTTATGCGACCATCAGAATCTTTAACTCCTGATTCACCGGGAAGAAAGAGGGTCACTGTGGAGATTTAGATGAGACAAAAAGACATTAAGGCGATTTTTTCGGAGTTTGACGGTTATTGCGAGACTCTGGACAGAAACGGCTGTATCACCTATCCCGTCACCATCACCTGGACCATGACCGGGCGGCATTTTGGCCGGCCGGTGGTGGTGATTCTGGGAGAGGCCCGGGAGTCTGGTGACCTGCCTCCCGGCGAATTGCAGGTACCGGCGGAGATTTTGGAAGAAGTGAGGCAGGTTGGATATGGCGCAGAACCTCTCAGCCTGGAGGAAATCAAAGAATATTGGCGGGAAGCCAGGCGGTTGAGTGTCAAAAACCATTGGCACCCGGAGGCCCGGCTGGTGCAATACTAGGTTTTTTCCTGACCCGGAGCTGCCCCAGGCTGCGGCAAAATCACATCATTTTTCCCGATGCCAGCTTTTGATCCACAGGTATAAATATTCCCGATAGCGGAAGATGAGGAGCGCCAGAAAATAATTGCAGCCGATGAGTACCACGGACAACCAATAATGGCCTTGGGCGGCTTCGGCTCCCTGCAGAGAGATGAGGAAAGTGCTGGGCAACCGGAAAAGAGTGGCCCCCACCACAAAAAATTTCAGGGACAAAGAAGTGGAGCCCAGGATATAGGCGACGAAATCCTTGGGGATGCCGGGGATTAAATAAATTATAAAAGCCGCCAGCGTCCCTTCCCGCTTCATGACTTGTTGGAATTTCTTTAACTTCTCAGCTTCCACCAGGTGCTGGAGGTAAGTCCGCGCCAACCAGCGTCCCAAAAGAAAAGCCAAGACCGATCCCAGGGTCAGACCCACCGTGGAATAAAACATCCCTAAAGGCAATCCGAAGATAAAACCCCCGGCGATCTCCAGGGGCACCGGCCAGAAGACAGTGAGGACCTGGACGGACTCCAGGAGGATGAAGACGATGGGCGCCCAATTGCCGGCGGCCTTAAAGGCGCTGCTGATATTTTCCTTATCGCTGATGTAGGAATAGTAGGGCTGCAAATACGGCCACAGATAGATATCTCCCAACAGGAAGAGAATGCCCAGGGATACCAGGATGGCAGCCGCCAGGAATAACAGGTATTCCTTGCGGTTGGGCATGGAGGGACCGAGGCCCAGATATTCCTCAATTTCGGCGGTTATTTCTTGCTTGACCTCCAGCACGCTATCGGTCGCTGACTCGGAGTCCCTGGGTGTCATGGCCATAGTCTTACGCCAGATCTTGCCATAGTTCCAGCTTGGTGTCAAAATTTCCAGCAGATTTTTTCCCCTCATAAAATAGGTGGGGACGCGGGAAGGGTGGCGGGCTGCTCCTGAAATTGCCTCCAAGTCCGGAAAATATCAGCCGGTGGGGTTTATTAATCCTTTCGGGGAAGGCCGGGGTTGGTTGCCAGGTGGGCAACATTTCGTCAAAAAACCGACGCGCGTCTCCCCAGGCGCCAGGGCTAATAAGTTGAACCGGAAGATGGAGGTGCTTCAGCTGCCGGCCGCTCTAGGAAAACCACCGGGCCGCCGGGGCCCACAGTCCCGTCAATTTTTCCTCATCCCCCAGGGCCGGTTAGCTCTAGCGCTACCGGCCCCGGAGGATATGGAGGACCGGGGTGAGGAATAATAGGAGTGCCCGCACCTTTAGCGAGACCCGGTGTCAACGCCCTCTTTCACCGGCTCCATCAGGTTATCCCAGCCCTGGCGGCGGCTCAAGCCCGCCGCGTGGCTGATGAGGGAAGTCAAATACCACTGCCGCCGGCCGTCGGGGTGAGTAAGGAGTTCAAACCGGGCCGCGAAAATCGTTTGCTTCTGGAGTTGGTCACCGGGATTCACCAAGGACACATAAGCCACCTGGGTAGGTCCCGGGCTGTGGCCCGGCTGATAGAATCCATAGAATTTCACTACCTTACAGAAGGTAGGGTTCCAAGTATTCAGGGTCTGTTGGGCCGCGGCCGCGGTCAGTGGCGGGGGTGTAGTAGGAAGGGAACAACCTGTTAGCACCACCAAAACGAGGACCAAAACAAATTTAAGGCGCCAACCGGCAAATTTCATCTTTTTTACTCCTTATAAAAGTGACAGCCGCGGACTTCCCAGCCCTTCCGGCCGGGTTCAGAGAAGCTGACGCGGCCTATTTCCGGGGCCGGGGCAGTAACCCGGTCTCTTGCAACCATGCCTGGACCATCTTTTGGGCCTCGGGGCCGGCGGCCGCCAGCTTGCCCCGGGAGTCGAAGATCATGAAGTAGGGGACCGATTTGAGTTTATATTGCCGGGCCAGGGGTGAGGTCCAATCAATACCCCGCACCTGGGGGCGGTTGATGTTCAGCTTCACGAAGGCGACCTCCGGTTTACGGGCCGCCAATTTCTCCAGAATGGGGGCCAGACGCAGACAAGGCCGGCAATAGGGACTAGAGAAATCGAAGACCGTGGTGCGGTCCTGGCGCAACAGAGATTTGACCTCCAGAGTCTCACCCCCCCGGCCCTTGTTGCCGTTTAACACCTTGGGTTCGCTAGGCTGGCACCCCACAGCCAGGACGGCGCCTAACAAGGCTCCGGCGATTATCCGGAGGGGCCAACTCTTCCCGGGCCTTA
>JAQTXE010000325.1 GCA_028688935.1 Syntrophales bacterium
GGTCTCCGTGGGCCAGGCCCAGGATACCGACCATCACCATCTCTTTGATCAACATGCGGCGCTGGTGCCGCAACCGCAACTTGCGGCCGATGGGCAGAAAAAAAAGGTTGGCGGAGGCCACCCCATAAACCGTGGCCACAAAGGCCACCGCCACTCCTGTTCCCAATTCGGCCGGTTCGGTCAGATGCTGCATCACCTGGATGAGACCCAAGACCGCGCCCAGAATACCGATGGTGGGGGCATACCCCCCGGCGGTGTCGAAGACCCGGGCCGGCACCAGTCCGGATTCATCCAATTGGGTCAGCTCCAGCTCCAGAACTTCCTTGACTTTCTGATAGTTATGGCCGTCAATCACCAATTGCAATCCCCGGCGGAAAAATGGGTCGGAGATTTTGGCTACCTCCGGTTCCAGGGAAAGCATGCCTTCCCGCCGGGCCCGGTAAGCGAACTCCACAATGCGGGCCAGATAAGCCGGACCCTGATCCTTGGGCTCCCGGAAGATCTGGTGAAATTCCTGCCAGGCCTGCTTAAGCTGCGAGCGGGGAAAACTGATGAACACCGCGCCAAAAGTGCCACCAAAGACAATGACCATGGCGGTGACTTGCAAGATCGTCCCCATGGAGCCGCCTTCCAGGAAGTGGCCCCCGATGACGGCCATGCCCGCCAATAGCAACCCGAAAATTGTTGCTTTATCCATATTCAGGAGATCCTGGAAAGTTTCTGGACGGTCCGGAGAACGATCCGGTGGTGGTTCCGGCCTGGAGTCAACACCCTGTTCTCCAATTAAATAACCTTTCCCTGGTTCTAATCGCCGGATGCGGAGGGTCTGGGAACCTTTGGCATAACTGCCGGCGGGCGGCGCAACTTGCCCCCCGGGAAGACCTCACCCTCATGTAACTTATCGGAAATTTTTAAAGAAGCTTTATTTCCCCGGAAAGGCGGGTGGCAGGGATTTTTCCGGCTTAAAGCGACAGGCGCTAAAGCCGCGTCAGAGAGGATGCCGCGGGGCCTTGCCTCAATCTCAAGTATCTGCCAGGGCAACCTCCGGGGAAATGGGTTTGGTGATGGCCGGCGCGGCCTTGGCTCTACCTAGATATTGGCTGCCGTTATAATGCTGGCTTACCAGTTTCAGATAGCTGCGGGTCTCCTGGGGCAGGCGCCCCTTTTCCACGTTGCCCATGCCGCAATTATAAGCGGCCACGGCCTTGGCCACGTTGCCGTCGTACCGGTCCAGAAGTTCCCGGAGATATCTGGTGCCGCCGTTAATATTTTCCACGGGGTCATAGGGCCGCGTTACTCCCAGGTCCCGGGCGGTCCCCGGCATCAGTTGCATCAGGCCCATGGCGCCCATGTGAGACGTGGCGTTGGGATTAAAATTGCTTTCCACCTTGATCACCGCCTTCACCAACTCTTCCGGTACCTGGTAGCGGGCCGCGGCATTCTTGATCAACCCTTCGAAAGCCTTGGGGTCCACCGACCCGCCGTTCCGGTAACTGGCGTTCCTGAAGAGGCGCTCCGCTTCGGAACCCGAAGCAGACCTGGCGGAGCCCTGGCTGCGGAGGCGGCTGGTGATGCGGCTGGCGGCGCGGCCCAGGGAGGAACGCAGGAGCATCCGGGAGAGATGGGCGTCTCCTGAATTGCGCAAGGGCCGGGGAAATTCTTGCCGCCTGCTATCGGCGGACTGGGGTCGATCCTGCCGGGTCAATAAGGCCTCGGTCAGGATTTGGGCGAAGGCCGGAGAGCCGACCCGGCGCAAGTTGGGGATGATACCGGTCCCGGAGGTGCGGTGGGAACCGGAGGCGGCGGCTAAAAGTGACGTGCGAATCATAAACTATCCTCACGCCACATTTATGCAATACCTGTGCCGAGGCGAATCAAAAACCCATATTGGTGAGAAGATCATTAATAGCATCCTGATCCAGGACCTGAGCTTCCACACATTGCTCTTCCGGGGCCTCCGGGGATGAGGGGGGAGGCGCCAGAGTGGCCAGGACCCGGTCAATCTCGTCCTGGGCCAAAGCGCCGCTTTCTTCTACGGTAATACCACTTTGCTCCGCCTTCTTTTTCAGCTTGGTGCCGGCGGCCACCACCATGGTGAGAATCTGGAATTGGAGGGTGCGCAAGAGTTTCAAGACCTGGAGCAGGCGCTGCCCGGAGAGATCCTGAAAAGCCAGGGCCTCCATGATCCTGGAGAGGGCGGCGCTGATCCGGTCCAAGACCAGGGAGGTTTCCTGAATTGTTTCTGCATCAATGGCGCTTGCCAGGGAGGGCGGAGCCTCAGGCGCTTTTTCCGACTGGGCGGCCAATTCCTGGATCTTTTGGAAGAGATCTTCCCACTGGGGCAGAAAACTCAAAGGCTGGGCCGCAGCCGGAGCCGCGGGCGGCGGCGGCGCGGCCGCCTCCACTTTTTGGCCTTCCAGGGGCAGCATGGGCATGGGGAAAAGTTTGCCCGCGGACGCGAGCATCTTGGCGAACAGGTCTTGGATACGTTTATTGTCGCAGCTGCCCTGCAAGATTTTGAGGACCTCTTCCACCGGAAATTGAGAGAAACCGTCTTCCTCCGGCTGACTGGCGCCCAGCCTGGCGAAGGCGGCTTCAGCTTCCTGAGTGTGGAAGAGCTCTCCCTGTTTGGCGATCACCGCTTTAAGATGCTGCTTGAGGGCTTCATTACCGCAAAATTCCAAGACTATCTGGAGTATTTCTCCCAAGGGAAAGTGGAGGCCGGGCGGGGCCTCCTCCGGCTCCGGCGCCGGCTCGGCCGCAGATTGCCCCTGAAACTCGAGATTCAGTTCTTGAGCCTGAGACACTATTTGGCTCAACAGGTCTTTGCTCTCCTGACTCCAGATAGTGGGCGCAGGTCCCGAGTCCGCCGCCAGCCCTTCTTCCCAGTTTTCCTCCTGGGGGCCCAGGCTGATGAGCTGGCTGCGCACCGACTCACAATCTTCCCGGATCTGCTCCACCAGATCCAGGATATTGAGGGTGGCCTTCTCCGTCATCTCCAGGACATCATTGAGCTTCATCCGGGCCTGATCCAGATGCTCCCCGGGGCTTTCTTCCTGGCAGTGCATGACTTCCGCCAGGGTCACCTCCTGGAGGGAAAGGTTGAGCGTCTTGGCCAACTGCCCCAGTTCCTTATAAATATCAGTAGAAACCTGGCGGTAATAATCCAGCTCTTCCATCAACTTCTGGTTTTCGGCTCCGTTCCCCTGGGGCAACTGCGGCAGCGGCGCCGCGGCGGGCATGGCCCTGGGTGCAGCCGTGATCACCCCCTCGGTGGGAGGCTTCAGACAGATATTCAGGGCCAAGCCGTCCACCAGGACGCGGCACTCTCCCTGGCTCAACTCCAGACTCAATTCGTAAGGTTTTCCGTCAGCCATAAGGCACCTTTTCCCCTGGGTGCTGAGCCGCCTAAGGTCCCAGCATTGATAACTATTTGAAAAATAAAGTAATACTCTCCCAGTCTTCCGGCTTTAGGCCCAAAGAGGACCTCTCCCCCATATACCCTGGGGTCTATTTTTGTTATCGACGGCCAGGAAGGTTAACTTAAATGAATTATGGGATATTTTGGGGATAAGAGGCCTTCGGGCCGGAATGATGTGAGACTCAACTAAACCGGGTGTGCGTGGGGAGGGCAGCTAAAGTAGGCGAAAAGCAGCGAGCAGTGAGCAGTAAAAAGGAAATTCCCACAACCCTGGTTTTACTGCTCACTGCTCACTGCCAGTTAATTACATCTTCAGATCGTCCCGGGTCTTGGCCACGGCCGCCGCGGACTTCTGCAGCATGGCCTCCTCTTCCTGGCTCAGCTTCAGGGGGATGATCCTCTCTATGCCGCCCGCGCCCAGGATGACCGGCACCCCGAAGAAGAGGTCATTCAGACCGTATTCCCCGTACAGGTAGGCGGACACCGGCACCACGCGCTTCTGGTCTTTGAGGATGGCTTCGGCCATCTGCACCGCCGCGGCCGCGGGGGCGTAAAAGGCCGAACCGGTCTTC
>JAQTXE010000063.1 GCA_028688935.1 Syntrophales bacterium
GTTCTTCCGGGCCATGCGCTGCACACCCATGGCCAGGGAGAGGGTCAGGGTGGGCAGCAGTCCCTCGGGCACAAAGGCCACGATCATGCCCACTGCGAAGATCAGGCTGGTGAACAGGGAAAGCTTACCGGTGAGGATACCCACCAGAAAGAACAGGAGGCCGATGCTCACCGCCACCGCAGCTTGAACTTTCACCACCACCTGCATTTCCCGCTGCAGGGGGCTGGGCTTCTCCTCCACTCGCTGGGTCAGGGAAGCGATGTTCCCCAGCTGGGTGTCCATGCCGGTGGCCATGACCACTCCGGTGGCCGAGCCAGCCACCGCGGCGGTGCCTGCAAAGACCAGGTTTGGCATCTCGATCCATAAAAATTCCTGGCCGTCCTCCACGGGTTCCGCAAATTTATAGGCCGGCCGGGATTCCCCGGTGAGGGGGCTGTTATCCACCCGGAAGTCCCGGGCGTCAATGAGGCGGGCATCTACGGGAATCCGGTCACCGGCCTCCAACAGCACCATGTCCCCAGGAACTATTTCCCAGGCGTTCACCAGAGAAACCTGGCCGTCCCGCAGCACACGGCTTTGCAAGGGAATGAGCCGAGCCAGGGCCTCGATGGCCTTCTCCGCCCGGTACTCCTGCCAAAAGCTGAAGACTGCATTAATCAAAATAACCAGGGGAATGGCCGCAGCCAATTCAGGCAGGCCCGCCAGGTAAGCCAGGACAGAGGCGGCCCACAGCAGCAAGGCGAAGAGGTTGACCAGATTGGTCCCAAAGCGGAAGATGAGAGGTGTGGGCCGGACCTTCTCAATGCGGTTCAAGCCGGTCTCGGCCAGGCGGCGGGCGGCCTCTTTCCGGGAAAGGCCTTCTTCGTTGGTCTCCAGCGCCTCCAGGACTTCTTGCCGGGAGAGCACCCAATAGTTTTCCCGGCCGGCTTCTTCTTGCAGCTTGACGGCCCGCAGGATTTCCGGGGCCTTATCTTTGGCCAGCAATTCCTCCCGAAAATGGGGGTTGCGGAGCAGAGAAATGAGCCGGGAGAGAATCTGAAAATGTCTGCCGCTTTCCTTCAGGGGAGAAAGAAGAATCGCCAACACCTGTGCTCTGCGTCCGTCCAGGTCCAGGCCCTGGGGGGCTAAGGCCAGGGTCAGGAATTCCCGGGACACCGCGTCGGTGAGACCGTGCAGGACTGCCAGACCTTCCTCCTGGTAGCCGTGGAAGAGATGCGCTTCCTCCTGCAAGAAGCTTTCCGGGTCCCCCGTCAGCGGCGCCCGGGTGCGCCCCTCATCCAGAAGCGTTGCCAAAACCTTACCGGCAGGCGGCGCAAATCCGGGAGCAATATGCCCGGCAGCCAACAGCTCGTGCACCTTCATGACGGGCATTATATTACTTATTGCCAGAGGGGAGGGAAAGTTTGTGATGGGGAGGGAATGGGTCCGGAGCCACCCCCTTATTCCAAATAATCCTGCAAGGCTTTTTTCAGGAATTGCCGGGCTCGCTTTAAAAGTCCGTCCACGGCCTGGGGGCTCAAGCCCATTTCCGCGGCGATCTCCTGGTAGGAGAGGTCGCCGAAGCGTTTCAGGATCAGGGCCCGGCGCTGGTTTTCGGGAAGCGCGGCCAGCAGGGCCTCCAGGCGCCGGGCCAGGTCCTGCTCCTCCAGGGCTTCCAGGGGGCTGGCCCCCTTATCCGGCACCACCACGGAATCTTCCTGGTCCAGAGATTCCTGGGGGTGCCGCGCCCTAATCAGGTTCAGGCAATGGTTGGCGGTGATGCGGTTGAGCCAGGCCCCCACCGTGGCCTGGGGCTCAAAGCGGGCGGCGTGCTCGTGGACTTTGATAAAGACTTCCTGGAGGGCGTCTTCCGCGTCCAGGGGGTCTTTGAGGAGGCGGTAGGCCAAATTATAGAGGCGGGCCTGGTGGCGGCGGATGAGTTCCGCCAGGGCCGGGGTGTCTCCCCGGGCCACCCGGCGGAGCAAAGCATAATCAAGGTCGGTGGGTTCTGAGCTCAAAACAGGGTGAGGTGGATGACGTCATCCTTCTTACAGGCCCTAAGCTTTTCCATGTGGCGCAAGGGCGCGAATTCCTGGCGCAGTTTTTCTTCGTTCAGGCCCAGATGCGCCGCGGCCTCAAGAATGGGCACTTCGCCCCGCTCCTGCACCAGGTCATAAAGCTTCTGCTGCAAGGGTGTCAGGGCGTGTCCCCCCGGAAGGTCTTTGAGGCTCTTGGCAGTGTGCACCGCCCAGGGGTCGCAGGTCTTGGTGATGCTTACGCCGTCCAGGAAGCAATCTTCACAGACCTCCTCGCCCGCGAGTTCCCGGCTTTCTCCGGGCTCCATGGCGGCGCCGCACTTGGAGCAGGTTTGGTCAGGCATGACGCTTTATCTCTCCGAAGGGTTCAAAGTTCAAGGTTCAGAGTTTTGTTCCTGGGATGCACCAAAACCTCATTAAATATTTTATAGCGGTTGCCGAAAGTTTTTTCCGCCCCCCCCACCCTGACCCTCTCCCCCCGCCGGGGAGAGGGAATAAGAGGAAAGAATTTTTGGCAAATGCTATAAGAATTTTATCCTGATTTTATTCTCTATTCCATAGAGTGCGGCACAGAAAAAAACGTTGGGGCGGTTAGGGAACCGCCCCGCCTAACATTGAACCTTGAACCTTGAACCTTGAACAAAAATTTATAATTCGTACTCGCCGTCCATTTCCAGGATGAATTCCCCGGGCTTATCCGCCGGCGTCACGACAAAAGTTCCCGCACCTTTGAGGCCCGCCAGTTTACCGATGCCTTTGTCCACCTCCCACTTGCCCCGGGTCATGTCGCCCCGCTTGTCTCCGTTAAAGCGGGAGTACACGGAGCCGTGCTCATAAACGGTAAAGGCATAGCCGGTCATGTGGCCATCGCCCTTGATCCGGTCATGGAAGCCCACGCTGCGGCGGTAAACAAATTCCCCGGCCACTCCGGGAGTGTATTCCAAGGGGTAGCCTTCCAGCTCGGTGAGCATCAAGGTGTGGTCCGGGACATCGCCTACGGCGATCACTTCACGGCGGGTAACATAGATTCTGAATTTGGCTTTGCGATGCATGGCAACTTCCTCCTGAAAGTATTCCGGGCGGGGCAGACGGCCCGACGGGGACCCGCACCCCCGGTCTTTCCCTTGAACTCCGGCGCGCGGCCTTTAAGGCTGCCGGGTATATCTATATTAAATATCCAATTCGTTCAATTCAAGGACGTTGCTCTGAATAAACTCCCGGCGGGGCTCTACTTTGTCCCCCATGAGGATGGTGAAAATTTCGTCGGCCGCCACCGCGTCCTCGATATTCACCTTGAGGAGGGTGCGGGTTTCCGGGTCCATGGCCGTTTCCCAGAGCTGCTCCGGATTCATTTCCCCCAGGCCTTTGAAGCGCTGGATGGTCACGCCTTTTTGGCCTTCGTTAAGGATAAAGGCCGCCAGTTCCTCCAGGGCGCCGAACTCCCAGACCTTGTCTTTTTCTTCCAGGCGGTGGGGGGGAGATTGAAAATCATCCAGGGACCGGTCCAGTCTGACCAGGGCCTGAAAATCACTGCCTCCCAAAAGATCCCAATCCAGGCGCATATCCGGGACTTCCCGCTCCTTGGAAGAAATGAAAACCGCCTGGGCGTGGTGCTCTTCATCCGGCTCCAGGCGGGTGAGCCAGCGGCCGTCGGCCTCCAAGGCCTGGAGCAGGCCCGTCAGCCGCTCCTCCTCCCGGAGGCTCTCTTTGGAGGTTATCCCGTGCTTCAGAAAGAGTCGCAGGATCTCCCGGGACAGGCCCCGTTTTTCAAAGCGGGAGAGATATTCCTGATAAGCAAAGACCTTTTCCAGGGCTTGGGCCAGAGCGGTCCCCTGGAGGGTGCTTTCCGGGCCGAGACGCAACCGCTTTTTCTCCATACCCCGCTTAATCAAATAGGTCTTAAACTCCCCGTCGTCCTTGAGATAGATCTTTTCACTGCCCCGGGTGACGCGGTAGAGCGGCGGCTGGGCGATGTACAGGTAGCCGCCTTCCACCAGGGGACCCAATTGCCGGTAGAAAAAGGTGAGCAGCAGGGTGCGGATATGGGCCCCGTCCACGTCCGCGTCCGTCATGATTATAACTTTGTGGTAGCGCAGCGCCTCCAGGTTCAGGGTGTCCTGGGAGAGGTCGGAGCCCAGAGAAGAAATCAGGGTGCGGATCTCCGGGTTTTCCAGCATCTTTTCAAACCGGGCCTTTTCCACGTTCAGAATCTTGCCCTTCAGCGGCAAAATGGCCTGGAAGCGCCGGTCCCGGGCCTGTTTGGCGGAGCCGCCGGCGGAGTCGCCCTCCACCAGATAGAGTTCCCGGCGTCCCGGGTCCCGTTCCTGGCAGTCCGCCAGTTTGCCCGGCAGGGTCATATCTCCCATGGCCCCTTTCTTGCGCACCAGTTCCCGGGCCCGCCGGGCCGCTTCCCGGGCCCGGGCCGCATCCAGGAGTTTGGCCAGGATGCGCCGGGCTACGGCGGGATTCTCCCCCAAATAGGTGAGGAGATGCTCATAAAGCAGGTTTTCCACCAGGCCCTTGACTTCGCTGTTGCCCAACTTGGTCTTGGTCTGTCCTTCGAACTGGGGTTGGGGCAGTTTGACACTCACCACCGCGATGAGTCCCTCCCGGACGTCTTCCCCGGTGAGGTGGGAATTCTTCAGGGCTTTGGGCAGGTCGGCGGTGGTCATGTACTGGTTGATGGCCCGGGTGAGCCCCGCCTTGAAGCCGCTTAAGTGGCTGCCTCCTTCCCGGGTGTTGATATTATTGGCAAAGGTGAAAATCTGCTCGTTATAGGTGTCGTTGTATTGGAAGGCCATCTCCATCTGGATGCCGGCCCGGCCTCCGGAGAGGTAGATGGGGTCCGGATGGATGGGATTTTTGTTGCGGTTCAAATACTGGACAAAGGAGACGATGCCGCCTTCATAGAGAAATTCGCTTTTGCGGCCGCTGCGCTCATCTTCCAGGAGAACGCGCACCCCGCCGTTCAGGAAGGAGAGTTCCCGAAGGCGCTGAGCCAGAAGATCATCGCTGAAATTGAGATCCGCAAAGATCAGGGGGTCCGGCCGGAAGAGCACCTTGGTGCCCCGGCGCTTGGTTTCGCCGGTAACGGTCAAAGGGGTTTTGGTTTTGCCCCGCTCATAACTCTGGTGGTAGACCTTGCCGTCCCTTAAGATCTCCACCTCCAGGTATTCGGACAGGGCATTGACTACCGAGACGCCCACGCCATGAAGGCCACCGGAGACCTTGTAGGCGCCGCTGTCGAACTTGCCGCCGGCGTGCAGACGGGTCATGACCACTTCCACCGCGGGCAGATGCTCCGTGGCGTGCATGTCCACGGGGATGCCCCGGCCGTTGTCTTCCACGGTGACGCTGTTATCCGGGTGGATTCTCACCTTGATTTCGTTGCAATACCCGCCCATGGCCTCGTCAATGGCGTTGTCCACCACCTCGTAGACCAGGTGGTGCAGGCCCTCGGTGCCGGTATTGCCGATATACATGGACGGCCGTTCCCGCACGCCCTCCAGGTCTTTCAAGACTTGTATCTGATCGGCGCTGTATTCCTCGGGAGCGATGGGTGGGGTTGCCAAAATGTTTCTCCTTTGCTGCTAAGCTTATTCCCCGGGGGTTTTCATGGTCCCCCGGATCATGTCCCCCATGGTTTGGGGAGGATTCAGGGTCTGACAGAGCAGCTCTTTGATCCCCCGGCGAAAATCCGCCGGCGGTACGGGCTTATGAGTGCCTAAGACCAACTCCAGGTTAGGGAAATATGCATTGATGATTTCCACATATTTATGCAAAAAAGGGCAGACCGCGGTCATACAAAAAGAAAAATGCAGGGCGTCAAGCCGGAAATCGGCCACCGCCTTAACCCGGCGGAGAATCTTCTCCGGCGCCGCCAGGGTGGGGCAGCCCGCGCAACTGATGAGGCCGATCAATTCCAGGGGCTCATCTTTAGGGTAGCCCTCGAAAAAGCCCCGGCGTTTTCTCAGTTCTCCCAGGCAGACCACCGCGGCGCAGTTGGCGTCCTGGGTGCAATTGGCGCAGGTGATGATGCCTATTCTAGCCATGGCAAATCCGCTTTTCCTGTTTGCTTAAAAATAAAGACTTCATTTCACCCGGGAGGCTACGGACAGGCGCAGCATCACTTCCCCGTACCCGGCGCACTCCAGCCCCGTATCCGGGCAGCGCACGTAATGCATGAAATGGAACTGATTGGGGTCCAGCCCCTCGCTCAGGCGTTCGTTGATCAGGGCCACGGGAATTTGCATCTGCGCCACCAGGTAAACACATAACCTGGGGGGACAATGCTTGGTGACGAAATTGCCGTCCACGTCCAGGATGAATTTATCCCCTTTCCGGTAGCCGGAGTTGCAATGCCGGGCGGCTACCACCTCTCCCTGGATGGAATAACGTGCCGCGGCCCGGGCCAGTTTGCTGATCTGCCGGAGACGGGGGTCGCCCTCGGGAATCTGCTCCATATCCGCCTCGGTGTAACCGACCCGTTCTCCGAAACGCCGCAGGAATTTTTTTTCGTCCATAAATTAACCCAATGGTAGTCCAGGCTTTCCAGCCTGGGCCGGTCGGTTCTATTTCAGAGCCTCAAATGCGGCTTTGGCTTCGGCAGAGAATTCGTGAAAGCGCCTGATTATTTCACATGGCTGTTCCGGGCAAACCGCACAGTTTGTCAGGCCTCTGTCCAGGCAGCAGCGCCTTATCTCGCAGGTCTGGCAATAGCCTATCTGCCTTCCTCCCTCGCTCCTACACCCGTCGCAGTTAATATCTTCCTTCTGAAAAGCGAGTCCGAACTTTTGGGCATAAAGGGCCACGGTCTTTTCCCTGGCCTCGTCATCATCGTTTTGGGTGGCGATGAACGTGGGGCAGTTTGAGCAGACCAGACCACAACAGGCAATAAGTTCAGACATGTGGTATTAATCCCCTACAAACTCATGGGCATGATGATGGTGAAATACCCCGGGTCCACCTTGGAGACCAGGCGGCAGGGCCGGTCCCGGTCGTTGATTTCCAAGACCACTTCTTCTTCGTCCATGACGTTCAAGGGTTCCAGGAGATAGCGGGCGTTAAAACCGATCTCCAGGGGCAAATCTTCCGGGTTGCCCTTCTCCAGCTTCAAGGGCACCTCTTCCCGTCCTTCCCCCACCTCCGGGTTGCTGAAGGAGGCCTCCAACTGCTCCGGACCCATCTTCAGAATCACCCCCCGGAAGCGCTCGGTGGACAGCAAAGAAATGCGATGGACCATGTCCCGGAGTTCCTGGCGGTTGACGACAAAATGAAAGGTGGAGCTATCCGGGATGATGCGCCGGTATTCGGGAAATTTCTTCTCCAGCAGCCGGATAAAGAGGAATTTCGAGTCGGCCTTCAAAGCCAGGCTCTGCTTGGTTAGACCCAGGGCCACCTTTTCCTCCTCTCCCAGGAGGCGGGAGATCTCGCCCACACCTTTCCGGGGAATGAGTATGCCGTCCTCGATGGCGAACTGCTCGCTTTCCGGCAAAGGGCGCTCGATCAAGGTGAGGCGGTGGCCGTCGGTGGAGACCATGCGCAGGAAATACTCCCCTTCCGTGGCCACCCGCTCCCAGAAGATGCCGGAGAGATGATATTGCAGGTCGTCCACGGACACGGAAAAGATGGTCTTGTCGATCATCTCCCGGAGCAGCTTGCTTTCCACCTCCACCATTTTCTGGTCGGTGATTTCAGGGATGGCGGGATATTGATCCGCCGGCAGGCCCAAGAGCTGGTAGCGGGAGGCTCCCACCAGGACCTGAAGGTTGGATTTCTCGGTGCCTTCCAGGTTCAGGGATTCCCCGGGCAATTCCTTGATCAGGTTGTGAAAATAGTGGGCCGGCAGGGTGAGGGAACCAGGCTCCTCCACCATGGCGGGATAAGAACCCTGGAAGCTGACTTCCAGGTCGGTGGCGGAAATCTTTATCCCGCCGTCACCGGCTTCCAGGAGAAAATGGCTCAAAATAGGCATGGTGCCCCGGCGGTCCACTACCCCCAGGGTCCGGCTTACTCCCTTCAACAAAGTCTCCCGCTCCATGGTCAGCCGCATAGTCAATTTCTCCTAAAAAATAAAAATTAAATATAAATTTAGTTTTTTAAATAGGTCCTGAAGGTTTTGTCGATAACTGGATTAACCGTTTAAAATTATGTAGTTTTTTATTATCAAAGCCTGCAACTTAGTTAAACTTATTTTGCAGTTTACCATTATTTTGGCAGCCGATCATCTGGAGAGATTGTCGAAAACCCCAAAAATCTGGCAACCGCCGACAACGCCTTGATGAAAAGCTCTTCTTATTATAAAAGAGGAGCGGGGTAAAGGCGTGGGCCTTCACCCCACAAGCCCCCATAGCCTATTTACTCACAGACCGCACCCTTGCTGCCGGAGGACACCAACCGGCTGTAGCGGGCCACGTAGCCGTGCTTGATCCGGGGTTCAGGCGGCCGCCAGGCTGCTTGGCGCTGGGCCAGTTCCGCTTCCTCCACCAGCAGGGTCAAAGTTTTCCCGGGAATATCGATCTTGATGCGGTCTCCCTCCTTCACCAAGGCCATGGGGCCGCCTTCGGCCGCCTCCGGGGAAATGTGGCCGATGGCCGCGCCCCGGGTGCCGCCGCTGAAACGGCCGTCGGTCAAGAGGGCCACTTCCTTATCCAAACCCATGCCGGCAATGGCGGAGGTGGGGGTGAGCATCTCCCGCATGCCCGGGCCGCCCTTGGGGCCTTCGTAGCGGATGACCACGATGTCCCCGGGCTTGATTTTGCCTCCCAGGATGGCCTGGGCGGCTTCGTCTTCACCATCGAAAACCCGGGCCGTGCCTTCTCTGACCAGCATCTCCGGGGCCACCGCCGACTGTTTCACCACCCCGCCGTCGGGCGCCAGATTGCCCCGGAGGATGGCGATGCCGCCCTGGGCGTGGTAGGCCTTCTCAAGGGGGCGAATCACCTCGGCATCCTGCACCTGAACCTGGGCCAGATTATCGGCGATCGTGGCGCCGGTGGCGGTGAGGGCGGAGCCGTCCACCAGGCCCGCGGCCAGGAGGGTCTGCATCACTGCCGGCACGCCCCCGGCCCGGTCCAGGTCCTCCAGGTGATGGGGGCCGGCGGGACTCAGGGAGCACAGATGTGGGGTCTTCACACTGATCTCGTTGAACAGATCCAAAGACAGGTCAATCCCCGCCTCCTTAGCGATGGCCGGCACATGGAGCACGGTGTTGGTGGAGCAGCCCAGGGCCATATCCACGGCCATGGCGTTTTTAAAGGCGGCCAGGGTGGCGATCTGACGGGGCAGGATTTGTTTATGCACCATTTCCATGATCTTCATGCCCGCCAATTTCGCCAGCCGGAAGCGGGCCGCATGCACCGCGGGGATGGTGCCGTTGCCGGGCAGAGCCATCCCTAAGGCTTCACTGAGGCAGTTCATGGAGTTGGCGGTGAACATGCCGGCGCAGGAGCCGCAACCGGGGCAGGCGCACTCCGCCAGTTCCTTCAATTCGTCCTCGGACATTTTCCCGGCTTTCACCGCGCCCACGCCCTCAAAGACCGTGATCAGGTCCACTGCCTTCCCCTGGTGGAGTCCGGCCAGCATGGGGCCGCCGGAGATAAGGATGGCGGGAATATTGAGGCGCAGGGCCCCCATGAGCATGCCGGGGACGATTTTATCGCAGTTGGCCACCAGCACCAAGCCGTCCACCGGATGGGCCGTGGCCATGATCTCAATGGAGTCGGCGATGATTTCCCGGGAAGGCAGGGAATACTTCATGCCCTGGTGATGCATGGCCAAGCCGTCGCAGACGCCGATGACCCCGAACTCCAAAGGCGTGCCTCCATTCATCCGCACCCCGGCCTTGGCCGCCTGGGTAATCTTGTCCAGGTGGATGTGGCCGGGAATAAATTCGTTGAAGGAATTGGCGACGCCGATAATGGGCTGCTCGATTTCCCGGTCGGTGAGGCCCATGGCCTTCAGCAGGGAGCGGTGGGGGTATTTTTCCAGACCTTGTTTCATCAGGTTGCTGCGCATGGGAAAACTCCTTCGACTCGAATCTTGATCAACTATAATTTTTTTAATTTTATACCGGCAGAAGGCAGCCCTGCCTCCCGGGATTGCTGCGTTAAGTGGTTTCGGGGGCTTCCGGGCCTGAGCCGGTTTCCTCCGGGGCGGAACCGGGCTCCGCCGGCGGGGCCTCTGGCGTTTCGGCGGCCGGCTCCGCCGGGGCCTTGGGTTTCGAGGACCGCCGGCGGGACCGGGAGGGACGTTTCTTTTCCCCGGTCTTTTTGGCCTGGGGAGCTTGCTTCTTCCCAGGGGCCGGTTTCTCTTCCGGGGCAGCCTTGGCGGTGGCGGGAGCCTTGCTCTCCGGCACGGGTTTAGGTTCGGCCACCGCCTTGGCGTCTGCCCCCTCCCGCTTGAAGTAATCCACCAGGATTTCCTCGGGTCCCAGGTCTTCTCTGCCGGTTATCACTATTTTGAAGCCGTATTGTTCTTCCAGGGCCAGCAGGTCTTTACGCTTCTTATTCAGGAGAAAATAGCTCACCTCCGCGGGCGCCAGGATGCGCACCTCCTGGAACTGCCCCTGGGTCGCCTGGGTGCTGATTTGCCGGAGGAGGCCGATACTCAGGGTATCCACTTTTTTGATGCGGCCCCGGCCCCGGCAGGCGGGACACTGGATATAGGCGCTGATCTCGGCGGTGGGACGCAAGCGTTGCCGGGAGAGTTCCAGGAGGCCGAACTTGGAGATATGCCCCACCGTCACCCGGGCCTTATCCTTTTTCAGGCTGGCTTTGAGGACCTGCTCCACCTCTTTCTGGTGTTTTTTGTCTTTCATGTCAATGAAGTCAATCACGATAAGGCCCCCAAGGTCCCGGAGGCGGAGCTGCCGGGCCACTTCCTCGGCGGCCTCCAAATTGGTGCGGTGGGCCGTGTCTTCGATCTCTTTCTGGCCGGTGCAGCGTCCGGAATTGACGTCGATGGAAACCAGGGCTTCGGTGGGATTGATGACGATGGAGCCGCCTGATTTCAGGGGAACGCGCTCCGAATAGATGCGGTCGAGCTGCTCTTCCAACTGATAGCGGGTGAAGATGGGGAGATTGTCCTTATAAAGTTTCACCGCGTGCACGTGCCGGGGGGACATTTCCTGGATAAAGGCGCGCAGGGTCTGATAGACGTCTTTGTTGTCCACCAAGATGGCCTTGATATCCGCGGAAAAATAGTCCCGGACCGTCCGGGTGATGAGGTCCAGGTCCCGGTGCAGCAGACAAGGGGCCGGCTGGGATTGGGCGGCCTGTTTGATGCTTTCCCAGAGTTTCAGCAGGTAGTTCAAGTCCTTGGTCAGTTCCCGGGTGGCCGCGGTCTCCCCGGCAGTGCGGATGATGAGGCCCATCTCCGGGGGCAGGCCCAGTTTCTGGGCCAGATCCTTGAGGCGCTGGCGCTCTTCTTCCTTTTCGATCTTCCGGGAGATGCCCAGATGGGCCTGCCGGGGCAGAAGCACCAGGCGCCGGCCGGGCAGAGAAATATAGGTGCTTAAGTAGGCCCCTTTGGTGGCGGATTCCTCTTTATAAACCTGGACGATGAGTTCCTGGCCCTTGCGCAGCACCCGCTGGATCTTGGTTTTGGACTTGCTCTGGGGTTTTTCCTGGAACCAATCGGAGTGCACTTCCGACAGCGGCAGGAAGCCGTGGCGCTCCCCCCCGTAATTGACAAACGCGGCCTGGAGGCTGGGCTCGATATTGGCGACGATGCCTTTGTAGATGTTGGCTTTAGTGGCCTCCCGGGAGGCCGACTCCAGGGCCAATTCCTCCAGCAGGCCTTCTTCGACGATGGCCACCCGGAATTCTTCCGGGTCGGCGGCGTTGACGAACATCTTCCGGGGTGGACTCATTTACCCCCCTCCCAGGTGCGTTGCGCAAATTCCCGAAACCCGGGCTGGCGGTCCTGGGCCGCCATGCGGTTAATGGCCAGGGGTAAGGCGGCCGGGGACTTCAAGTTTTTGATGGCCGGCATCTCCTGGCGGCGGAAAAAAGCGGTGGACACCAAAAAATTGATGTCTCCCTGGACCGGCTGGAAATACAGAAAACCCTCTTTTACGGCCACAGGCATGGGCAGCCCTGCGTCCCGGACCCGGCGCCAGCTCTCAAAGGGCCGGGGATAGTGGTTGAAATTCCGGTTCAGGAAAGCAATGTCTTGGTTGGGCAGATCACCCAATTGGAAGCTTTCGATCATCACGTCCCGTAAAAGCGCGGGGTCCCAGGCCAGCATGCCCCCCTTCTGGGGCTTAACCGGGTTGTTGGCCACTACCTCCATGACCATGCGGAAACCCTTCTCCCCCAACTCCAGGACCAGACCTAGGCTGTGAAAATCCAGAGATCCGGTGAGATAGTCCAGGTCCTCGATATTATACGATATTTTATTGACAAAACCCTGGAGCCAATCCCCCACCGCCGCCTGGGAATAATAGACCCTTTCCCGGACGTGGGCGCCCGGCAAGGTGAAAAGCTGCCGGTCCATGGACTGCTGCACCGCCATCTGCCCGTGGTTGTGCAGCCGCCGGGGAGAGGATTCGTCATAAACAAAGCGTCCATCCCGCAAGTTTAGACCATGGAAGCTTTCCTGCACCATGAAAAAGACCCGGTCCGGGCGAAAGCCGTAAAAATGCCATTGATGAAAATCTTTTTCTATCCCCGCGGCCATCTCCTCGCTGATAATGATCAGGAGATGCTGGCGCGCCAGCACTTCTGCCGGCGCTTCCCCCAAGTCCCGGGCCAGCCTTTCCAGGTCAAAGGCCATTTGCAACATGTGGCGGCTGCCCAAAGACAGGGGCAGCAAATCCCGGGGCTGGCAATCCAACAGGGGAGCCACGCTCTCCGGGGAGACGACTTTGCCGGCCTCCACGCTCAACAGGTGGGCGATTTGCTCCAACCCCAGGTCCCTGCCGATATTGATGAAATACTTGGGTCCCAGGAACAGCCGGGTGCCTTCCCCTGCCGCGGCGTGCTCCAGGAGCACTTCCCCCCGGGCCGTAGCTTCCTGGGCCTGGCGCACCGGACCCGGGGCCGGCGCCGCCAAAAGATGGATGAGGTGGGGCGCTTCCAGTTGCTCCAGGCCGGGATAGAGGTTTATCTCCCGTTCCCGGGCCGCAATCTCGGCCACCGAGCCGAAGCGGGACAACTTCTCTTGGGCCAAGGCAATACAGGATGCTATGTAATGCTCGCGGGACCGGAGATCCACCACCGGCTTGGACGGTTGAGGCATGAAAACCCTGAAATATTGATTGGTTAGACTATAAATTCTTATCATGTCCCGCCCTAACTGTCAAGTTTTTATGCCGGAGCAGTGACGCAATTCCTATCCTGCTTGTTTTATGGTTTCTTCAGGGGCATCATCCGCCAATCCCCGCAATAATTTGCATAAATAGAGTTACGATTAAAAAATTGATAAACTAAACATTAGCAAGTAAATTTGTGCTATTATGGTTTCCAAAGGAATTTCGGATCTTAAAGAGGAAACCGGCCAACCCAGCATGATGTTAGAGATAGTTTAAAGAAAAAGGGGAAGGCAAGATGGGAAAAACCGGGCTGACTTCTTTAGAGTTATGCGCCGGCGGCGGCGGGCAAGCCCTTGGGCTGGAACAAGCTGGCTTTGACCATCAAGGGCTTGTTGAGATTGACCCGCATTGTTGCAACACGCTTCGTTTCAACCGTCCCAATTGGCATGTTTTTGAAGAAGACCTGGAAACCTTTGCCGGAACACCATTCAAAGGAATTGATCTTCTCGCCGGGGGTCTGCCCTGTCCTCCTTTTTCCAAGGCTGGTAAACAGCTTGGCAAAGCCGATGAGCGCAATTTATTTCCGGCAGCTATCCGGCTTGTTGATGAAATTCGCCCTCTCGCAGTGATGATTGAAAATGTGCGTGGACTCTTGGACGCTACCTTTGATGATTACCGAGACTATATTTCCAACAAAATTAAAAAACTTGGTTATAAGTCATCTTGGCGGTTATTCAACGCATCAGATTACGGCGTCCCCCAACTTCGCCCCCGTGTGATTTTTATTGCTATTAGAAACGATTTTGCCAATAAATATGCTTGGCCGATTCCGCATCAAAAGAGCCCGCCAACAGTTGGCGAAACCCTTTATGATCTTATGGCTGCGCGAGGCTGGCGCGGAGCGCCTGAATGGCGTAAACGAGCGGACGATATAGCCCCAACAATTGTTGGAGGGTCAAAAAAACATGGCGGGCCAGACCTAGGGCCTACGCGTGCCCGTAAGGCATGGGCTGCTTTGGGTGTTGACGGCCTTGTTATCGCGGAGGCTCCTCCAGAACGTGATTTTATTGGAATGCCGCGCCTCACTGTGCCAATGGTTGCACGCCTTCAAGGTTTTCCTGATAACTGGATATTCACGGGTAAGAAGACTCCAGCATATAGGCAAGTAGGAAACGCTTTTCCTCCTCCGGTTGCCCGTGCTGTTGCCGAATCCATCGCGAATACTCTAATTAAACGGCAGTTATTTAGAGCCGCAGGTTAGGTACCAGCCATGGCACGCAAAGGTTCAAAGGAAAAAATACGGCAATTTCTTCTTGCCAACATTGGCCGTATTATCGAATCTCACGAAATACAAGCAGCGGCAGACGGCGCAGTCCAATATAGCCGCCGCTTAAGAGAACTGCGCGAACAAGAAGGCTGGCCGATTCTTTCGCATCTTGACAGCGCTGATCTAAAGCCCGGCCAATATTTATTAAAGGAAAAACCGCCGGAGAAGCAAGACGTTGTATTTAAATCCGCAATCTCTGCCCGTCTCCGGGCTGCGGTTCTCGACCGTAACGGGTTTACTTGCCAGATGTGCGGACTAACGCCAGGCGATATTGACCCTTCTACCGGGCGCAAAGTGCGCCTTCATATTGGGCATATTGTTGACCGTAGTCATGGCGGTAAAGATGAAATATCGAACCTTCGCGCTTTGTGCTCAACTTGTAATCAAGGTGCGAAAAATATCACAGCGGAAAAGCCAAGTATAATATGGTTATTGACTCAGATCAGGCGCGCTGGAATCGAAGAGCAGCGGTCAGTTTATGAGTGGCTTCGTAAGAAATTCGGCGGCGAGAGTTGACGGATAAAATATCTCCTGAACGCCGCAGTGCAAATATGCGCGCCATCCGTAGCAAGGGCATGAAGCCGGAAAACATCGTCCGGCGCTTGGCTCATTCCCTTGGCTACCGTTTCCGTCTTCACCGCAAGGAGCTTCCAGGAAAACCGGATATGGTTTTTCCGGGACGCCGCGCTGTGATTTTTATTCACGGCTGTTTCTGGCACCAGCATCCCGATCCTTCCTGCAAAGATTCAAGGCTTCCGAAGTCAAATACCGATTATTGGTGTCCAAAGCTTCGACGCAATCAAGCCCGTGATGCTAAGAACGAAGCCGCCTTGCTGGCCCTTGGCTGGCGCGTTCTTGTGATATGGGAATGCCAGACTAAGGACGAAATGACACTGAAGAACCTCTTATCATCCTTTCTCGACTCCTCTTCTCAATAGCCTATATTCCAAATTAGACATTACTTGGCAGGGTAGCTGAGCCAATTGAAAAGCCCACGGCCCTTAGCTCAATCCCCCCAAAAGCCTTCCTTTTAGAGCGCCGGACGCAGATAGGTGGGAGTCAGGTTGGGGGGTGAGGCGGTCAGCCCTGCATCAAGGCGGACCCTTCCCAGGCGGGCGATGGTGGCGGCCCGGGGATGGCGCATCTCCGGCGGGGCCCAGGTGATGCCCGGGTCCAGGTATTGGCGGAGGAAATCTTCGTAAGCGTTGAGACCGCCCCCGGTGAGGAGCAGGGGCGGTTTAAGGAGGGGGGGGAGCGCGGCCAGGGCCAGACGCCGGGGTTCTGCCAGGGGGCGGGGGAGTTCTCCCGGGCAATGGAAGAGCCCCAGGTAGACTTCCTGCCGCTTGGCGTCCATCAGGACGGCGGTGGGGTGGGGCTGCCTGGGAAATTGGGCGGCCAGTGCCTCCAGAGTGGGGACCGGCACCAGGGGGCACCCCAGGGCCCAGGCCAGGCCCTTGGCGGTGGCCAGGCCGAGGCGCAGGCCGGTGAAGTTGCCGGGACCCTGGCTGACGGCGATGCCCCCCAGATCCTGCAAAGGGCGCCCCGCGGCGGTGAGGAGTGCCACTATTCCGGGCAGCAGGTGCTGCAGGTAAGTGCCGGGGCTGTGCAGCGGGGATTCCCCTAGCAGCCGGTCATCCTCCACCAGGGCCAGGCTCCCTTCCTCCGTGGAGGTGTCCAGGGCCAGGATTAAAAACCGTTTTCCGTTTTCCGTTTTCCGTTTTCCGTTAAAAGAATCCATAAATGTAGAGAAGAGAATTTCTGTGAGAATCTTTTTAATCTGTCATTCTGAACGAAGCGCAGCGGAGTGAAGAATCTCGTCTTTAAGCTTCTTCGATCGCTTTGCTTCATCCTAATGACAAGCTATCGCAAAGCGGTTTCTTTACGGAAAACGGAAAACGGAAAACCATCACTTAGGGCCGAGAAGGCGCAAAATGTCCTGATAGAACACCAGGACCATCAGGGCCAAGATCAGCATCAGCCCTACTGCTTGGGCAGTTTCCCGGTGTTTAATGGCTACGGGTTTGCCCCGCACCGCCTCCCAGAGAAAGAAAAACAGGTGGCCCCCATCCAAGACGGGAATGGGCAGGAGGTTCAACATGGCCAGATTGACGCTCAAGACGGCCATGAAGTGGATGAGGTAGGTGATCCCCGCTTCTGCCTGCTTGCCGGCGATCTGGGCGATGAAGATGGGCCCGCCCAGGCTTTTTAACGGCACCTCCCGGGCCAGTAGTTTGTAGAT
>JAQTXE010000326.1 GCA_028688935.1 Syntrophales bacterium
TCGCCTCGAGCGCATCATGGAGCGGGAGCGCTTAAGTAAGGCGGCCGCAGCGCGGTTGATCGGCCAGGTAGATGCTGACCGGGCCTGCTTTATCAAAGCCAACTATGATGCGGCCTGGGATGAGGAACGGTTTTACGACATGACCTTGAATACCGGCAGCCTCACCTATGACCAGGTGGTGGACATCCTGATGGAGACGCTGGGAGAGAAGGACCGCCTGGCCAGCCCCGGGGCCCGGGCGGAGTTGGAGGGCCTGGCCCTGGCCTACCGGCTTAAAGCCCGGGTGGCCACCGACCCCCGGGTCTTCGTCCCCACCCTGGAGGTGGAGTTGCAAGGGGAAACCATCGCGGTCTCCGGCATCATCCACACCCCCCAGGAAGCCCATCTCGTGCAGGAAATTGCCCGGGAGATCTGCGGCGACCGCGTGGTGCGCCTGGACCTGCACCACCGGGTGTAAGGCCGCTTTCGGTTTTTTAGTTTCCGGTTTCCGGTTTTCGGTTTCCGGTTTTCGGTTTTCGGTTTTCGGCAAAAAGATAATCACTTCGAGCCTTTTGCAGAAGTCTTTTTAGTGTCGATAACCAACGCACCGGCCAAATCCCCTCCCCCTTGAGGGGGGAGGGTTAGGGTGGGGGTGGGATGTTTGGGTAGTATTATCAGTTAGTTACTCACCAAAGACGCCCCTCCCCCATGGGGACATAAGCGCAACCTTTTTAAAAATAAATTTTATAATAGCTCGATATCATTATGGATTTATCAAATAATAACAACCCCAAAAGTCGCCTTGTGTTAGCGCTTATGCCCCGTGGGGAGGGGGGCTGGTTGAACCAGACTTTTGCAAGTTCCTATCTTCGTTATAAAATTTTAGCTTGGGTCTGCCCCTGACCCCTGCTCCTTGGACCCTTTACTCTCCGCCTCATTTCCCCGCGGCTTCCAGGGCCGGCTGGTAGAATTTCCGGGAATATTCCTTCACCATGCGCCGGGCGCTGAATTTGGCCCCCAGGCTCTTCATGGCCTCCTTCATCATCTTCACCCAGCCCTCAGGAATGCCCTGGTCGTTCACCCGATAGTAGAGGGGGATGACCTGCTGCTCCAAAATCTGATAAATGGCCGCCGCGTCCCGGGCGTCCCGGTCCTCCCCTGCCGCGCCGGCAAAGGCCCAGCCGTTTCGGCCGTTAAAGCCTTCGGGCCACCAGCCGTCCAGGATACTCAGGTGCAGAACGCCGTTGATGGACGCCTTCATGCCGCTGGTGCCGCAGGCTTCCAGGGGCGGCTGGGGATTGTTGAGCCAGATGTCCACGCCGTGGACCAGGTATTGGGCCACCTGCTCCCCATAGTCCTCCACAAAGGCGATTCTGCCCCCCAGTCCCGGGTCCCGGGCAAAGTTAAAGATCTTTTGCAAGATTTTCTTCCCCGGGTCATCCGCGGGATGGGCCTTGCCGGCAAAAATGATCTGCAGGGGCCGCCAATCATCGTTGAGCAGCCTTTTCAACCGCTCCAGGTCCTGAAAAATCAAGTCCGCCCGCTTGTAAGTGGCAAAGCGCCGGGCAAAGCCCAGGGTCAGGGCCGAGGGGTCCAGCAAAGCTCCCCCCACCACCACGTTGCCCAGACTGATGCCTTCATGCACCCAACGCCGCCGGGTCTGCTCCCGGATGTAATTGATCAACTTGATCTTTTTCCGGTAATGGAGTTCCCAAAATTCTTTATCCGGAATGTCATCCACCATCTCCCAGACTTCGGGGTTGTCGCGCTCCTCCAGCCAATCCGGTTCGCCGCACTCCATACAGCGGAGTTCGATTTTAGGATCCATCCAGGTAGGCACGTGCACCCCATTGGTAATATGGTCAATGGGGACTTGTGCCAACGGCAAGTCGGGCCAGAGGGCCTGCCACATACTTCGGGCCACCTCGCCGTGCCTCCGGCTCACCCCATTATGATAGGCGGACAGGCGCAGAGCGAACGCGGTCATGTTGAATCCGGTGTTAGGCGGATCCGTGGGCGAAATTCCCAGGCGCAATAAAGCGTCCCGATCTAGCATGGGGTAGCAAGGGCAGATATATTTATCCATTAAATCAAAGGAAAAGACGTCGTGCCCCGCGGGCACCGGGGTATGGGTGGTGAACACCGAAGTGGCCCGCACCTCCTGGAGAGCATCATTAAAATTCATCCCGCCCTCCACCCGTTCCCTCACCCTTTCCAGCAAGGCCAGGGCCGGGTGGCCCTCATTCATATGCAAAACCGAATGCTTGATGCCCATGGAGACCAGCATCTTGCTGCCGCCGATACCCAGCACAATTTCCTGGAGGAGGCGCTGCTCCCGATCGCTGATATAAAGATGGTTGGAAATCCGCCGGTGGGCCGGGTCGTTCATTTCCAGGTCGGTATCCATCAGATACAAAGGAATGCGGCCCACCATCACCTGCCACACGGCCACAAAGATGGGCGGGTCGGTGAAAGGCACCTGCACAGTGAGTTGGGCCCCCTGGTCGTTCAGGACCCGGGTGATGGGGGCCGCGTCCCGGTCCAGGACCTCATCCACGCCCTCCTGCCAACCCTCGGCATTGATTTTCTGGCGCACGTACCCATCCGGATACATAAACCCTACAGCCACCATGGGGATGCCCAAATCGCTGCATTCCTTGAGATGGTCCCCGGCCAGAAACCCCAGGCCTCCGGCGTAAAAGGGCAGGGAATGGTGCAGGCCGTACTCCAGGGAGAAATAGGCGATGGGCTGGCACTCCCCGGGAATGATATTTTCCGTGAACCAGCAGACCTGGTTTTGGATCTGGGTGCGGAAATTAGCCAGCACCGCATCATATTGACGCAGATACTCCGGGTCCGCGGCCGCGGCCTCCAAAGACTTGGACGGCAACACCCTGAGAAGCTTGACCGGGTTATGACCGGTGGCTTTCCAGGCTCCCCGGTCCAGCAGCTTGAAGAGCATCCGGGCTTCGGGATGCCAGCTCCACCAGAGATTATAGGCCAGTTCCCCCAACCCCGCGATTCTCTCGGGCAGGGGAGGAAAACGGTCTTGGAGATCGTCCATGGCTGTATCCTTTGAGAAGTTCAAGTGAGAATTTCGAGGTTCAAAGTTTAAAGTCGAATAAACCGCGCCTGTCCCTTCCCTCGTATGATTGTTTTCAACATAATACCTAACTTCGGGAAGGCAAGGGGACCGGTTCGGAATGAGGCCCCCAGATGGGCTCGCCAGGAATCGCAGATTGACATCACCCTGCCGGTGTTTATGTTATTGGTTAATTTTTGGGGGGGACTAGTCGGGAATTGCCAGCACCCCAGAAGGTCAGAGAATATCTTGGTGGTACAGGCTGAAAAGCCCGTGCCCACACTTTTTAAGATGGGTGATGGGAACCGACATGAACCTTGAACCTTGAACTTTGAACCTTGAACTTTTCCGGAGGAAACATGAAAGTCCTGATAGTGTACTACTCTCTATACGGCCACGTGCTGCAAATGGCCCAGGCGGTGCTGGCGGGCGTCAAGGAAGTGGCGGGAGTGGAACCGGTCCTGCGCCGGGTCCAGGAGTTTGAGGACATCGAGAAAGATATCGCCAAACACGAACACGCCCTGGCAGTCTGGAACCGGCAAAAGGATATTCCCGTCTGCACCCTGGAGGACCTGAAAACCGCGGACGGCATCATTTTCGGCACCCCCACCCGCTACGGCAACATGACCGCCCAGATGAAGCGTCTCTTCGACTCCACCGTCAAGTTGTGGCTGGAAGGGGCCTTTGAGGGCAAACCCGCGGGCATCTTCACCTCCACGGCCACGGCCCACGGCGGCCAGGAGACCACGCCCTTCACCATGATGGCGCCTTTACTGCACTTGGGCATGATCGTTGTCGGCGTGCCCTATTCCACTCCCGGAATGCTGCACACCGAAGGCCGGGGGGGCACCCCCTACGGCGCCTCCACCCTGGCGGGCTCGG
>JAQTXE010000327.1 GCA_028688935.1 Syntrophales bacterium
CATACGTCCTTACGCCGCCCATGGCATCTTAAATATCCCAAAGAGCCGGTGACCCAACGGTTGGCGCCCATAGGGTAGGAAACCAGGGGCTGGTCCAGGTTGCAGAATTCCCAGCCCGTCCGTCGTAAAAATTCCCGCACTTCCTTACTTTGCCAGGAGCGGTGGCGCACTTCCAGGGCCAGGGGGAATTCCGGGAAGGCCCCCTTGATCTCGCCGAGATAAGCTCGATTTTCTGCCGTATTATGAAAGGAATAAGGGAATTGAGCCAGAAGCGCGGCCAGGCGCCCCGCGGCCAGCAAAGGCAGAAGGCCCTGCCGGAACTGCTCCACCTCTCCGGGAATTAACTGCCGCTCGTGGGTAAAGCGGCCCCATAATTTGGCGGTGAAACGGAAATTTTCCGCCTGGGCCACCGCCTCCAGCCACCGGGGGGCCAGTTGCGGCCCCAAGGGCCGGTAAAAAGTGACGTTGATCTCCACCGCGGCGAACCAGGAGGCGAGATAAGCGAGACGGTCCGTACCCTTCATCCCCGGTGGATAAACCACTCCCTGCCAGTCTTGGTAATCCCAGCCTGCGGGGCCGATGCGGAGCATTTTGGAGTAGTCAGTGGCCAGTGGCCAGTAGTCAGTGGCCAGTTTTCAGTTGTTAGTGGTTGATTTTGGAATTTTCTCTGGCAACTGGCTACTGCAAAGCCGCCTTGGCCTCTGCCTCCCGGGCCAGGACTGCTTTCAGGGCTTCCAGGGCCACTTCCAGTTGGCTGTCGTCCGGTTCCTGGGTGGTGATACGTTGGGTGGCCAACCCCGGCCAGAGCAGGACCCGGGCCAGGGGGTGGTTGGGCTCCCGGCCGCCCCAACGGATGATTTCGTAAGCGATGGCGGCGATGGGGAACATCAGGGCCACCTTGATGAGCACCTGGATGAGGTTATTGACCAGGCCGGTACGGGTCAGGGGCGGAAAGAGGGGAAAGAAGATGGTGAAAACCAGGAGGCTCACCAACAGGACCACCAGGATGAAGGAAGTGCCGCAGCGGGGATGGCAGGTGCCGTGGCGCCGGGCATTCTCCACGGTGAGGGGTTCTCCGGCTTCGTAGGCGCAGATGGATTTATGCTCTGCGCCGTGGTATTCGAAGACCCGGTGGATTTCCCGGAAACGGGAAATGCCCCAGATATAAACCAGGATAAAGAAAGCTTTAATAATGCCGTCGATGACGTGGAAGAGAAAGTCGGCCGGAGTCAAGGGGCGGCCCAACAGGTAGCCGGCCAGGCCGCTGAGGTAATGGGGCAGGAAGCCGAAAAGGACAAAGGCCAGGAGGAAGGCAAAGACCATGGTCAGGGCGATGCTCTTCCAGCCCAGGGGTGATTCTTCTTCATCTTCCTCTTGGGCAACCACCTGGGCGGAGAAGCTCAGGGCGCGGATGCCGGTGATCAGGGCTTCCAGGAGCACCACCGGGCCCCGGACGAAAGGGCGTTTTAGCAGAGAATAGCGGGCGGCCAGGGAGGTATAGGGCTCGTCCTTTAAGACTACGGTGCCGTCGGGCCGCCGCACGGCGACGGCCAGGGCCTGGGGGGAGCGCATCATCACTCCCTCCAGCACTGCCTGGCCGCCCACCGGCAAGGAGGGTTCGGGAGAATGCATGCAGATTATTCGGCGGCCTGGTTCTTATTCTCCAGGTGGGCGTATTTGCGGCGGAACCGCTCCACCCGCCCGGCGGTGTCGATGAGCTTCTGTTTGCCGGTGAAGAAAGGATGGCACTTGGAGCAGATTTCCACCCGGATGGACTCCTGGGTGGAACCGGTCAAAAACTCGCTGCCACAGGCACAGCGCACCTTGGCCTGGATGTAAGCGGGATGGATGTCTTTTTTCATCTTGCCGTTTATCTCCTGCTAAGCCCAAAGCTGACTTTCAGAAAGTAGCGGGCCAATATTTAGCTGATATTTAGTATCAAAATATTAATTTTAACCGAAATTTCTAAAAAAGCCACTAATATTTAACGGCCTAACATTAGCAGGCCTCAGCAGGAGCTGCGGCGGACGATGCCGTTGTCCAGCAGGAGTTTGGGAACGAGAAGGTATATTTTGCATCTTGCTTTGCGCCTTTGCGTCTTGGCGTGAGGCTTAGCCTTTCGGGAGAAGGGAAGCCAAAAAACCAAAAACTGCATCACTTTTCCTGCTGACATTTAGGACAAAAAAAGGTGCTGCGGCCGCCCTGGGCCATGCGAGCCACCGTCTGGCCGCAACAACGGCAGGGCTCTTGGTCACGGCCGTAAACCAGCAGCTCCAACTGGAAGAGCCCGGTTTCTCCCTGACTATTCAGATAATCGGACACAGTGGTACCGCCCTTGGCGATGGCCGCCTTGAGGATGCGCCGGGTCTCTTTGAGGACCCGGGTCCAGTCGGCCAGAGTGAGGCGGCCCACAGGCGTGCCGGGATGGAGGCGGGCGGCAAAGAGAATTTCACTGGCGTAGATATTGCCGATACCGGCCAGGATGCGGCCATCCATGAGAAAGTTTTTTATAGGCCGGGAGCGGCCCCGGGCCTGGGTCGCCAGCCACTGGGGCGTCACCTGCCGGGAGAAGGGCTCCCGGCCCACCTGGGCTAAAGGGGCCGGCTCCACCCCCGGAGGAAAGACCAGGGCCTGGCCGAAGCGGCGCACGTCCTGGAAGGCCAGGTCCAGGCCGCCCTCCAAATGAAAGATGAGGTGCACGGGGAGAAGGGCCGGGGCGGGCTCAGGCAGCAGCAACAGCCGCCCGGTCATCCCCAGGTGGATGAGCAGGCTCACTCCGCCTTCCAGGTGGAACAGGAGATACTTCCCCCGGCGCTCTATTTCGAGGATGGCCCGGCCCGGGAGCCATTTTTGCAGTGCCATGGTTTCGGACTGCTGGCGCAGGCGTTTTTCGCCCACGGTGACCCCCAGCAGGCGGCGGCCCTGCACCCGGGGAACCAATCCTAAGCGGATGACTTCCACTTCCGGTAGTTCAGGCATAGGTTTAATCTAGCTATTGGCTTATAGCTTATAGCTTTTAGTTAAAAGAGTAAGGTTTCTTCTCGTTGTTTTTGGGGTAATGAAGGGTGCGTTAAAGGCATGCCGGGGAAATCTTGGGCCCCCGCAACCCCATGTTATATCTGGAAATATGGGAGAAGGTTGCATTAATGCCTTAAGAAATAGCTGTTTTTGTTCGATATCAATAATTGGAAACATATTTACCGGCCGCAGCCGCCGGCGGGGGTGGCCCCCGCTTCAAGACGGGCAGGCGGCTGGCGTGTTACCGGTCCTTTCAGGTAATTGGGCGGGAATGAGGCAGTTGGCGAAAAAAATAGTTCTTCTCCTCGTTTTCGGGGTCCTGGCGGCAGCCTTCGGCCCCCGGGGGGTAGAGGCTCGGGAAGTCCAGCTGCTCATGGCCCTGGATATCTCCGGGTCCATGAAGACCACCGATCCGCTGCGCCTCCTGCCCAAATCGGCCCACATCATGGTGGAACTCCTGGACGCGCAGGATAGCCTGGGGGTTCTAACCTTCGAGGATGTAACCCTCACCCGCCTCTCTTGCGCCCCCTTAAGCCCCTCCCAACGGCGCCAAGGCTTCCGGGAACTGAACCGTCTCCAACCCCGGGGCTTGTATACGGACCTTTATCAGGTTCTGGCCGCCGGCTTGAAGTGTTTCGGACCCCTGGGGCAGGCCAAGCGTGCCCTCCTGCTCATCTCTGACGGGCAGATGGACATCAATCCCGCTAAAGGTAACTCTAAGGCATTTGTGGAGCGGGTGCACCAGGAAATTATCCCGGCCTATAAAAAAGCCGGCATTCCCATATATACCGTGGCTTTTACCTCCGCCAGCGACCAGGCTCTTTTGAAAACCCTGGCCGACCCGACCGGCGGGCGTTTTCTGTTGATCCCCTCGGCCAAAGACATACACCAGGTTTTCACCCGTGTTTATGAAGACCTCAAGG
>JAQTXE010000328.1 GCA_028688935.1 Syntrophales bacterium
GGCCGTAACCCAGGCGGAAGAGAATTTGCGCCTCAATGAGGAACGCTATAAAGAACAGGTGGGCACCGCCACCAACGTCATCGACGCCGATACTCTGCTGACCCGCACCCGGGTCAATTACTGGACCGCGATCTACGACCACCAAATGGCCAAAGCCGACCTGCTCTGGGCCATGGGGGCCATCAACGCCCTCCTCCCTAAGGATAAATCCCCAGATGCTCCATAAAACCTCAGTCAGAATAAGTCTGGTGCTGCTGCTCCTGGTGATGGTGGGGGCCGGCCTGGGTTACTGGTATTATATCCGGATCTTCATCAGCACCGACGACGCCTATGTGAGCGGCCACGTGGGGGTGGTCTCCCCCCGGGTCCCGGGGCGGGTAACGGCAGTGCTGGTGGATAATAACCAACAGGTGACCCCCGGCCAGGTGCTCCTCACCCTGGACCCCACGGACTACCAGGTGGCGGTGGATCAGGCTGCGGCCAACCTGGCCCGCCTGCGCCAGGACTTATCGCAGCGCTACGTCAAAGTCTCCACGGCCCGGGCCAAGATCGCCCAGGCCGAGGCGAATTTCCATCATGCCGTGATCGACCGGAAACGCTATACCGGCCTCTATCAGCGGCGCACCGTGCCCAAACAGACTTTTGATAAAGTGACCACCACCTTTAAGGTGACCAAGGCGGAGGTGGACCAGGCCCGGCAGGAACTCCGGGAAGCCGAGGCCGCGATTGGCGGTTCCACCAGTATTCCCCTAGAGGATCAGCCGGCCATCAAGGAAGCCCAGGCAAAATTGGAGCAGGCCCGTCTCAACCTGGGCTACACCAAGGTCAAGGCGGAAATCGAGGGATATGTCACCCGGCGGCAGGTAACCGTGGGCAACTGGGTCCAGCCGGGCCAACCCTTGATGATGCTGGTGCCCCTGAAAACCCAAAGGTTATGGATCCAGGCCAACTATAAGGAAACGCAACTGACCCACGTTTATGTGGGCCAGCCTGCCACGGTCCAGTTGGACACCTACCCCGGAGTGGAATTTAAAGGTACGGTGGACTCCATCATGGCCGGGACCGGCTCGGCTTTTTCTCTTTTGCCGCCGGAGAACGCCACCGGCAACTGGGTGAAGGTGGTGCAGCGCATCCCCGTCAAGATCGTGCTCCTGCCGCCTTTTCCCGCTGACCGGCCCCTGCGCCTGGGGATGTCCTGCGAGGTCACCATTGATACCAGAAAGCGCACCGGTCCGCGGTTGTTGAAGGCAGGGGGGAAGTGAATTTGGTGGGGGCTGTAGGGGCGGGTTTTAAACCCGCCCCTACGATCCCCGGTCCCCCCGCAAAACATCCTGAACATGAATAATTCCGCGCCCAACGCCCCGGTCTCCGTGAACAAGTGGCTCATCACCATTGCGGTGATGGCCGGCACCTTCATGGAAATCGTGGACACCACGGTAGTCAACGTGGCCCTGCCCCATATCGCCGGGTCCCTGGCCTCCTCGGAAGACGAAACCACCTGGATCTTGACGGCCTATCTGGTCTCCAACGCGGTCATCCTGCCCATCACCGGCTGGCTCTCGGCCCTCTTCGGCCGCAAACGCTTCCTGATGCTCTGCCTGGCCCTGTTCACCGTCAGTTCCATGCTCTGCGGCGCGGCCACCAGTCTGGGGATGCTCATCGTCTTCCGCATCATCCAGGGAGTCGGCGGCGGCGCGCTCCAGCCCATTTCCCAGGCCATTTTGTTGGAAACCTTCCCGGTGCAAGAGCGGGGCATGGCCATGGCCATCTGGGGGATCGGGGTGATCATCGCCCCCATTATCGGCCCGGTCATGGGCGGCTGGGTCACCGATAACCTCACCTGGCGCTGGGCTTTTTATATCAACCTGCCCATCGGCATCCTCTCTCTGCTGCTGACTTTTCTCTTCATTTTCGACCCGGATTACCTCAAGAAGCAGCGGGCCGGCAGCATCGATTACTGGGGGCTGGGGCTCTTGGTGGTGGGCCTGGGGGCCCTGCAGGTGGTCCTGGACAAAGGAGAGCGGGAAGACTGGCTTTCTTCCGCCTTTATTCTCCGCCTGGCCATCATTGCCGTGGTAGCCCTGGCTGTCCTGATCTATCATGAGCTCAAGACCCGGCACCCGGTGGTGGACCTGCGCCTCTTCAAGGAGCGCAACTACGCCTCCGGGGTGACCATCATGTTCTTTTTCGGGTTTGTCCTGTACGGCAGCATCATGCTCCTGCCCTTATTTCTCCAGACCCTCATGGGCTACGACGCCACTCTGGCGGGTTGGGCCCTGGCCTTCGGAGGCATCGGCTCGATTATGATCATGCCGGTGGTGGGGCGCTTGACCATGGTGATGGACAGCCGCAAAATAGTCTTTGCCGGTCTGGTTCTCAATGCCTACGCGGTCTATCTCATGAGCCAGTACAACACCGGCATCGATTTTTTCCATGCCTGGTGGCCCCGCTTCGTCCAGGGTTTCGGCCTGGGCTCCACTTTCGTGGCCCTCACCACCCTGACCATGTCCCGCATCTCCCAGGAAAAGATGGGGAACGCCACCGGCATCTTCAACCTGATGCGCAACCTGGGGGGCTCCTTCGGCATTGCCACCGCCACCACCCTGCTGTCCCGCCGCAGCCAGTTCCATCAAAGCCGCCTGGTGGAACATCTAACCCCCTTCTCCCTGCCCTTCACTGAATGGCAGCACCGCTTGTCGCAGCTCATGCCCGATTTAGGAAGCAACTGGCAGTGGTGGAGCGCCCCCCAAGCCATGGGCGGACTTTATAATGAAGTCCTGCGCCAGGCGAAGATGCTGGCCTTCTGCGACGACTACTGGTTTTTCACCATTGTCTTTCTCTGCCTGCTGCCCCTGGTGTTCCTCATGCGGCGCCTCCCCCAACAGGGGGAAGTAAAAGGTGCGGAAGGCCTTCACTGATCGCTCCCCTTCTGTTATCATTTAGCGATTTTGCCCGAACTCTAAAGTGGAAGGACTATTTTGCGCCGCCTTAACCTGATTCTTTTGGCCATCGCGATGGTCTTTATTTTTTGGCTGCTCCAGAAAGTGGGCTGGCACACCATCGGCGAGTACCTGCTAAGGATCGGCTGGTATTGGCCCTTGCTGCTGCTGCCTTACGGATTGGTCAACTTGCTGGAGGCCATCTCCTGGAAATATTTGTTGCTGAGTGAAGACAAGATCCCTTCCCTGAATTGCCTGTTTTGGCTGCGTCTGGGAGGGGAGTCCCTGAACCAACTCACTCCCACCGCCAGTCTGGGAGGCGAACCTTTTAAGGCCGCGGCCCTGCAAAAACGGGGCATTCCCTGGGACGAAGCCACGGCCTCGGTGGTGATTCATAAAGGCATCCTGGTCCTGAGCCTGGCCCTGTATATCTTCGTGGGGCTGGCCCTGGCTCCCTTCTTGCTGCCAGGAGCTTCTTCACATATGGCGGCCTTGAGCCTGGCCGCGCTGGGGCTGGCTACGGCCGGGGGTATCTTCGTCTTTGTCCAACGCCGGGCCCCCTGCGGCTTCGGCTTCCGTTTCCTCAGCAAAATGGGGGTCTGCCCCCCGGCCTTGAAAGACAAAGAAGAATCCTTCAACGATCTGGACGACCGTCTGGCCGGGTTTTACCGGGAACATCCCTGGCGCTGCTTCCTGGCCTTCACCTTATTTTTCTTGAGTTGGCTGCTGCACGGGGTGGAGGTCTTCCTGATGTTCTGGCTGCTGGGCCATCCCATCGGCTGGGACCTGGCCATCTGCCTGGATGCTCTGGCCATGCTCTTCACCGCCTTGGGATTCTTTATCCCCGCGGCCGCGGGGGTGCAGGAGGGGGGCAACATTCTGCTCTCCCTGGGGTTCGATCTGGGCATGGTCCTGGGGGTGGCCTTCAGCATCCTAAGAAGGCTCAGGGAGGCCTTCTGGCTGTCCCTGGGATTGATTGCGGTGTCCCGGGAG
>JAQTXE010000064.1 GCA_028688935.1 Syntrophales bacterium
GCGTTTGAATACTAATAAGTTCAGATATTCCTTTTGAGCAAAGTTTTCCTTCATTTGTGGGATATACAACGTCACCTATTAATTTATTTTCTTCAAATTCTAATCCACATCCAACGCCACAATAACATGGCGTGAGATATAGCCGGCGTTGCCTTACATCTGAACCTTCTTCCCGCCTGGCGCCGGCACTCTTGTTTTTCCCGCTTTTCCTTTGCCATTCCGCCCCTCCTCCCTTATAAATAATAGAGTAGGGACGCGGGCCAGCCGGTTGGGCCCGCCATTTGCGGAGGGATTATGAAGCATACCCAGGAGGTGGTGGAGCAGATCTTGCGGGGAGAGGTGCGGGCCGCAGCCCGGCTGATGCGGGAGCTGGATGACGGCCTGCCCGGAGCCCGGGAGGTCTTAAAAAGGCTTTACCCCCACAGCGGCCGGGCCCATATCATCGGCATCACCGGCTCGCCCGGGGTGGGCAAAAGCACTCTCACCGACCGTCTGATCCAATATCTGCGTCAGGAAGGCCATACCGTGGGCGTGGTGGCGGTGGACCCCACCAGCCCTTTCTCCGGCGGGGCCATTTTGGGGGACCGCATTCGCATGCAGCGCCATGCCCTGGATGAAGGGGTCTTCATCCGCTCCCTGGCCACCCGGGGGCATTTCGGCGGACTCACTGCCTCCGCCCGGGCGGTGATCACCGTCCTGGACGCCATGGGCAAGGACTATATCCTGGTGGAGACCGTGGGCGTGGGCCAGGACGAAGTGGAGATTGCGGCCACGGCATATACCACCCTGGTGGTCACGGTGCCCGGGTTGGGCGACGACATCCAGGCCATCAAGGCCGGCATCCTGGAGGTGGCCGATATCCTGGTGGTCAACAAGGCTGACCGGGAGGGAGCTTCCCGCACCTACCAGGACCTGTTGCAGATGTTGGACCTGCAAAGCATTCGCAAAACCAAATCCTGGAAGCCCCCGGTCTTCCTTACCCAGGCCAAGGACGAGCAGGGGCTTACGGAACTGCTAGCCGGAATCCGGGAGCATCAGGAATATTTGCAGCAGAACCAGGGTGAGGCCTTGCGGGCCGCCCGCTATCAGCGGGTGCGTCAGGAGTTTCTGGAACTGTTGAAAGAAGGGGTCTTCCGGGACCTGATGGCGCGATTGTCCGGCAATGGCCGCCTGGAAGAGATTCTCCAGGAGATTCTGGCGAAGAAGACCGACCCCTATTCCGCGTGCGAGGCTCTGGTTGCCGAGACTCTGGGAGTGACGGCATGAGTTCCGGGGGAGGCTGGCTGAGGCGCGGCTAGTCCACTGCCCCCGGCCGCCTTCCTCTCTCAAGCCGCAGATAAAAAGGGACCCGGAAGATATCTCCGGGTCCCTTTGCTATTTTACTTAGAAGGCAAAAAGCGAAAACTGTCTTACATGGCCTTCGGGGTTGCGGGTTTCGCGGGCGCAGGCTCTTTCTCCTTGGCCGGAGCCCGGTGTTTGCGCGGCGCGGACCTGGGATATCTCACCGGGAAGGTTTCCAGGTAACGGTAAGCGACCCAGCCGATGATGCCGGTGCGCAGGTCCCGCACTTTGGCCCAGCCGGAGGGAGTCATGTCATACATCTCCAGCTTGTCGTTAAGACTCAAACCCATGATAATCCTGGAGCTGGTAGAAGGCCCGGCCCGCAGGTTCAGAGCGCTGATGGCCACATAATAATAGGGCGGCCCTGGGCTCAAAGAAACTGCGGAGGCCGGCACCCAGCCTTGGGTGCGGGTTCTATAGGACATGACCCGCCACCAGCCCCGGTTGTCCTGGTCCAGCTTCTCGATCCGGTCCCCCCGGGTCAGCAACTCCAGGGAGCGGCAGTTGTAGGAGGCGCATTCCCGGAGATAAACCGTGGTGGTGGCCACATAATAAGTAACTGAGATGGGGCTGGGACTCAAAAGATCGGAGGGAATCCAGCCCACCGCGCCCGTCCGTAGCAAGGTCACCCGGGACCAGCCATAATCGTTGCTATCCAGAAACTGCACCCGGTCCCCGCTGAAAACCGTGGCGGTAATCGTGCATTCGTAACTGGGGCAGTCCCGGAGATAGGTGGTGGAGGGCGACACGTAATAATAGGTGGCCGGTGGGGGGTATACGGTGGTGGGCGCCACCACGCAGGCGCCAGCCATAGTCATCAGCAGAAGTATCAGCAAAGCAGCTTTCAGATAATGCCGAGACCTCATTCATGCCTCCTTATTCGGTTTCTTCCAGGGAGCGGATGCGCCATTGTCCCAGTTCCTTGACAAACCTCACCTGAAAGGTTTGGGTGGCGCTGATCAGTTCCCCGGTGCTGCGGCTCTTTAAGTCCACGTACCAGGTAACCTTGGCGTTGGCGTTATCGGCGTCCAGGGGTTGCAGGGAGTCGATGGTGAAGACCATGTTGCTGTAGTCGTAGTTCTCCCAGGCCTTTAAGGCTTCGGTCCGTTTATCTTCCAGGTCCGGAAAGGACGCGGAATAGCAACTCATGAGCAGGGCGATGTCTTTATTTAATCTGGCCTCCCGCATTTTGGAGAGGACAGCCAGTATCTGTTCTTTAACATTTGCGGGCTGAGCCTGGGGCGCGGGGGCCGGAGCAGTCGCCGAAGGCGCGCCGGGGGCAGACGGAGTAGCCGGAACCGCTGCTTTCGGCGGGGGTGCGGGCGGGGCCGGCTTATCCCCCCGGGAGAAGAGCATAATCAAGAGAACGAGGATAATGATCCCGCCGGCGATCAATAGGCCCACCATCCACGGCTGCATTCCCGGGGCCGGGGCCGCAGGCGGTGGGGCTGCAGCCGGGGTGGGCTGTTCCTCTGGAGCCGCGGCCGGAGCCGCGGCTGCTTCCCCTTTTGCGGCTGCTTCCCCTTTTAAGGGAGCATCGCATTCATGACAGAATTCCTGTCGTTTGGAGACTCTGATGCCGCATTGGGGGCAGAAAGTGTCCCCGGTCTCCGGATGCAATAGATAGCTTCCGCATACCTGACAATACCGCTGGCCTTGCTCATAATCGGCCTGACAATGGGGGCATGAGGGCATTGGAACCTCCATCCTGGCAGCATTTGGGAGCTACATAAAACAAGTCCATAAAACCGTAAAACCCCTTCAAAGTCAATATTTTTATAATTTCCAAGCCTTGCCTTTATGCTCAAATCTTTTCCCCTGAGTTTTTTCCGTTTCCCGGATAGGCTTCTTCTACCGGGCGGTAGACGAATAAGGCTTGTGGGAAAGGCTATTCATGGTTTATTTTATAATTACTGGTATTTTCTTTTTTTCAGGAGCAATCCCGTGGTGGCGGCTATCCACAAGCTGAAAAAGTGGCTCACCGGCAAGCGCCGGGCTCCGGAGAAGCCTGTTTCTCTGGCGCCGCCCCCCGCCCTCCTGGAGCGTTACCGCCGGTACAAACGCCTTTTGGCCGCCAACAGCGCCATTCTGACCATGGTCACCGACCTCCAGGTGAAGATGAACGAAGGGTTCCTGTTTGATATGCACTACGTGCGCAACGCCTGCCAGCGCTTGGGACAGGAAGTGGAGGCCATGGTTGCGGCCCTGGCGGCCATGTCCGGAGGCCGTTATCAGGCCCTGGAAGAAGCCCGCCGGCTGGTGGAGGCAAAGATTACCCGGGAATTAGCGGGGGCCGTCTTGCAGCCGGGGCCCCTGGTGCTGCCCCTGGCCGAAGTCAAGGAAGGGCAGTTCTTCGGCGCCAAGGCCGAAAAGTTGGGGGACCTGGTGCGCCTGGGCCTGCCCGTGCCCAAAGGCTTCGCGGTGAGCGCCTATGCCCAGAAGCTCTTTTTTGAGCAATCAGGGCTAGAAGATTTTAGCCGGGAGCAGATCCGGCGTTCCCATATCCGGGACCTGGAGAGCCTGAAGATCGCGGGCGCGGACATTAAAGAGCGGGTCATGGCCGAGGAATTGCCCCCGGAGTTGTCCCAGGCCCTGGACCAGGAGCTGGCGGCCCTGGGTCCCCGGGTGGCGGTGCGCAGCTCCGCGCTCCAGGAAGACAGTCTTTTCAGTTTTGCCGGCCAGTTTGAAACCTTGCTCAACGTGCCCCGGGAAAAGGTCAAAGAAGCCTACAAAGAAGTGCTGGCCAGCCAATTCACCCCCCGGGTGCTCTACTACTGCCATACCAGCGGTTTTGCCTACCAGGAGTTGGCCATGGGCGTGGCGGTGATGGAGATGGTGGATGCCGCCACTGCCGGAGTGCTTTATACCGCAGACCCCCGCCAGGGGGGCGAAGCCACCATTATCAACGCGGTCTGCGGCTTGGGGTCCCTGGCCGTGGGCGGGGTGGTGGAGCCGGACATCTACCGGGTGGAAAACGAAGAGATTGTGGCCCGGGAGGTGGGAGAAAAAAGCCACATGCACGCCCTGGCTCCGGAGGGCGGCGTCCTGGACCTGGAGACGCCCCCGGACAGAAGGGGAGCCTGCCTGGACGAGCAGCAGGTCCTGGCCCTCCATAACCTGGGTCTGACCCTGGAAAAACATTTCGGCCTGCCCCAGGATATTGAGTGGGCGTTAACCACGGGAGGCAAGCTTTACCTCCTCCAGGCCCGCCCCTTAAGGATCAGCCGCCAGTTGAAGACCGAATACCTGCCCCCCAAAATTAAGGGCGCGGAAGTCCTCCTGGAAAACGGCACCATTGCTTCCCGGGGCGCAGGCGCGGGGCCGGTGCATCTGCTGGCGGACGACCGCCTCCAGGAGGTGCCCCAGGGCGCGGTGCTGGTGACCCGCCGGGCCCTGCCGGAATATGGCGTGGTGGTGGGCCGGGTGGCGGCCATGATCTGCGAAGCCGGCAGCCCTACCAGCCATCTGGCCACGGTTTTAAGGGAGGCGGGCGTGCCGGCGATTTTCGGCGCCAAAGGGGCCTTTAGCCTGCTTAAGCCCGGGGCCATGGTGACGGTGGACGCTTACTACGGCAACGTCTATGCGGGCCGGCGGGGCGAACTGCTGAAGCCGCCGCCGGGGGACATGGTCCTGCACCAGAGCCGGGCCTGGAAGGTATTGGAGCGGGTCTTGAAACACATCACCCCCCTTCACCTCCTGGACCCCCGGGGGGAGAACTTCCGGGCGGAAAATTGCACCACTTACCACGATATGACCCGTTTTGCCCACGAAAAGGCGATGACGGAACTCTTTCATATTTCCGCGCCGGACCCCGAGGAGGATGGCACCCGGCGCTTGAGCAGCCATCTGCCCCTGGAGATCCACATCATCGACCTGGGAGGGGGGCTGGCCCCGGAAGCCAAGAACCTGGCGGTGGTCAAACCGGAGCACCTGCGCTCCCGGCCTATGGTGGCCTACTGGCGGGGAGTGGAGGCCGTAGGCTGGCGCGGCCCTAAGCCCGTGGACCTGGCCGGGTTTATGTCGGTGGTGATGAACGCGGCCACGGACGTCAACATCCGGGAACGCCTCCACGAAAAAAACTTTGCCATTATTGCCGCGGATTATCTGAATCTCTCCAATCGCCTGGGGTTTCATTTCGCTACCATCGAAGCCTTTCTGGGGGTCCCGGAGGAAAGCTATGTCAGCCTGACTTTTTACGGCGGGGGCGCGGAACTGGAGCGGCGGCGGCGCCGGGTGCGCTTCCTGGCCAAGGTGCTCAAGCACCTGGATTTCCGGGTGGAACTCAAGGAGGACTCCATTTCCGGCCGCATCGACGGCTATGACGCGCCCACCCTGGAGGAGAAGTTGGAACTCCTGGGCCGCCTGATGATGGTCAGCAAGCAATTGGATATGAGCATGCTGTCAGAGGAGAGCGTGGAGCAACATTACCGGGATTTTTTTGCAGAAATTCAAGAAACTAAGAAGTGATATGGAGGAGAGGGGCGAGCGTTTAAGCATTCAGCTATCAGCTTTCAGCTAGAAAAGGCGTGACTCATCTTTTTTAGCTGAAAGCTGAAAGCTGACAGCTAATATTTTTTTGGCCTTTCGGCTACTAGACAGGTTATCAAATCCGAGTCGCCCGCTGCGATTAAGGAGGTTTTTAAAGCATGGGACGCATTCTCACCGTCGATGACGAACTGGATATGTTGGCCTTGCTGAAAATGATCATCGAGGGTTATTCGGAGCATCAGGTCACGGCCACCAACAACCCCATAGAAGCGGTGGAACTGCTGGACAAGGAACCATTCGACCTGGTCATCACCGATCTCAAGATGCCCGGCATGGACGGCATGGAACTGTTGGCCGCGGCCCGGAAAAAGGATGAAGACGCCTTGGTGATGGTCATCACCGCCTACGGCTCCCTGGAATCCGCGGAAGAGGCCATGGCCCAGGGGGCCTATGACTTCATTACCAAGCCTTTCCGCAAAGAACAGATCCTGCTGGCCATCGACAAGGCCATGCGTTGGCGGGAGATGGTGCGGCAAAACAAAGAATTGAAGAAGCGCCTGGGAGATGAAAAAAGCTAAAGAGTGCGTGGTCCGCTCTCTCAAGAGGAATTTAACGGATGGAATGGTTACTCCTGATCGCCATTATCCTGATGCTGGTTTTTAAAGGCGGGGGTTGCTGAGGGAAATAGGTGCTGGGCCTGGTCCAGGTCTGTATAACTTGAAGGCGGGAGGACTGGAGCTTTAAGCCCCGGCCTCATTTAATTTTTTAGATGGCCGGCAGGATTTTTGGTTAGATGAAATCGGGATAATTTAGGCGAGAATTGCGCGAACCACGGCACCGGTGGTTTTGCAAATAAGAACAAATACTGATCGAAGTCCCGATGGTCTAGATCTGAGGTTCCTCTAACATCACCAGGGTCGTATAGGGCTGTTCCGACGCGGCCGGGAAATCGAGCACCAGATCACCGGGGTAACCTTGCGTATCATCGCTCAGCAGAGCGTAATCCCCTTTGGCCAGATGTTCGTTCAACTGCTCCAGGCGGCCGGCATCGTATTCTTCGCCCATCTCCAAGAAGTATTGGGGCGTATAACTCACAGCCCAGGCCCGTTTGGCTTGCAGCGGCTCCGGCATCGTCGGCCTCCTTCTCACATTAGCGGAAAACGGCGAGGGGAAGTCCCCCAATCTGGATTGATTCCCTGAGTGGGGGGAGAGACCTTTTTTTAATAAAACAATAATAAGAACTCCTGAATAGGGATGCAAGGGGCTGACTCTTTCTTCTCTCCCGCCGTAAAGCCTCGCTTAATACTTTCAAAGGTATGGCCCCGGCCATCGCCAATATTGGCTGACAACCATGTGCTCTCCATCTGTCGCCGTCTTTTAGGCCAGCGGCCCCTAAAAATCTTCTTAAGAGAAGCATATTGACTTAAAGAAAAGCAGGTTTATTTTTAAAATTAGAGATGGCCGTAAGGCCAGATAAGGAGGGACGGCAGATGAAAGCGGGCATTATCTTCACAGGTAGCGGTCCGATTCTGGTATTGACCTCCTATGATTCCTTCACCGATCCCAAATTCGTGGAGAAGTTGAAGGCCAAGGGGATTAAAAAGTTCATTGGCAATGAAGTGCCCCTGGATTTGTGCCAGAAACGCTACGGGGAGCATTATCCGGTGGTGCTCAATGATCTGCGTCAGACAGACGATTTGCGGGTGCTGGACTACGACGGTCATCACGTCTTTCTCACCTTTTCATTCCGCGAACTGGGGCAACAATTTTCCTACGAATAACTAGGAGGTAGGACCATCCAAAAGCTGTGCCCCAGAAAAAGAGGTATCAAAAAGGTCCCGGAGGTTAGCCTCCGGGTCTTTTTTGGGGAGCAGACTCTTTTCTTAAGTTCGGCTGCTGACCAGCATCAGGGCGGCTCCGGCGTGCAGGGCGGCCACCAGATAGAGGGCCGGAATCAAACCCCACACCGGCAGCACCACCAGGCTGATTCCCAGGGAGCCCACGGTGGCCCCCAGGAGGTCCGCGGCATAGAGAATTCCGCCTTTGCCCCCGGCCTCCGGGCGGGTGTGGACCCAGAGGGCGGCGGCCCCGGCAAAGACTGCGCCCCCCAGAGCCCCCACCAGGGATAGAAGCAAAACGTAGCCCACCTGGAGCAGCCATTCCCGGCCCATCCCGGGCAAAAAAGAAGCATACGGCAAGGAAAGGCCGATGATCAGGGCCAGGGCGGCCAGGCTTCCTTGTAAGGCCGCCAGCAGTGGCAGACCCACAGGCCTCGGACTTCCTCCCTTTTCGGCCACCGTCCCGGTCTGCATGACCCGGGTGCCCCAGGCCCCGCCCAGGGCCATGCCTCCCATGAATGCGGCGATCAACAGTCCCAGTTGCCGGTAAAGAGAGCCGAAGCGGATCTGGAAAAGAATCAAAATGACGATTTCCAGGGCCATAGTGCCTAGGCCCATAATCACCACCTGGTAAAGATAGAGGGGTCCGGCCCGGCTGCGGAGCAGCAGCGCCAGGAGCAGGATGGCCAATCCCAAAACTACCACCAGGACCAGAGGGGAGCGGCCCTTCAGGTAGAGTAAAATTTCTTTCAGGGGGAGACCTTCCTGGATGCCGCTTAAGGCTAGGTCATAGAAATAACAGCGGGGATTAAAATCGGTATTCACTTCCGGGGGCTGGCTTTCCAGGACGCGGCGCAGGTACTCCTGCCGGGGCCGGGAGAGGTCTTGGAGCAGATAATAATCCCGGACATAGTCCAATTTTAGGCCCCGGGCGGCAATCCGGGAGGTCAGGATTTTAGGGTCCGCCACCAGGGTCCCGGGCGTGGGACTGGCAAAAAAACGGGCCCGCACCCCCGGAAAGACCAAAACCTCCGGAAAGACCTGGCGCAAAGTGTGGTAAGCCAGGCCCAGATACGCGGCCCTCAGGGGTTGGAGGCTGGTTTCGGAGCCGGCCAGAGAGAAGCTGAAGACCCCCTGGGGCCGAAGGTGCCGGGCCACCAGGGCGAAAAATTCCCGGGTGTAATAGCGGTTCAACTGGGCGTTATGGGGTTCCGGCAGGGCCATGAGGATGACGTCATAACGCTCTTTGGTGGTGGCCAGAAAACGGCGGGCGTCCTGGTTGATAAAGTGTACCTTGGGGGATACCGGCCCTGGCAAAACCTGGCGGCCCAGGGCCACCAACTGGGGGTCCAGCTCCACGTAGTCCACCCGGGAGACCGTGGCGGTTTTTAAAATTTGGGGCGCCAGCCCCGGGGAGCCGCCCCCCAAAAGCAGCACCCGCCGGGGCCGGGGATGCTCCAGGAGGCCGAATTGGGTCTGGTGTTCCGCGGTCAAGGGGTCGGGATGGGTAAATTGCCACAGGTTATTGGCGAAAAAACTGACCTGCTCCCCCTCCCGGGTAGCGGTGAGGCGGGCGTAAGGGCTGTCCACGTTGGCCAGGACTTCCCGGCCGGGCCACTGCCAGATGCGGCTCCATTTTTCCAGTTGGGGATTAAGGAAAAACGCGGCGCCCAGCAATAACAATCCCAAGGTTAAGGCCCAATAAAGACCCCGGGCCCGGGGCCGGGCCAGAAGCCAGGCGCCCAGGGCCAGAGCCAGGCCCCAGCCCAGGCTCAGAGCCAGGGTGAGAAAGCGGCCCCAGAGGAATAACTGGAGGAGGGAGACTCCCAGGGCCGCGCCCAGGGCCTCCAGATAATAGACCCGGCCCACGGCCCCGGGGGAGGAGACCGCGGCCAGGACCCGGCAGGCCCAGGGGAAGAATAGTCCGGAGACCAGCCCGAAAGGGGCCAGCAGCAGCAAAAAGAGGAGGAGAGTGGCGCCCACCGGCAAGGTCTGGCCCCCGGGGAGTGAGGCCAGGGCCGGCAGGGCCTGGGTGAGCAGGACAGTGCCGGGCAGCAGCCCGGCCAACAGCAAGAGGAGCATCCCCAACTGCACGGCCGCGGGTGAGAAGCGGGCCGCCAGCCGCCCCCCCAGAAAGCTCCCCAGGCCGGTCCACAGGAGCCAGCACCAGAGCCCCAGGGCCAGCTTCAGTTCCTGGCCCTGGGCCAGGGCCAGGAACTCCCGGAGGATCAGGACCTGGGAGACCATGCTCCCGGCGCCGTAAAGCAGGTTCAGGAGAAGCAATGTCGGCATGTGTGGAGTAAATTAAGCGGTGAGAATTTTTCTATGTTCTTCCCAGCCCTTAGCCATAGTCATATTCCTTAAAAGATAGTCAATACTTACATTGGATTTTTCAATAGGCCATCCAAGAAAAGAAAGAATCAGCCTTTCCAAAATCCATTTCAAATGTTGGTGTGCAGCCATTAGAGCTCTAAATTGAATTGGATTAAAACTCTCACCATGAACAATTTTATTTCTTATGTTAGTTAAAGATATACCTTTATTTGTATCAGTTAGAGGCCAAAGATCCTCCAAGTTGATAGAATAAATACTACAAAATTCTTTAAATACCGAAGCAAAAGGTATTCGATTTAATTCCTCAATTTTTTCATAAATAAATTTTCTTTTTTGGGCTTCAAGTTTTAATTTATCTTTCAAATAGTTTTTAATATAATCTTTTAAGTAGGTTTTAAAGTTATTCCAATGTTCTGGTGGTAAAGAATATTCTAATTGATAATTTCGGCGAAAAAATAATACGATATTTTCAATTGCTGAAAATAATGTCATAAAAGAAGCTTCAAGAGCCCCTTCGCTATGATCAATTGCTTTGTATATAGATAGTGTAAGTAAATCTCTATTTTGATTTATCTTAAAATAATTATCGTGTACCGTTTTAATAAAATCATCAAAATATTGAATGTCTATTAAAGTATCGCGGTGATTATAATAATGATTCTTAGGAATGGTAATATCCCTTCTGTAATAGCTAATTAGATTAGAAAAATTTTGAGCCATCCATCCAACACAAATGCATGGTTTCCTTTCGGCAAATGATACCAAAAGCAAATAATCATCAAGAAAAGTAACAATACTTTTAATATCTTCCAATTTTCTCTCTGTTTCAAATTCTGCAACAAGTTCAGAAAATACTAATGTTTCCCCGTGTTCAATGTTTTTATATTTATAATGAGTATCAAAATTTAATTCAACCCCATTAGCTAAGGTAAACTTAATTTCTCTCACAGTCTTTACAGTGACATGACCTGTATAAGAAAATTCTTCAAGTTTAAATGGAGTTAACATTTTGCTTGGAGTAAGCCAGAAACTTCCTCGACTAAGTTCCTTGCTGTCATTTTCCGAATTAACTTTTAACAACTCTATCACTGTTAAATCTCTAGGTTTCCCCAATAGGATAGTTTCTTTAATATCGCATCCCCAATATCTTGTAGGTTGCTTAACAGAATAAACTTCATCTGCTCGAATTATTGTTATAGTTTTTTCCTCAAAACTTCTTATCTCACCTCTCATTGAAAATTTAAAAGGATATCCAATTAATTTTAATTGATCAGGTGGGATAAAAAAAATCAATTCAATAGAACCTACTGATCTCTCAGGTAAATAAACTTCACACAAAACATTATCAACTGATAACTTGTTAATCTTTAATGTTGTCAACAACTTATAAGTTGGCTTCTTGTTTTGAATGGATTCAAATATTTTCATCTTATAAATATCCTTACATTAATAAAAATTAAGGAAAAATATCGGTAATCAAGATTAGTAGGGAAATAATATGGTTAAGATAACGAAGAAAAGATGCAAAATTCGAGATGATAAGTTATCAGAGAAGATTAAGAAAGTAAAAGATTATTCGATATTATAGCGCCGCAGCTTTTCCCGAAGAGTTTTACGGTCTATCCCTAAGGCCCGGGCGGTTTCGCTCTTGTGGCCGTCGAAGCGCTGGAGGGTCTGAATGATGTGATCCCGCTCCAGGTCTTTGAGGGACATGGAAGAGGTTTCACTGGCCGCAGAGAGGATGGTGCCGGCGAAGGCCAGGTCTCCGGGCTCCAGGTAAGGGCCGGAACTCAAAACCACCAGACGCTCCACGGTGTTTTCCAATTCCCGGACGTTGCCGGGCCAGTCGTGGCGCACCAGGAGTTCCATGGCTTCCGGGGTGATGCCTTGCAGGTCTCTGCGGAGGCGGGTGTTGTATTTTTCCAGGAAGTGTTGGGCCAAGAGGGGAATGTCGCTTTTCCGCTCCCTTAACGGGGGCATCTGGATCAGCACCACATTGAGGCGGTAGAAGAGGTCCTCCCGAAAGGAGCCGTCCTTAATGGCCCGGGTGAGGTCTTTGTTGGTGGCGGCGATAATGCGCACGTCCACGGTGATCACCCGGTGACTGCCCACCTTGGAGATTTTGCGCTCTTCCACGGCCCGGAGCAGCTTGGCCTGGACCTCCAGACCGATGTTGCTGATTTCGTCAAAAAACAGGGTGCCGTGCTGGGCCAGTTCGAATTTGCCGATCTTGTTGGCGTCCGCGCCGGTGAAGGAGCCCTTGACATGGCCGAAGAGCTCGCTTTCAAAGAGGGTCTCCACCAGGGTGCCGCAGTCCACGGTGATGAAGGGGCGGCGGCCCCGCTGGCTTAACTGGTGGATTTTGTTGGCCACCAGCCCCTTGCCGGTGCCGGACTCGCCGGTGATGAGCACCGTGCTGTCCGTGGGGGCCACCCGGGTCACCATATCCATAATGCGATCCATGGGCTCGGATTGGTAAACCAGCACGGAGCGCTCATCCTTTTTCAATTCCTGGCGCAGATAAAGGTTTTCCAGGTTGACCCGCCGTTTTTCCAGGGCCCGGCTCACCAGATGCCGCAAATCATCAGGAGTGAATGGTTTGGAGAGAAAGTGGAAGGCCCCGGCCTTGATGGATTCCACCGCGGACTGGATGGTGCCATAGCCGGTAATGATGATCACTTCACTTTCCGGATCGATATTCCGGATTTTCTTCAGGGCTTCTAGGCCGTCCAGGTCGGGCATCACTAAGTCCAGGAGGATGGCGTCAAAGGAGACTTTTTCTAGCAGTGCCAGTCCCTGGCGGGCGCTGGCGGCCAACTCCACCCGGTAACCCTGGCGGGTCAGAATCTGCTGACAGGCGTCCCGCATCACCTTGTCATCATCAATTACCAGGATGTTGGCTGAAAGCTCGTTCATCTGGCTATTATGCCTCTTAATCCAACTAGTTATTCTCTCGTGAAAAATTTCATTTATTCTAATGGATCAAGGCCGCGGCTGTCAAGGCAAAGCTGTAAGGCCCGGATGCGGGTCAAAAAAGGTTTTCCCCCACCCGGGTCAGAAGATTTGTGGTAAAAGACCGGTAGAAGAAACACCTAGGCACTGAAACTTCTCTCGATGCCGTTCGCTGTTTGAACTTCAAATTTTAAATTGGCAGCAGATGAAAGGAAGCCGCATGCAGCAGCAGAATAACGCCGGAGACCCCCCTTTCTGGGGCCAATTGCTCATGGTGGGTCTGCCCGGGCCCCGAGTGGACGCCCTGGCCCGGGAACTGGTAAGGGAGCTACAGGTGGGGGGCATTATCCTCTTCGCCCGTAATATCGAAACCCCGGAGCAGGTTTGGGAGCTCTGCCGGGAGCTGCAAAAAGAGGCTTTGGCGGCCACCGGGCGCCCCCTGCTCATCTCCGTGGACCAGGAAGGGGGTCCGGTGCAGCGCTTAAAAGAACCTTTTACCATCATTCCCCCGGCCCGGGATCTGGGTATCACCGCCACGCCGGAGGAGGTGGAGGATTTGTCCCGGCGGGTGGGCCGGGAACTGGCCCTGGTGGGGATCAACATGAACCTGGCCCCGGTCCTCGATGTCCCTCGCTCACCTTCCTGCCCCCTGTGGCACCGGGCTTATAGCTCCGACCCGGAGAGGGCGGCCCGGTATGGGCTGGCTGCCATACGCGGCTATTTGGCCGGCGGGGCTATTCCCGTGGCCAAACATTTTCCCGGCCTGGGCGACACTATGGCCGATTCCCATGAGGTCCTGCCCCGGGCCCTGTCCGGGGATGCCAAACGCGAGGCGGACATCTTTCCCTTCCTTAAGGCCGCGGCCGCGGGCGTGCCGGCGGTCATGACCGCCCACCTGCTGGTGCCGGAGTGGGATGACCGGCCCGCCACCCTGTCGAGCGTGGCTTTAGAAGATTGGCTGCGCCGCCACTTGAAGTTTCCAGGAGTGATCATCACCGACGACCTGGAGATGGGAGCCATAGCCTCTCAACTGCCGGTGGCCCGGGCAGCCAGGGAAGCCCTGGCAGCCGGAGCCGACCTCTTACTCATCTGCAACAACCCGCAGGCAGCCTGGGAGACCGCCCGGCTGTTGGCCGGGGACGCCGACCTGGCAACCCGGGGCCAGGTCGCGGCTGGGCGCTTAAGGTGTCTTCGGGAAAGTATCAACCTGCCCCACTATGGCCTTCAAGAGGTCACAGAATACTTCAGGAAACAGCCGGAAATCAGGGGAGCAGGAGGTTGAGGCGGCTATCCCCGGTCTTCAATCTGCGGTCATCGGTCTTTGGGGAAAGGATTGGAAGATCGATGAATGATTAATATCAATTCGCCATCAAAAGGCATCAAGGGGCGAACACAAGGTTCGTTACGAAAAATTGCCGATTGATGTCGAATTGGCATGAATACCGATCAGTCCAGATTTATTCACAGAAAGACCGAAAACCAAAAAAAAAATGACCGGGAGGGGGAACCCGGTCATTTTACGGAGAAAGGAGAATATGGTTTGGGGTATACGGGGGTAACCTTTATCATTACCCTATGCACTATTGATGCCATTTCTCTCCGAAAGGTCTAAAAGCCAAGAACCACGCGGTTAAGAAGGAATCTGCCCGGAAGGAAATGGTCAACTGCGGTTCAATTATTTGTACTGCAATGGGGGGGGTGAATCCAGGGAAGCCCTATTTATGGCGCTGGTGACCATAATCTGAACATAAAATCGATCCGGGCCAAATATTTTAACCGCGTTGCCATAAAGCAGTCGCAGTTTTCAAAACCAGGCCGGGAGCGAGATTTTCCAGACACCGGGGCTCCGGGCAGGTGATCTCCCGGCCGGAGGCGCAAGGCGCCTTACGACAGGGCGCCTGCAAAACCCGCACACCTTCTCCCTTAGGGGCCCAGACCCGGGGGTCCGTGGGGCCGAACAGGGCCAGGACCCCGGGCACCCCCACGGCCGCGGCCAGATGGGTCAGGCCGCTGTCCCCCCCCAGATAGAGCCGGCAGCGGGCCAAAACCGCGGCCACCCCGGTCAGGGGCAAATCCGCCAGCAGCAGATGGCCCTGGGCCGCGGCTAATCCTTTCAGGTAGGGGAGAAAAGGCGCTTCCGCGGGTCCCGCCAGCCAGATCACTTGTAAGCCCTGCTCCCAGGCCAGGGTCCGGGTGACTTCATAATAGTGGGACAGAGGCCAGTTTTTGCAGGGGTGGCCGCTGCCGGGGGCCACCGCCAGGAAAGGTCCGGGCTCGGGCAGAATAGGCGCCTGATCCCGCCAATCTTCCCCCAGAAGCAGGCGAAAAGGTTCCTGGAGCCCGGTTACCCCCAATCGCTCCAGATGCCCGGCCAGGAAAGCTCCCACCGCCTCCGGTCCGTCCTCAGGCCAGGAGGGGAGCCACTGCACTTGGGAAATACCGGCCTGAGCCAGCCGGGCCAGCAGGGTAGGGTGAGGTTGGGGGCCGAAGACCAGGGCCAGTTGCATCCCCCCGAGGCGCTCCTGCAAGCTTGGGGGCAGGGGGGAGTCAGCCAGGAACAGAGGGGACCAAAGAGCGGCGGCGCTGTTCCAGACGGCTTCCAGGGAGAGGGTGGGCGTCAGGAGGGCCCAGAAATGGGGCTGGCCCAGAGCGGTGATCCGGGCCTGGGGATAGTGATGTCTCAAGGCTAACAGGGCCGGACCGGCCAGGAGCAAATCTCCCAAAGCTCCTTGGTGCCAGATGAGAATTTTTTCCACCGCCCCCGGCGGCGGCAATTCCCTCGGTGACATTTCTTTAGAATATAAATTTTTTGCTGCCGGGGCCAGAGGCCCAGCCCCCAGATTTTTCCTTAAGGAGCTTTAAAGGGTGGGGGGTAAGAGATCACTATAGATGTATATCAGTACCACATACTGCTGAAATAACTGCGAATTATAGATAAAGTTTGATTTCCCGGAAATTCTTTTGTTAATATGCGCACAATCTAAGCAGGGTATCCTGTCGACCCACCCTCTAAATCTGTCAGCCTTTCATCTGCAACCCGTGTCTGACTGAAAAAGCGTTCAGCTTCGCCAGAGGTAATCTAGACATGAAGACTCTTACTATATTTCTCTGCTTGACCACCGCAGCTTGGGCCGCCCCCTGGCCCCAAGCCCCTCCCAAAATAGGGAATCTGAAATTGAAGCAAGAGTATTGGAATTACATGAAAGAAGCAGCCCAGCGCTACCAAATTTCGCCCTACCTAATCCAGGCCGTATGCGCCATTGAATCAAGATATGACCCGTACGCGCATTCTGGGAATTGCTTTGGCCTGATGCAGTTACATATCGGTACTGCCAAAAAATACGGGATTTTAAACCCGCTCAATCCCCGGGATAATATTATGGGAGGGGCGGCGGTTTTGGCCCGGCTGATGAAAAAATACAACGGAGATATCGGGAAGGTTTTGCATGTATATAATGCTACCTGCACCGCAGCCTATGAGCGCGAGGTCATCAAAGCTTATTGCCAAGCCATACTAGGCCAGACATCATCTTTGGCGTCCAACCGCCGTTAGCATTAGAATTGCAGATTCCTCCCCCAAGCAACA
>JAQTXE010000065.1 GCA_028688935.1 Syntrophales bacterium
GGTTAAGGAATTCCGCATCGAGCGCAGCATGTCCCAGCAGGCGGTGGCCTGCCTGGAATGCCACAAGCAGGAGACTCCGGGGCTTTTTGTGGATTGGGCCCGGAGCCGCCACGCATCCGCCAATATCACCTGCCTGGACTGCCACCAAGCCCAAGATTCCGACGCGGACGTGAGCCAGGAGCATTTTAAGCAGTATCAACTGGCCGATAATCCCTGGGGCAAGGCCCAGTACCGGACGCCGGTGGCCGCGGTGGTCACGCCCAAGGATTGCTCCCGCTGCCACCCGGATGAAGTGGCCCAATACGACAAGAGCAAGCACGCCCATACCATGGAGATCATCTGGAAGATCGACCCCTGGCTCAACGCCGGGTTGAACAGCGATATCCAGCGGGCCACGGGCTGCTACCATTGTCATGGCACGGTGCTCAAGATGAAAAACGGCAAGCTGGACCCCATGACCTGGCCTAACGTGGGCGTGGGCCGGGTCAATCTGGACGGCAGCCTGGGGAGTTGCAGCAGTTGCCATACCCGGCACCGCTTTGCCGTCATGGACGCCCGCAAACCCGAGGCCTGCGGCTCCTGCCACCTGGGGCCGGACCATCCCCAGATCGAAATCTATAAGGAGTCCAAGCACGGCGACATCTACGACGCCTTCGGCTCAGAATACAACTGGAACGCCGCGCCCGGCACCTGGACCCCGGGGGTGGACTACCGGGGCCCCACCTGCGCGGTCTGCCACATGTCCGGCGCGGGCAAGGTGTTGACCACCCACGACGTCACCGAGCGGCTCTCCTGGGAACTCCAGGCACCTTTGACCATCCGCCCGGAGGATTTCAAGCCCTTTCCGGCGAAGACCAACTGGCAGGCGGAGCGCCAGAAGATGAAAGAAATCTGCCTCCAGTGCCACGGCAACGCCTGGGTTGACGATCATTATGTCAAGCTGGACGACGTGGTCAAGACCTATAATGATGTCTACTTCAAGCCCGCCAAGAAGAAGCTGGATGAGCTTTACGCCAAAAAACTGATGGACCCCAAGGCCTTCTTTAGGGAGCCGCTCTACTTCGAGTTCTATGAACTGTGGCACCACGAAGGGCGCCGGGCCCGCATGGGCGCGGCCATGATGGCCCCGGACTACACCTGGTGGCATGGCTTCTACGAGTTGAAGAAGCGCTACGTCCACTTCATGGAAAAAGCGGACGACCTGATCAAACACAACCAGAAAGCTTACCAGGCCCCGGTCTTCCCCGGTGCCGGCGGCAGCACTCAGAAACCCCCGGAGGTGTTCGGCAAAAAGAAAAAGTAAGCCTAAAGGGTGATTCTTTTATAGCATTTGCCAAAAGTCCTTTCCTCTTAATCACCTCTCCCCCAGGGGGGAGAGGGCTAGGGTGAGAGGGGGGGCGGAAAAAGCTTTCGGCAACAGGTATAATTGGGGAAGGGCTGGTGACGGCCCTTCCCCTTTTTTGGGGAGTTGCCGGTTTGCTGCCTATTGCCGCCTCCGGCCCTGGCCGGCCCAGGCCGGGACGCCGCTGGCGTCCCGGAGGGTGAGGACCTGGCTGCCCTTCTTCACGGTGGCGGCGATGATGGCCGGCTGGCCGCCCAAGGTGACCCGGGAACCCGTGATCTCCAGGGTATCATTAGGGGCGAAGGTCATCTTCTGCTGGTCGAGATACTTTTTGGGACCCAGGCTCACGGCGATGGTTTCCTTGGCGGTCTTGACCGTGAGATGCACTCCTTGATAGCGGCCGCGGCCGGTGGATTTCACGGACACCACCTGGCCGGTGATGGTTTCCACGGTTTGGGGATTATAGAAGCGGCCTTTCCCGCCTTTCCCTCCCAGGCCCTGCTGGGCGAAGACACTTCCGGCCAGGGTCAGAGTCAAAATGCTCACAGCCACCACGGCCACACGAATCTTTCTCATGCTTGCCTCCCTAGTTTTGATTATCCTTAGAGGCCCACAGCATCGGCCTCTCTAGATTTATAAACCCGCTCCGGGCCATAATCCGGCGCGGAAGGCAAGGTTTTGGCAACCGAAATGTGCCGCAACAGTGGGTGGTGAGCCGCTTAATCCCGCCATTTTCCAGATATTTTCCGGATAAACTACCCCTTCGTTGCGGCACTGTGCCGCTGCCGTGCCGCTTTGTGCCACCCACCCGCCGCCGCGGCGCAGGCAAGATGCGCCTGGTCCCACCTCAGCCCCACAAATTTTGCTCCACAGGGAAATTTAGAGGAAAGGAAAGATAATGCCAGAAAGGTTGGAATTATTGACGCTAATATGTGAACACTTGGAAAGAGGTGGAGGGTGTAAGGCAGGATGTGGGAAATTTTGTTAATGAATTAATTTTTGCCACTAGTTTCTCTAATTCTCTTACCATTTTCCTCATTAGTTATTATTAATTATTTTCTTCGCTCATATCAGAATCAAAAATGCTGCTATAATCACAACACCCCCGTTTACGTCGTACTTGATCTATGGCGTCTCTAACTTTTCTCTTAATTACATATTCTGGTAGTCCTTCGTTTTCACGACGAACTCTATCGGCAATTTCCATTATATCGTGTGGAAGAGACTCTGACAGTTCTATATCAAGAAATAGGGGAAGTGAAAGGTGATCAGTCTTTTTTGTTTGGCTTCGAATTGGTCCGAAGTTAAGATTATTAATCAGAAATGAAAGAGAGAGAAGTGGAGAGGCGGGAATCCTATTTGGAAATTCCGCTCTCAAGCGGTCCCTTATTTCCCATGCAATTCTATCTAATGTAAGTAACCAGTGGCGATAACCAAGCTCTGAAACTTGTTCTTCCTTTCGCAAACTTATGACCCCAAGATATGTCTCAACATCATGTTTAATAAGTTGCAAGGTTATCGCTTCATCTATCTGTTGAGCATGCTTTCTCCTCTCGACATGCGCATCTGACCAGAGCCTTTCAGCAGCCCACCTTAAATCCTGATCGACTTTAAGTGAGGCATCCTCAAGATCTGCTTTCTTTATTTCAAAAACCTCGAAAAGGTACTGAGCAAGATCTTCCTCTGGACGTTCACCTCCCCGAAAAAGAGATAACCATCTTCGAAATTCGCCAGAAGCGCGCCCGGTATGGAGAAACTGATAATATAAATAAGGTATTCTACCTCGCCATGTACCCATTACATACTGCGAACAAGCTTGCGCAGTATTCATATGAGCATTGATTTCTTGAATTACACCTGTAGTCACGCGCAGTTGGATACCGGCATCATGACAAGCCTTGAAAACCCTAGCGAGCCTCCGCTGACTAATATCTTCCTCTAATTGCTCAGCAAACAAAGGTAACAGGATTGTAGTATCGAGCCAAACGGTTCCGTGAGAGAATAGCTTTTTGGTGGCAGACTGAACATCAGGAGTTTCTTTTAAAAATGAAAATAAAGTATAAGAATCGGATAGACGTTTCAAATACTTCTGTGTTGAATCTATTGGGTTAGCTAGAATATATACAATAACGGTTTTGACAACATCTGGTAAATGGTGGACAATCTTACTTTTTTGGGGGTATATTGCTATATCCTCAAGTATAATGTCGACGAGGCCCTCAACACCCATTCTATGCAGAGTGCCTGACACTACAGTAGAAACAAATGACTCTCCTCTTCGTAAAAATAGCTTCTCGAGAACCCGAGGGATTCGTTGCTGTAAGTCCTGAACGTCATCTTCCTCAACATCTTTAATATCCTTTAAACATTCATTACAATGGAGTCTGACCTCAGAATAAAAATCAGCCTCCTGGATTTCTAATTCCGCCAGACGAGATGAAATACGCATATGCTCTTCATGAGTTAGGCAGAATTCATCATCCTTAACCCAATGTCTGAGGTACCGTTTAGTAAGTCGAGTAAGTGCAGAATTTACATAAGCTGATACTTTCTCTCTATCTGCCGAAGGAAGCGCAGTATGAATTGCCTCATGAATTTGTTTACGAGAAAGACGATTTTCAGAATGAGTGTGGCGAAGTGCTGCGCGCACTAAGGCGTCGAATGAAAGCTTGGTCAAGCCCCTTTCAGCAATATCATCTTGCCATTGCAGGCCAAGATACAATAGTGCTGCTCGTGCCTCTCCTGATGTAAGAGCAGATGATGGCTTATTTATGACCTGCTCTCCAGCAAGATAGGGACGCGCTATTAGATCAATGAGCTCTTCAGCAGCATTTTCCCGCATTGCATCCATTGAAGCGCGCTCAAGGAACCAATTTCTATCTCTCAGGTCCAAAGATAACCCTTTTTCAAGCATTTCATTTTTTAATTCATCGGCTTGTCCTCCAATTTGTTGATTTGACATATAAATTAAAATACGAACATCAGGGAACACCTCTGACAATCTTTTAACAGTTTTTCTTATTTTTGTTTTCCAATCACTTGCAACACTGTATTGGGCGGCTACAAATGCCTTACCATTTGGAGAAAAAAGTTCTGAATCACGGCCGCCATCACCCGTCGGGCTTGCCATCGTTCGGAGACTAGTGAAATCGGGGACCAGAAAGGCAGAGCATAACCTTTCAAAATGGGCCCAATCTGAGGATTCTAAACGTTCTAGGGCGAGCTTAAATAAATTAACGTTCATGAATTTTAAGGACTCCTTTTCTGAACGTTTATAGCCATCAATAACTTATCCCTTACCATAAAATTATAGATAGCACAAAAATCTTTAAAAAATCAATTATTAAACTTGCATTAAAAATTGGAAATTATCACCGGGAGATAATATGTTAATTAAAAATATTCTCTCTTCCTCTCGTTCCCAAGCTCCGGCTTGGGAACGCAATTGGGGGCAAAGCTCTGCTTTGTCTAAGGTGCTTATGAGAACGCGCTACCGGATCGTTGATAATTCCTATCCTTATTTTCTGACCTGCACCATTGTTGAGTGGTTGCCGGTTTTTACCCGGGAGCCTTATTTTGAGGTCATCATTGATTGTTTGAAGCATTGCCGGGAGCGGAAGGGGTTGAAGGTTTTTGCTTATGTGATCATGGACAACCATCTGCATCTGGTGGCGGAGGGGGAGCGGTTGGGGGCGACGATTAAGGAGTTCAAGAGCTATACGGCAAAGGGCATTATTGAGTTGGCAACGGCGGAGGGCAAGGATTGGCTGCTGAATCAGTTTAAGTTTTTCAAGGCCAGGCATAAGCAAGAGAGTAGGCACCAAGTGTGGCAGGAGGGGTTTCATCCGCAGTTGGTGAGTTCGGGGGAGATGCTGGCGCAAAAGGTGGAGTATATTCATGACAATCCGGTGAAGGCGGGGTTGGTGGAGAGGGCGGAGGATTGGGTGTATTCGAGTGCGAAGAATTATCTGGAGCAAGGGGGAGTAATGGAGATCGATGAGCTTGAGTTGTGAAGCCAAGCAGGAGCTTGGCCGGCAAGTGCGTTCCCAAGCTGGAGCTTGGGAACGAGGGTAGGTGAGAGTTAAATAGAGTTTATTTCATTAATCCCCGCAGGTTTTTTCAAGCAAGCCAATCCCATACGTCGAGATATATCGAATTGGATAATGGTTCGTGCCTATTTTCACTATCCCTGGACAGAAATCTTGACAGGGGGCGGGGAGGGGAATAAAATTATTAATTCTTATAGTTTTGTAAAATCCCCTCGTGAAGGCGGCGAGGTTGGGTCCGGGCCGGAGTAGGGCCGGGGCAAAGTCAAATCCCCTCGGGCAGGTGCTGAGGGCTAAGGAGCGCAGGCTGGAAAGCCTGCGCCACTGGCACGGGCGGTAAGGCCTGGGCCACAGGCTGAAAAAAATCCCCTCGGGCAGGTGCCGAGGTTTTTAAGGTAAGGGAAAAGCGATGAAAATGTATCTGATGACTCCGGGGCCTACGCCGGTGGCTCCGGAAACCAATCTGGCCATGGCGGCTCCCATTATCCACCACCGGTCTCCCCTGTTCATGGAGATTTTGGGGGAGGTGCGGGCGGACTTGAAATATCTCTTCGAGACCGAGCAGGAAGTGCTGATCTTCGCGGCCACGGGCACCGGGGCCATGGAAGGGGCGGTGGCCAACACTTTGAGCTGCGGGGACACGGCCCTGGTGGTGGACGGCGGCAAGTTCGGCGAACGCTGGACGGAGTTGTGCAACGTCTACGGCGTGAAGGCGGAGAGGTTGGCGGTGACCTGGGGCCACGCGGTGGACCCCAAGGAAGTGGCCAAGATGCTGGACGCCAATCCGGCCATCAAGGCGGTCTTTGTCCAGGCCAATGAGACCTCCACGGGCGTGTCGCATCCGATCAAGGAACTGGCGGCCGTGACCAAGGGGCGGCCGGGCACCATCCTGGTGGTGGACGCCATCAGCGCGCTGGGGGGCTACTCCATCCCCATGGATAAATGGGGCATCGATGTCCTGGTGGCGGGCTCGCAAAAAGCGATGATGCTGCCGCCGGGGCTGGCGTTTGCGGCTTTGAGCCCTAAGGCCTGGGGCTTCGTGAAGGAATCGAAGCTGCCCAAATATTATTTCAATTTCTCCAAGGCGCTCAAATCCGCAGAGAAGAACCAGACGCCCTATACCTCGCCGGTGTCCTTGATCCTGGGCCTAAGGGAAGTCCTGGGGAAGATCAAGAAGGTGGGGCTGGACAAAATTTACGCGCACAACGAGCGGCTCTCCAAGGCCTGCAAGGCGGCGATGAAGGCCATGGGTCTGGAGCTCTACTCCAAGGATAATCCGTCCACGGTGCTGACCGCGGTGCTGGCGCCGGCAGGGGTGGACGGCCAGAAGGTGGTGGCGGAGCTCCGCAAAAAAGGCATCTGGATCGCCGGGGGCCAGGCGGAGGCCAAGGGCAAGATTTTCCGGATTGCGCATATGGGATTCATTGATACGGTGGATCTATTGGGCACCATCGGCGGCCTGGAAGAGGTGCTGACGGCCCTGGGGTATAAAGTACAGCCGGGCGTGGGGCTCAAGGCCGCGCAAGAGGTTCTGGCCAAGGAGGCGGCGGTATGAAGGTCCTGATCAGCGATAATTTGCACGACGCGGGCGTGGCGGTTCTGGAGGCCCAGCCCAACATCGAGGTGGTGAATAAGCCGGGCATGAAACCGGAGGAGTTGAAGGAAGCCATCAAAGACGCCGACGCGCTGGTGATCCGCAGCGCCACCAAGGTGACCGCGGAACTGATGGCGGGCGCGCCCCGGCTGAAGGTGGTGGGGCGGGCCGGCACGGGCCTGGACAACGTGGACATCCCGGAGGCCTCCAAAAGAGGCGTGGTGGTGATGAACACCCCCGGGGGGAACACCATCACCACCGCGGAACACGCGCTATCCCTGATGATGGCCCTGTCCCGGAACGTGGCCCAGGCGGCCCAGTCCATGCGGGAAGGCAAATGGGAGAAGAAGAAGTTCCAGGGCACGGAGCTGTTCAACAAGACCCTGGGGGTCATCGGCTTAGGGCGCATCGGCTCCATCGTGGCGGACCGGGCCCTGGGGCTGAAGATGCGGGTGCTGGGCTACGACCCCTTCATCACCAAGGAGGCGGCCGCCAACCTGGGAGTGGACCTGGTGTCCCTGGACGACCTCCTGGCCCGGGCGGATTTCATTACCCTGCATACGCCCAAGACCAAGGATACGGCCAAGATTCTCAATAAGAAGGCCTTCAAGAAGATGAAACCCGGGGTGCGTATCATCAACTGCGCCCGGGGGGGGCTGATTGATGAAGAAGCCCTGCTGGCGGCCCTGAAAGAGGGGAAGGTGGCGGCCGCGGCCCTGGACGTCTATGAGACGGAGCCGCCGGGCGCGGATTTTCCCTTGAGGGAGCTGCCCAACGTCATCTGCACCCCGCATTTGGGCGCGTCCACGGAAGAGGCCCAGGCCAACGTAGCGGTGGCGGTGTGCGAGCAGATCGTAGAGCTGCTGCTGTACGGCACCATCAAGAACGCGGTGAACGCGCCCTCGGTGAGCCAGGAGAGCATGGCCAAACTGAAGCCCTACCTGACGCTGGCCGAGGCCCTGGGCTCCTTCCAGGCGCAGATGGCGGAAGGGGCTATTTCCGCGGTGAGCATCGCTTATATCGGCGAAGTCTCCCAACTGGACACCAAGCCCTTGACCCACTCCATACTCAAAGGGCTGCTTTATCCGGTGATGCACGATGATGTTAATTACGTCAACGCGCCCTCCGTAGCCGCGTCCCGGGGGATTCATATCACCGAAGAGAAGGTGGCGTCCGCGGAAGACTTTTCCAACCTGATCCGCCTGACCGTGCGGGTCGATAACGAAGAGAACGTGGTGGCCGGCACCATTTTCGGGAAATACGAGCCCCGTCTGGTGCGGATTAACAAATTCCGGCTGGAGGCCACCCCCGAAGGCCATATGCTGTTCATTTACAACACCGACCGGCCCGGGGTGATCGGGGCCATCGGCACCACCATCGGCAAGCACAAGATCAATATCGCCCGGATGACCGTGGGCCAGGAGCGGGAGCGGGGACAGAACATCATCCTGCTGACCACCGACACCCCGGTGACCCCGGAGTGCCTGAAGGACGTGCGGGCCCTGGAACACGTGGCCATGGCCATCCAGTTGGAGTTGTAAGGATTTGTCAGATTGGGAGGGTGGTGACAGGTTGGCAAGACTGGTCAACGGCCCTCCCTCTGATGCGTTAATGCAGGGCTGTAAGTAAGAGCCTACTCCAGGATGAGGAGGCAAACATGTCCGACACTGAGGACAAAGGCTATACGGTCAAGGATCGGCGTTTCCATCAGGTGAGCGAAGAAGAGAAGACTGCGGTCACAGAAGAAGAGACCGGAAAGACCGCGGCTCCGGAGGAAGAGGCGGCCCCGGAAGAGGCCTGGGATGCTAAATCCGGCCCGGATGAAGTGCCCCTGCCGGAAATCACCTTTTCTTCCTTTCTCTTTTCCCTCAGCACTTCGGCCTTCGTGCATCTGGGAGCCGTGCCGGACCCGGCCAGCGGCAAAGCCGACAGGAATCTGTCCTTGGCTAAACAGACTATCGATCTGTTAGGGCTGCTCCGGGAAAAGACCCGGAATAATCTCAGCCGGGAGGAAGAGGACCTGTTCGACCACCTTCTGTACGATTTGCGGATGCGGTATATTAAAGAAGCCGGATAGGTTTTCCCGCTCTAATAGATTAACGGGGTGAAAAGGTGAAAAGGGGAAACGGGAAAAAGGGATCTGGATTAGTTTTTTCCTATCCCTTTTCCCCTCTTCCCCTTTTTCCCTTTTCCTCCCACATAAAGCCAATAATCCTCTTCCCCAAATCACTGTTTCTTAACTCTCCCCCGGCATGACCAGACCTTTGCGCAAATTGGCCGCCCCTCCCGACAACGGGAGCCTCCAGGTTTTATGTCCGGCCAAAGTCAATCTCTATCTCCGGGTTTTGAGACGGCGGGCCGACGGCTACCATGATCTGCTCTCCATCATGCAGCCTCTGAGCCTGGCGGATGAATTGACCGTCAGTCCCACCCCCCCGGGCATCTTCCTGGATTGCGACCAGCCGGAGATACCCCGGGGGCCGGGAAATCTGGTGTGGCAGGCGGCCCTGGAGTTCCAGCGGGCCACCGGCCGCCGCGTTGGGGCGCATTTCGGGCTCAAGAAACGGATACCGGCGGCCGCGGGCCTGGGAGGCGGCAGCAGCGACGCGGCCGGCGCCTTGCTGGCTCTGAATACCCTGGCCGGTGAGCCCCTTAAGGCCGCGGAACTGCATGACCTGGCCAAGGGGTTGGGCGCAGACGTACCTTTCTTTTTGGGGGCGGGTCCGGCAGTGGCCCGGGGCATAGGCACCGAACTGACGCCGGTGGCCTTGCCCGCCTACTGGTACCTGCTGCTCAATGCCGGAGTGCGGGTTTCTACCCGCTGGGTTTATGAAAGTCTGGACCTGAAGGCCTTAAAAGGGTATAAGATTCTGGGGGAAAGGGACTGGGACCCGGAACAGCCGGGAACCTGGGTCCACAACGATCTGGAGAGCGCCACCATGAAGCAACATCCCCAGCTGGCCCAATGGTTGGAGACCCTGGGGAGTTTGGGAGCCCAGGCCCGGGGCATGTCCGGCAGCGGCCCCACCCTTTTCGGGCTGTTCCCCACTCTGGAGAAGGCCCGGCAGGCCGGACAGGAAATGCGGGGGACTTTTCCAGGGTGGATGGCCCTGGCCCGGGGACTTACCGGTCAAGAGACGGACGCTCTTGGGGGGGAACAGGCATGGATGGTTTGAAGATTTTCACGGGCAATGCCAACCGGCCCCTGGCGGAGAAAATCTGCCAGCATTTGGGGGTGCCCCTGGGCCAGGCGGTGGTGGGGCAGTTCTCCGACGGCGAGCTGATGGTGGAATTCCGGGAGAACGTCCGGGGCCAGGACGTTTATGTGGTGCAACCCCTGTCCGTGCCCAGCAATGAACACCTGCTGGAACTCCTGCTCATGGTGGACGCCCTGAAAAGGGCTTCAGCCGCCTGTATCACTGCAGTTATGCCTTATTACGCCTATGCCCGGCAAGACCGCAAGACCGCGCCCAGGGTGCCCATTTCCGCCAAGCTGGTGGCTGATTTGATCACGGCTGCGGGGGCCAACCGGCTGCTCACCATGGACCTGCACTCCGGCCAGATCCAGGGATTTTTTAACATCCCGGTGGACCATCTATTTGCCGCGCCGGTGGTCCTGGAATATATCCGGGAGCGCTTCGGCCCCGACGTGATCGTGGTCTCCCCGGACGCAGGCGGGGTGGAACGGGCCCGGGCCTTTGCCAAGAGGCTGCACACCTCCCTGGCCATTATCGACAAACGCCGGGAAGGGCCGGCCATCAAAGCCATGACCCTCATCGGCAACGTCTGGGGCAAAGAGGCCATCATCTTGGACGATATGATCACTACCGGCTCCACGGTGACCATGGCCGCGGAACTGCTGATCCGCCACGGGGCCCGGGGAGTGCATGCCTGCATCACCCATCCGGTGATGGCCCGGAACGCGGTGCGCAACCTGCAAGGGTCCCTCCTCCAGAGTCTGGCGGTGACCGACAGTATTCCCCTGACTCCGGAAGCCGCGACCATGGAAAAGATCCAGGTGCTGTCCGTGGCGCCGCTCCTGGGGGAAGCCATTAAGCGGATTCATAACCAGGATTCGGTGAGTTCCCTGTTCGTTTAAAGACCGTTTTCCGTTTCCCGTTTTCTGTTTTCCGTGCAAGTCATCTATCCTCCAATGACATAAGCCCCTGAAAGTGTGCGTCAATTTATTGCCTGCCTCGTGGAACTTATGGGAAACATAACAGAAAACGGAAAACGGAAAACAGAAAACCGGCATTTGGTGGTGGGATTGGGGAATCCGGGTCCCCAGTACGCCTGGACCCGGCATAACCTGGGGTTTATGGTGACCGCGGCCCTGGCCGAAGATTGGGGAATCCCTTTGACCCGGAGCACCCTGGGCGCCACCTGGGGGCAGGGGAGGGTAGGGGGGAAAACCGTGGTCCTGGCTCAACCCGCGACCTACATGAACCTGAGCGGCCGCGCGGTCACCCGTCTTTTGGCCTACTTTAAACTGACGCCTGCTACCCTGGTGGTGGTCCATGACGATCTGGACGTGCCCCTGGGACGCCTGAAGATCGTGGAGCGGGGAGGGCCCGGGGGGCACCGGGGGGTGCTTTCCATTATCAACGCCCTGGACACCGAAGAATTCCTGCGGGTGAAGCTGGGCATCGGCCGCCCGCCGCCCAAGATGCCCGGGGAGAATTTCGTGCTCTCCCCTTTTGCCCGGGAGGAGGAGGAAACCGTGGCCGCCCTGGTGGAGCGGGCCGCCCAGGCGGTGGATTGCCTGGTCCGGGAGGGGTTGAAGGCGGCCCAGAACCGGTTTCATGGGGCGCGAGAGTAAGCGGTCAGCTATCAGCGATCAGCAGTCAGCTAAAAGATTAAGGGTCAGATGTTAGAAGTAAGTTGAATTCAATAAAGAATCCGTTGTTTGCTTTGAGTTGTTTTTATAAAAGCTAAAAGCTAAAAGCCGAAAGCTGGTGGCTGACCGCTGACAGCTAATGCTCAGCCGCTGCGCCATCTCCCGAAATTATTGCGAGTCCAGTCTATGCGCCTCCTCTTCATCTCTCCCAACCGGTTGCGTCTCATTGCCCCGCCTCTGCCCTTGGGGCTGGCGTCAGTGGTGGCCGCGGTGGAAAAAGAGCATGAAGTCAAGGTCCTGGATTTCATGTTTGCCGCCGACCCCCTGGAAGATATGCGCCGGGTGGTGGCGGAGTGGCAACCGGAACACGTGGCCCTGTCCCTGAGAAATTTGGACAACCAGGACATGCGCGAGCCCATTACTTATTTCCCGGAATTTAAAGAACTGGTAAGTCTGCTGCGGAACCTCAGCCCCGCGCCTATCATGGTGGGGGGCGCGGGCTTCAGTATTGTGCCCCGGGAGTTGATGGAGTACCTGGGGGCCGACTGGGGGCTGGTGGGGGAGGGGGAGGAAGCCTTGCCGACCTTCCTCCGGGCCTGGGGCACACCAGAAGTGGAGGAGGTCCCGGGCCTGGTTTGGCGCCAAGGGGATGCCTGGCGGCTTAATCCGCCCCAGCGGGTGGAAAATCTGGCGGCGCTGGCGGCTCCGGCCCTGGAGTATTTCACTCCCCGGCTTTATGAGGAGGCCCAGGGTAACGCCAAACTCCCGGGGATGATTCCGGTGCAGACCCGGCGGGGTTGCCCCATGCGTTGCACCTACTGCACCACCCCCCGGCTGGAGGGCCGCCACATCCGGGCCTGGCTCCCGGAACAGGTGGCCGCCTGGCTTAAGGACTGGCACCAGAGATGGGGCTTGACCCGCTTTTATTTCGTGGATAACATCTTTAACCACCCGCTGGACTACGCCCGCCGCCTCTGCCAGGCCCTAGAGGACCTGCGCCTGCCCCTGGATTGGGGCTGCCTCATCAACCCCGCCTTCCCCGACCGGGAGCTCTTCCGGATGATCCGCCGGGCCGGGGGCAAGATGGTGCAGGTGGGAAACGAAAGCGGCTCCGATTTGATGCTCTCCAACCTGGGCAAAGGTTTTGGCAAAGAAAAGGTGGAACTCACCCTGAGGCTGCTCCAGGAAGAGGGCCTGCCCTTTTCCTGTTTTCTGATGATGGGGAGCCCCGGAGAAACCCCGGAGACGGTCCAGGAGAGCGTGGCCCTGCTGGAGAAATACCAGCCGGAGATGGTTAACTTGACGGTGGGAGTCCGCATCCATCCAGGCTTGCCCCTGCACTGGCAAGCCCTGGAGGAAGGGGTGGTGGCGCCTGAGGACAATCTCCTCTGGCCCCATTTCTATCTGGCCCCGGCCATCAAGGAGTGGATTTGGGGGTATCTGGCCGAGGTGACCGCCCGGCATCCCAATTGGATCTTTTAAAGACCTGTTTTCTGTTTTCCGTTTTCTGTTTACGGCAAAGATAGTTCTTTGTCCCTTCTCGAAAATCCGTCGATTATCTATAATTGCTTATAATTAATAAATATTTTGATATTCTTGCTTCTTCGTGGAAATGATTTATCTGCGAGAATTTTCACTGGCCCTGTATTTTGCCTTTCACAGAAAACAGGAAACAGAAAACAGAAAACTTTTTTCAAAGGGTAGAAACATGGCACCGAGAGATGACGACGATAGAGAGCGCCTGAGCTGGCGGGAGATCGACCAGCGGCGGGACCGCCAGCAGCCGGGGGCCCCGAAGAAGCAGCGGCTGCCCAAGAAAGAGGCGGAAAAGGTGCGCCTACAGGCTCTGCGGGAAGCTGAGGCCCTGTTTAAGGGGAAGCGGGGCCGGCCCGAGTATCAGAAGGCCCTCCGGGAATTGGAAGCGCACCACGGCACCAAAAAATTTATGGAAACTGTAAAGAATTTTTTACAGGAGTATGGTTTGCCGGAGGAGTGGGGGGCTTTGAACCGGCTGTTGGATTATCCGGAGCCGGAGGTGGTGGCGGAGGTTTTGGGAGCGATGGCCGGGCAGGCCGGCTCCCGCAGCCGGGTGGAGCAGCAGGGTTTCAAGGGGCGGTTGCAGGTTTTGGCGCTGACCAGTCCCTTTTCCGAGGTGCGAGCCCGGGCCGAGGAAATTTTGGCAAATTTCTAGCCAGGAAAGAAAAGGGGTATAATAATTAGGGGTCTACAGATATTTTTGAAAAAATATGTTGACAATATATTTTATCTTTTATTATTATTTTAGCAATATATTTTGTAAACTATTGCCAGGGAGGTGGAACGTCCATTTTCCCTGGCCTGACCTCCATTTTTTTCTCAAGGTCCGCCTGATGCTTCGCAACCTCAAGGAGGGGCAGGGTACATGCTGGGAAACGATTGCCAGGTGGTCTCCGGGAAGGCAGCACTGCTAAATCCCGGCCAGATTCAGCCTGCAGACCGGATCATCACCCGCTATCCTCCTCTGCAAAAAATCCTGGCCAATTTGCCTCTTTTTGCCCGCTCCGAGCTGCCGGTACTGTTGGTGGGGGAGCCGGGTACCGGTAAAGAATTGGTGGCCGAAGCCCTCTGGCAGCTTAGTCCCCGCCGGAGCCGGCCATTTTTGCGGACCAATTGCGCCACCTACCTGGAACCTCTGGCCGGCAGCGAACTCTTCGGCCATTTGCAGGGCTCGTTCACCGACGCCCGCCGTACCCGCTCCGGCAAGTTCAAACTGGCCCATGGGGGCACCCTCTTCCTAGATGAAGTGGGGGACCTGCCTCTGTCCGTGCAGCCCCGCCTGCTCCGGGCCGTGGAGCAAGGGGAGATCGAGCCGGTGGGCGCCGACGCGCCGGTGCAGGTGGACGTGCGCCTGGTGGCCGCCAGCAATCAGGACCTGCCGGGCCTTATCTCCCAGGGCCGTTTTCGCCAGGACCTGTACGACCGCCTGGCCGTACTCCTCATCCAGTTGCCCCCCTTGAGGGAGCGGGGGGAGGACGTTTTGCTCCTGGCCTCCCATTTCGCCCGGGACGCGGGCCCACCCCACAGCCGGGCGCACCGGGTGCGTTTTACTCCGGCCGCGGCCCGGCGTCTCACGCAACACCACTGGCCGGGAAACGTCCGGGAACTCAAAAACGTCATCACCCGGGCGGTGCTTTTTAGCGCCGGGAGAATGATCCGGGAACGGGACCTGTCTTTTACCTTTCAGAGATCAGAACCGGGCCTGCCCCCCTTAAATCCCCGGGTCACCGAGCTCCCTGCCCGGCCGGACCGGGCCCAACTGGAAGAACTCCTCTTGGCGGAAGGGGGCAATATCTCCGCCCTCTCCCGGCGGCTTAGGGTATGCAGCAAGACCATCTACCGCTGGCTTAACTCGCACCATATCGACCTGATGCAGATCCGGGCCGCGGGGGGATGACAAGACTCACCTGAGAAGCATACAGATCCTGGAGATTCCCAGAGAATAAAAAGAGAGGGTAGGCCCCGGGGCCCACCCTCTCTTTTTATGGTACTTTCTGAAACTCCTGGTCCTTTGTGTCTCTAAGGAAAAAACCCCGTAAATCTCCCTGGAAAAGGCTCCCTAATAGCACAAAGTGTATATTGACACTTGACACTTTATGCTATATGAGATAGATTGCGCTTCAAAGCAAGAGACCCAGGAACATTTGATTTACCGTTCTATTACCGGCAATAAAGGCCAAAAAGGTTCAACTTATGGATTCTCAAGAAGATTTAAGTAAAAAGAGCAGGAGCCCGGTTAAACCGGGAGGTAGGCCCGCCAAAACTACAAAAGATTCGCCAGGACTGAAGATGCGGGATCTGGTGGCGGCCTCCGGGGTGCCGAAGTCCACTATTCTCCATTACCTGAACGAGGGCCTGTTGCCCCTGCCGCTCAAGACCAGCCGCAATATGGCCTACTATGATCCTGCTTGTGTGGACCGCCTCATTTTCATCAAGTTTATGCAAAAAAAGCATCGTCTGCCCTTGGAAGAAATCAAAAAGATTCTTCAGGGTCCAGAGCCCGGGCGGGAGTTTTTGGCTTTCCAGGAATTGAACGCGGTCATTTTCGGGGGGGCGCCCACGGCAGGGGAGTTACTTAGTGAGCAAGCCTTCTGCCGGGCCACGGGGCTTAGCCTCCAGGAGGTGAAAGAATTGCTGGCTGCCAATGTATTGTTACCCCTCAAGGCCGGCAAATTCGATCAGGAGGATGTGGCCATGGGGCGGTTGCTCCGGGGCGGCCTGGAATTGGGGGTGACTCCGGCCGATTGCGGCTTCTATCACCTCCTGGCGGAGGAAATCGTGGATCATGAGATGGCGGTGCGTGAGCGGCTCACCGGCCACCTGCCCCTGGAGCAAAACGCCATCTTCACCCTGGAGCTTACCCGGGCGGCCCGGGCCTTAAGGGCCTATATCATCGACCGGGTTTTTCAACAACGGGTAATGAGTCTGCGGTCTCAAGAGAAATGAAGCGGTTATTGGCAGAGGCCGGAAGGCTGCTTGAACCGGCTATCCCGGGACAAATCGCCCAGGGAGAAGTTCCCTCGGCATTGGAAATTCTAGGATCGATAAAAAGGAGGAAGGCGGCATGTCTTTTCAATACCAGGCAGTGGCCCTTAACGGCTCGCCCCACGAGGGTTTTGGCAACACCTCCCAGATACTGGCCATGCTGAAAGAGCAGCTGGCGGAAGAG
>JAQTXE010000329.1 GCA_028688935.1 Syntrophales bacterium
TGAAGATCGATCCTTCCTTGGATAAGGAAGCATCCCTTATCTACGCCACCTTCTTGGGAGGCGGATCGGCAGACGGACAATGGGGCAGCTTCTGCACCAGCGTGGGCGTCGATGCCCGGGGAGCGGTCTATGTAGCCGGAGAGACCAATGCCCCGGGCCAGCTATACACGCCTTCCGATCAGCCGGTGGAGGCGCCGCAAAATTTGCCGCACACCCAAAACGCCCTGTACCCGACGCGCCAGGGGGGCTGGGACGCCCTCTTTATGCAAATTGCCCCCGGGGGCGCCACCCTGGGCTATTCTACCTACTTCGGCGGGAGACATGATGACCGCACCTACGGCCTGGCCGCCGATGCCGTGGGCCATGTCATCCTCTCAGGCCTCACCTTTTCCGTTAATTTTCCCCTAAAAAATGCGGCGCAATCCTGGCCGGGCAACTCCGGATCTCAGAATGCCTTTGTGACCAAATTCGCCTTTGGGAGGGCGCAGCCAGGTTTGCTCCCATTACTGCTGCTTGATTAAAGACGCCGCCACCTGAGCTTATCAAAACGGATTATGGGTCAGATTAGAGGGATTTGAAAAATAATTATTTTTAAGATATATTTGCAAAAGCTGCCGCATGCATAAATGCATGCCCCGAAAGGTCGTTCCCTACAAAATTTTTTCGAATTTCTAACAAGTGCACTTTTTCTTGACTTTTTGTTCCAGGTGTTCTACGGTGCCCGTTGGAAAAGAAAATCGTTTCAGGGAAGAAAAATCATAAATGATCGCAGAAGCCATTGAACGTTTAGCTGACCGCGTATTGGCCTATGACGAACCGGAACTAACCGAACTTCTTAATCATTTCAAATCCCGTATGGAGGAATTGGAGGTCTCACCCGCCTGGGAACGGGCGGTGATCGCCTACTTTTTGATCAACGGGATCCGGGTCAAAAACGCGCTGAAAAGGGGCAATTTGCACAAACCGGAGCGCCAGCCCGGTGGCCGCCCCAGACTGCATCTGGTAAAAGCTTAAACCTTCCTGAAAAACCGGCAGTTGCTCCAGCCCTGGCCGGGAATGCTAAGGGTGGGGGGTACTATTCACTAAATTTCACTATAGCATTTGCCAAAAGTTCTTTCCTCTTATTCCCTATCCCCCCGGCTCATCATTACCCACAAATGGAGGGATGGAGTAAATCGGACCTTAAAGCAGTTTCATGTTGCCGACAGATAAATATCTAATCAATGATCCACATGAAGTCTTGAAAGCTTTTCCCCCTCCCCCTTCGAGGGGGGAGGGCCGGGGTGGGGGTGGCGTCTTTTACCCCCTTCGCCTCTTATCATCAGGATGGACATTTACTTTGCCCCCCCTCACCCTACCCCCGAGGGGAGAGGGAAATAATTCTGGAATATCCACAAGATAAAAACTTGTGGGTAATAATAAGCCCCCCGGCGGGGGGAGAGGGGCAGGGTGAGGGGGGGCGGAAAAAACTTACGGCAACCGGTATAAAGGACAGAGATTTACAGAAGGGAAACAGATTAGCCCTGGCTTTTTCAAGCCAGGGCTATTTTTTTTGGTGAACCTTTAGGTCCTCTGGGCCGGGGGGGGATTATTTCCGGCGCTGCCGGCCCTTGAGATAGAGGCGCAGGGGGGCGTAGGTGAGGCCCAGTCTTTCCCGGAGTTGCTTCAGCAGATAGCGGCGGTAGGAGTCTTTGACGCCTGCGGGTTGGTTGACAAAGGCGATGAAGGTGGGGGGTTGGACTTCCGCCTGGGTGAGGTAGTAGAATTTTACCGGGCGGTCCCGGTAGCGGGAGGGAGGCACCCGCTCAGTGATTTCTTTGAGGAGGAGGTTGAGTTCCCGGGTGGGGGCCCGGTGGCGGCTCTGGGAATCGATGGTATTGACCAGGGGAAAGATCTTGGGCAGATTGTGCCCGGTTTTGACGGAAACCGGCAGTACCGGCACGTAAGCCATAAACTCCAGATCGGCGGCCACCCGTTCCAGGATTTTCTTGGCCTGTTGGGGCCCCCCCTGCACCAGATCCCACTTATTGACCAGGATGAGGCAGCCCTTGCCCTGGTCATTGATGAGACTGGCGATGCGCAAGTCCTGCTGGGTCACTCCTTCCTGGGCGTCCAGGAGGAGCAGGGCCACCTCCGCCCGGGAGAGGGCCTTGATGGCCTTGAGGACCATCTGCCTTTCCAGGCCCGCGGCCACCAGGCTGGGACGGCGCAACCCCGCGGTATCCACCAGGACGTAATCCTGTTCCTGCCAATGGATGGTAATATCCACCACGTCCCGGGTGGTGCCGGGCAAAGGACTCACCATGAGACGCTCTTCCCCCAGGAAACGGTTGACCAGGGAGGATTTGCCCACGTTGGGGCGGCCCAGGATGGCCACCCGGATGCCGGGCGCGGCTTCGGCAGCCTCCCCGGGGCGGGGCAGGAGCAGCACCAGGGCCGTCAGCAGGGCGCCGATACCCAAACCATGGGCCGCGGCCACGGGAAAGAGGGGATCGACCCCGAAGCGGTAGAATTCCGGCAGGATCTCCTCCCTGCCCGGGTGGTCGATTTTATTCACCGCCAGGAGGAAAGATTTGCCGGTGCGGCGTAGATAGTCGATGACCTCGGCATCTCCGGCCTGGGGGCCTTCTTTGCCGTCCATCACCAAAAGCAGGACATCGGCTTCGGCCACCGCGGCCTCGGCCTGACGGCGCACCAGCTCTCCCAAGGCCTCTTCCCCCCCCACCAAACCTCCGGTGTCCACCAACAAGAAAGCATGGTCTTGCCAATCCACGCGGCCGTAGAGGCGGTCCCGGGTGACCCCCGGAAAATCCGCTACCAGGGCCTGGGCGGAGCGGGTGAGGCGGTTAAGGAGGGTGGATTTCCCCACGTTGGCCCGGCCAATGATAGCTACCAGGGGCAAGGCCTGCGGTACCACCGGTTTTCCGTTTTCGGTTTCCCGTTTTCCGTGAAAAGAAGTGGACATTTCAAATCCGAATAATGAAAAAATTGGCAGTTTTTATAGTTAATTAATGATCAATGGGGGTTAGGGAAAGGGGTTTAATGACAAGCTAACCTACCCTCTTTAGAAAAGAGGGGGAATGATTTATTCATTCCCCCCTATTACTTCAACAAGAGTTTCTCTATTTGCGGAAAACGGAAAACGGAAAACCCTCACTTGGCTTTTTGCGCCATCTTTCTGGGGGGCCAGTGACGGATCAGTTCCACGGCCCGCTGCAATTGCGGGTCCTGCTTCAATTCCGCCTCGCTAATGGGTTCGGACCAGGGTTTATCGGTCAGCCCTTTTTTAAGCATATGCTTCTTCAGGTTCTCTTCCCGGACCTTGGCCAGGGATTTGCCCGCAGGGATCTCCGGTTCCTTGACTACCTCATCCGGGAGAATACCCTTGTCCTGGATGGTGATGCCGCTGGGAGTGTAATAAAGGGCCGTGGTCAGGCGCAGGGCCGAGCCGTCTTCCAGAGGGATGATGGTTTGCACCGAGCCTTTGCCGAAGCTCTTGGTGCCGATGAGGAAGGCCCGCTTCTGGTCCTTGAGGGCGCCGGCCACGATTTCGGAGGCCGAGGCGCTGCCCTCGTTGATCAGGACCACCAGGGGTACGGGGATTTCCACCTTGCCCCGGTGATGGGCATAAAAGCGCATGCTCTGCTGGGGGGTGCGGCCTTCGGTGTAGACGATCAGTCCGGACTTCAGGAATTCGTCCGCCACCCGCACCGCCTGTTCCAACAGGCCGCCCGGATCATTACGAAGATCCAGGATCAGGCCGTTAAAAGGCTTAAGGCGTTTTCCCATCTGCTTCAGGTAGTTCTGTAAGTCACGGTCGGTCTGGTCCTGAAAATTGGCCAGTTTAATATAGCCAATACCCCCATCGACGATCCGGGCTTTGACGCTGCGG
>JAQTXE010000330.1 GCA_028688935.1 Syntrophales bacterium
ATGGTGGCCGATACTGTTTCTCCGTCTTTAGGGCCTCGGGGACCCTGTGTCCCTTTAGGTGTCATGAATGCAGGTTATTTTCCCGGCGCCGGCCTTCGAGGTTCCACCAACTGGCCCTTAAGGGAGTTGTTATAGACCGCGGCACCGATGAGCCCCCCGCCCACCAGCCCCACCACCGCCGCGGTGGGAGTGGGGGAGATGAGGAGGGCGATGCACAGGCCGGTGAAGGCATAGGCCAACGGGATGTAAATCTGGGCCGGGCTCACCATGCAGGCCGGCGCCAGGGCAAGCAGCAGGGCCAAGGCCACCGCCTTCTGCCACTTGCTCCGGGTGCGCCGGTCTTTATGGTGCATGTAAGATTATCCTGAAAAAAATGGTGGGCGCCGCTTTTTTCGCCGCCTTTGTCCCTAACAGGGTATCCTACTGATAAGCATACACTTTTATTACCACCTATGCCACAAAGAGATGACAAATACCAGGCCCATGGCCAGATGCTGGGCCAAGGTAAGGCGGCAGAGGCGGTCAATACCGGCTTCCCGGAGATAATCCTTCCTTTTAATAAGTTCCTGGTTAATCACGGCCAGAACAATCAGCAAGATAAACCCGACCCGGAAGGGCAGGGGATTGGCGGGAAACAAGAGAGCCACGACCAGACCGACAATGGCCAGGATATTCATCAAGGTATAAATGAGGGCCCCGGCCACCGGTCCCACCTTGGCCACCAGGCCGTGGCGGGGTGCAGGGGCTTCTTCCTCCAGGTGGGGAAAACCATAAATCAGGAGAAGGTTGAAGCCGGTGCAGGACAGGGGGAGGCCGTAGAGCAGGACCTCGGTGAGCAGATGGCCGGTTTGCAGATATAACCCCGCGGCCACCGGCAGCAAACCGAAACTAAGGCCGCTCAAGAACTCTCCCAAGCCTCGTTGGTACCATTTAAAGGGGGGCGCGAAATAGAAATAACTGCACAAGATGCCGTATCCCCCTAAAGGGATGGTCCAGATGCCGGTGCCGGCCCAGAATCGCAGAATCAATCCCAGCGCCGTGGCCAGGCCCACTCCGGCATAGGCCAGGATCTGGGCATCTTTCGAGGAGAGCAGCCCCTGGCCGGGCCAGCGGCCCTCCGCGGGGGCAAAAGCCAGGCGGCTGCCCCCGGCCGCCAGGATGAGGGCGGCCAGGGCCAGGACCCCGGCGAGAAAGACCCCCCAATGCACCGGAAAACCGGCCACCCCTGCCAGGAACGTGCCCACCAGGAAGGGAATCACGCCGGTGAGGAAGAAAAGGGGAAGAGCGAGCAGATTTTTAAGGGTTTTATTGCTGGTCATGAATGGATGCGTCAGGGGTTTTTTAGCCCTTATTTATGCTCTAAGCCTCCGGCAGGTCAAGGAAATTCAATATTATTAGGGGCCGCGGCTCCTCAAGGTGGGGTAGACAGGGACTCCAACGCCTTTCTGTTGATCTTGATCCCGAAGCTTTCCGCTTTCTTAAGGTCTTTTTCGGCAAGCTCCCTTTTCCCTTGATACCATAAAGTGACGCCGCGATTATTATAAGCCTTTCCATATTTGGGGTCTAGCTTGATGGCCCGGTTGAAGTCGGCCACGGCTTTTTTAAGCTCTCCTTTCTGACAGTAAGCGACGCCTCGATTATTATAAGCCTGAGCGGATCGGGGATCGGCTTTAACGGCTTTGGTGAAAGCGGCGATGGCCTGGTCAAGTTTTTTGGCCTTTAACAATTCTTTTCCCCGGGTAAGGTAATCCTGGGCCGTCTTCTGGGCCCCGTAAACCGGGAAGAACGGCATCAGCACCAAGACGCCCGCCATTATCCAGATTGCTTTTTTAATTTTTAAGGCCCCCATCTTTACCTCCCCGGTTTCTCCCCCAGACTTGATCCCAGGGGTCTAAAGCCGATAATCTTTATATTAAAGTGTTAAGTTAAACAGAGTCTTAATCTTGGCATTGCTTCTATTTTTAAACCATCTTGAGCAACAAAATCAAGATGCGTAGGTGCCGGGTACGGGCGGTATACCCGCCCCGGGAGCTCCCCGAGGGTCAGGTGGCGGTGGGTCAAAATTCCGCTGCAATGGACTTGCCACCCGTAATTGTGCTATCGTGCTTCCTATGGTCAGCGTAGAGCTTTAAGAAGAGGAGGTAGTGGAGTTTAGCCTCTCCTCCGAAGCTGGAGTCCGGGCATGGGTTATCTGAAATGGTTTTCCTCCATGAAAAAAGGCGTCTCGGCCTTTTTTGCCCCCGCGGAGGACGAGCGCTATGGCTGGTCGAGTCACGTCCGCTGGCCCCTGCTCAGCATCGTCGTGGGCATCATGGCTGGTTTGGGGGCCATCTTTTTCGAAGAGCTTCTGAAAAATACCCTGCACTTCTTCCTTAATCTTCCCACCGGCTATCTGGAACCCATAAAAGGGTCGGAACCGTTATTGATCGCCAGTCAGGCCCAGACCCGCACCTGGCTCTTCCTGCTCCTCCCCGCCCTGGGCGGCTTGGCCGCCGGCCTCCTGGTCTTTATTTGGGCCCCCGAGGCGGAGGGTCACGGCACCGATGCCATGATCGAAGCCTTTCACCATGCCGGCGGTCTCATTCGCAAACGGGTGCCGCCCATCAAAGTCCTGGCCTCGGCCCTCACCATCGGCACCGGCGGTTCCGCGGGTAAAGAAGGTCCCATCGCCCAGATCGGCGCAGGTTTGGGGTCGATCCTGGCCACCATGATGCGCCTCAGCGCCCGGGACCGGCGCATCCTGGTGCTGGCCGGCGCCGCCGGCGGGATCGGCGCCATCTTCCATGCGCCTTTAGGCGCGGCCCTCTTCGCCCCCGAGGTCCTGTACCGGGAGACCGAGTTTGAATTTGAGGCCATCATGCCCTGCATTGTGGCCTCCATCGTCGCTTCCTCGGTCTTTGACCAATACTCCGGGCGGGCGACCCTCTTTTTCCCCGGGAAGGTCAATTTTGAACCCAGGGAGCTTTTGGCTTATATCCTCTTCGGCGGCATCTGCGCCTTGGTGGGATATGTGTATATCAAGGTATTTTACGGCGCCCGGGACCGGTTTTTCCACCCCTTGAAAATCCCGAGAATCCTCAAGCCTGCCTTGGGGGGTCTGATGCTGGGCGCCATCGCCTTACTGGGACCCCCCGTTCTGGATGGCGGTTACGGCTGGATTCAGGTGGCCATGGAGGGGAAGATTCTTTGGAAAATCATGCTGCTGCTGGCCTTTTTGAAAATCCTGGCTACCACTTGCACCATCAGCTCCGGCGGCAGCGGCGGCGTCTTCGGACCTTCGGTATTCATCGGCGCCATGCTGGGCGGGGCCTTCGGCTTTCTGGGGCATAGCCTGGCTCCCACCTGGGTTATCAACCCCAAATCCTTTGTGCTGGTGGGCATCGGCGGGTTTTTCGCCGGGGTGGCCAAGGTGCCGGTGGCCTCCATCATTATGGCTTGCGAGATGTGCGCCAGCTACACCCTGCTGGTGCCCCTGATGCTGGTCTCCGCCATTTCCTACCTGATTTTGGGTAAGACCAGTCTTTATGAGAAACAACTGGTCACCCGCCTGGCGTCCCCCGCCCACTTGGGAGAGTTTGCCCGGGGGCTGCTGGAGAGGGCGCAAGTGAAGGAGGCCATCCTGCCCAGGAAAGTGGTCTCCATCCCGGAAGACCTGCCTTTCGGAGAACTCATTAAGATGGTTACCGATTCCCCGGAATCCTATTTCCCCGTGGTCAACGCCCAAGGCAAGATGACCGGCATCCTCTCCATCAACGATATCCGGGAGGTGCTCTTTGAAGACACCCTGGCCCAATTGATCATCGCCAAAGACGTGGCCACCCATACCGTGGTCCGGGCCTTCTGGAACGAATCGCTCCAAGATGCCCTGGATAAAATGGCCCTGATTAATG
>JAQTXE010000066.1 GCA_028688935.1 Syntrophales bacterium
GCCCGGGCCAACACCGCCCGGCAGGCGTTGGAACTGTTATTGGCGGCTGACGCCAGGTCAGTGATAGCTGCGGTGGGGGAGGGGATGCTGGCGGCCTTGCGGGATTATGCCGGTTCCGTTCCGGATTTGGCCGCGGTGATCCTGGATTTTGCCGGTGCTCCTCTGTGGCAGGGCGGGGGCGCGAGTCCGGGACAATCAGAATAAAGAATATCACGCAAAGACGCAAAGACGCAAAGGCGCAAGAAATAATAATGGTAGGGCGGGCGTCTCGCCCGCCTTGGTAATAATCCTGGGCAGGAAAGCCTGGGTTATGACGTTAGAATTGTTTGGGACAGTGCTTCATGGGACCTTGGCTCACCCATAAATTATGAAAATATTTTGCGTCTTGCTTTGCGCCTTGGCGTCTTTGCGTGAGGCTTATCTTTTCGAAACAGAGATTTGAAATGATTCCTATACACGTAGTGGGCCTGGGCATGTCACCGGCGGACTTGACGCCCAGGGCACTAGAGATCATCCGGGAGGCCCAGGTGCTGGTGGGGGGGCGGCGCCTCCTGGGGTATTTTCCGGATCATCCGGCCCAAAAGATTGTCCTAGGTAAAGATCCGGAAGGCACCCTGGCCCAAATCCCGGCCCTGGCTGCGGACCACCGGGTGGTGGTCCTGGCCTCGGGAGACCCACTTTACTACGGAGTGGGTCCCCTGGTGGTAAAAGTCCTGGGGCCGGAGCAGGTTATCGTGCACTCCAATATCACCGCAGTCCAGGCCGCCTGCGCCCGCTTGCAGATGGCCTGGCAGGACGCGCAGATCATCAGCCTCCACGGCCGGGGCTGGGAGCCTCTGAAGGCGGCTCTTGAGGGCGCGGAGAAGTTGATCGTTTATACCGACCCGGAACACAATCCCACGGCAATTGCCCGGTTGCTGTCGGAACGGGGCCAGGGCGCAGCCCGGCTTTGCGTGTTGGAGGACCTGGGCCAGGAAACAGAGCGCCTCACCTGGCTCAGCCCGGAAGAGGCGCAGGACCGGGAATTTTCGCCCCTAAATATGGTGATAATTCTGTCCGGCCAGGTTGCAGCTAAAGAGACATTGAATGTAGGGGCGAACCTTGTGTTCGCTCCGGACGTTGGGCGAATACAAGGTTCGCCACTACAAAAATCATGTACCTTGGACACGTCCTCGCCACCGCCTGGGACAGCCCCTTTGCATCTGGGGCTGCCGGAAGAGGCTTTTGAACATGAGCAGGGCCTGATTACCAAAGCGGAGGTCCGGGCTGTGGTCCTGGCCAAACTGGAGTTATATCCCGGTTTGGTCCTCTGGGACCTGGGCGCAGGTTGCGGCTCCGTGGGCCTGGAGGCCAGCCTCCTGACCCCCGGCGGTAAAATCTTCGCCGTTGAGCAAAACCCGGAACGGGCCGGGCAGATCAAGGCCAATACCGCCAAGTTCGGGGTGTCGTCTTTAGAAGTGGTCTGCGGCCAGGCACCCGGTTGTCTGGCCGGCCTGCCTGACCCTCACCGGGTATTCATCGGCGGCGGCGGCCGGGATTTAGGAGACATCCTCAGAGAGGTCTTGGTTCGCCTGGAGATCGGGGGTAAAGTGGTCCTCACCGCGGCCTTGCTGGAGACCCTCGAGATGGCCCGGGCGGTCCTCACGGACGCGGGTTGGCAGATGGAAGTGGTCCAACTCCAGGTGAGCCGTTCCCGGGCATTGGCGGGGGGGAGTTTTATGCAAGCTTTAAATCCGGTGTGGATCGTTACCGGCAATAAATAGTTCCCACGCCAAGTCGCCAAGGCGCAAAGACGCAAGAATAAATTTAGAATAGAAGGTTAAATGGCAGATAAATTTCCCGTCATTTTTCTAGGAGCAGGTCCCGGTGACCCGGAGTTGATCACGGTCAAGGGGCAGCGGGCTTTGGCTCAGGCGGACGTGGTCCTGTACGCCGGTTCTTTGGTATCGGACGCGGTCCTGGGTTGGGCCAAACCGGCAGCCGCCTTGATCGATACCGCGAGCCTGGCCCTGGAGCAGATCGTCGCCAAGATTATCGAGGCGCACCGGGCCGGAAAACGGGTGGTGCGGGTCCACTCCGGGGACACTGCGCTGTTCAGCGCCATGCAGGAGCAACTGGAAATCCTGGAGCAGGAGGAGATTCCCTGCCAGGTAATTCCCGGGGTCACCGCCGCGTCCGCCGCAGCCGCGGCCCTGGCCCAGGAACTCACCCTGCCGGAAGTAACCCAGACCATCATTTTGACCCGGGCCGCGGGGCGCACCCCGGTTCCGGAGGCGGAGTCACTGGATAAGTTGGCCAGGCCCGGGGCCTCCTTAGTCATTTATCTCAGCACCAAACTGATTGACCAGGTGGTGGCGGACCTCACCGGCTCTTACGGCCCCAGCGCGCCGGTGGTGGTGGCCTACCGGGTGAGCTGGCCGGACCAGCGGATCATCCGGGGCACCCTGGCGGATATCGCCGCCAAGGTCAAAGAGGCGGGCATCGAGCGCCAGGCCCTGATCATGGTGAGCCCGGCCCTGAACGCCAGGGAAAGTAAGCTTAAGGCTCAGTCCAAACTCTACGACCGGACATTTTCCCATGGGTATCGTTCAGGTTCAGAAGATTAGAGATAAAGTCTTTGACCACCATTATTGTGAAAGAAAGTGGCCCGGCTGATTTTTACCCCCCTTTTCTAAAGGGGGGCAGGGGGGATTTTCATGGGCGTCGCAAAATCTCCCTAAATCCCCCTTTAGGAAAGGGGGACTTTAACAGCTTTCCGCCCACCGTTAGATTGTATGGATGGTCTGGTGAATGATGGAACGCGCCATTAGGGTCCTGGCCCTCACCCCCCAGGGCGCGGCCCTGGCCCGGGAAATCTGCCGGGGCCTGGCGGGAGCCCGGTGCTGGCTGCCGCGCTCCCAGGGCGGGGAGGACCCCGAAGTCGGGGCCTTCGATAACGTGGCCGCGGTTTTTCAGGAAGCCTTCGAACAGAGCGAAAATCTGGTCTGCGTCATGGCCGCGGGGATTGTGGTGCGGGGTATTGCCCCTTATCTTCGGGGGAAGGATAAAGACCCGGCGGTGGTGGTGGTGGATGAGGCGGGGCAGTTTGCCGTCAGCCTGCTCTCCGGGCACCTGGGGGGGGCCAATGACCTGGCCCGGGAAGTGGCGCGGATTCTGGACGGCACCCCGGTGATCACCACCGCCACCGACGTGCAAAAACTGCCGGCCCTGGATTCCCTGGCGGCGGAGCGGGGTTTGCTGATCGAAAATCTGGCCCCGGTGCGGCAGGTGAGCATGGCGCTCTTGTCCGGGCGGCCCGTCCGTTTAGTGGACCCGGAGGGTTATCTGGCAGATATCGTCAGGGAGAATCCCGGCCTATTTATCATTGAAAGCAAAGTGAACGCGGCCCCGGCCGGTGCAGGCCCCGGAGTCTATGTAGGTTTTCGGGAAGGGGACTGGCCGCCGGAATGGCTGATTCTAAGGCCCCGGAACCTGGTGGCCGGAATGGGTTGTCACAAGGGCACCCCTGTCGGAGAACTTATTGAATTTATACAAAAAATATTCAGGCAGGAAAGGCTTTCTCTCGCATCCCTAAAGGCCCTGGCCACCATTGAGGCGAAAAAGGAGGAACCCGGCCTGCGGCAGGCAGCCCAAGAGTTGGGAGTGGAATTTCTATGGTTTACCGCCGAGGAACTGAAAACCGTAAACGTACCCCATCCATCCCCGCAGGTGGCGAAACATCTGGGGGTGATGAGCGTCAGCGAAGCCGCGGCCCTGAAGGCCGGGGGCGGGGAGCTGATCCTGGCCAAGGTGAAGGGGGCCAACGCCACTCTGGCCGTAGCCCGGGCCGCCTGACAGTGGTGAGCCTGGGGCCGGGTTTCCCGGAATACGTCATCCCCCGGGCCAAAGCGGCGCTGGACGCGGCCCAGGTGGTGGCGGGCTACCGCACTTACCTAGACCTGATAAAGCCATTTTTAACCCACCAAGAGATTCTATCCTCGGGGATGAAGGCCGAGGTGAAACGCTGCCAGGCGGCCATTGACCGGGCGCGGGCCGGGCAATGGGTGGCCCTGGTGTCCAGCGGGGACGCGGGCATCTACGGCATGGCCGGGCTGGTGCTGGAGATTTGCGCGGCCCGGGGGCTGAAGGTGGGGCCTCCGGAAGATAACGGCGAGGTGGACTTCCACCTGGAGATGGTCCCCGGGGTGCCGGCCCTGGGCGCGGCCGCGGCCCTCTTGGGCGCGCCGCTGATGCACGATTTCGCGGTCATTTCCTTAAGCGACCTGCTCACCCCCTGGGAGATGATTCAAAAAAGGGTGGAACTGGCCGCGGCCGGGGATCTGGTCATCGTCCTGTATAACCCCAAGAGCAAAAAAAGGGACTGGCAGTTGGGCGCGGTGCGGGAAATATTGCTGAAAGTCAAAGACCCGGCGACGCCGGTGGGCATTGTGGTTAAGGCCAGGCGGGAGGGCCAAGAGGTGACGGTCACCACCTTGGCCGAGATGCTGATGCATCAGGTAGACATGCAAACCATCGTCATCGTGGGCAATTCCCAGACTTTTACGTATGGTCCTTATATGATTACCCCGCGGGGTTATCTGAGCAAGTATCAGGTGGGGGAAGATAGTAGCCAGTAGTCAAACTGACTACTGACTACTGGCCACTGGCAACTTCACATGAAATACCGTCCTTTAATGATATTGGGTTCCGGCTCGGACGTGGGCAAAAGCCTGATGGTGGCCGGACTCTGCCGTATCTTCCGCCAGGAGGGTATCAGAGTCGCCCCTTTTAAGGCCCAGAATATGGCCTTGAATAGCTTCATCACCCCGGAGGGCGGGGAGATGGGCCGGGCCCAGGTGGTCCAGGCCCAGGCCGCGGGGCTTATCCCCCACGTGGATATGAACCCCATCCTGCTTAAACCCAGCAGTCAAGTGGGGTCCCAGGTAATCGTCCACGGGCAGGTTTACGGCGACTTTGCCGCCCAGGACTATTACCGGCACAAGCCCCGGCTGGTGAGGAAGGTGATGGAAAGCTACCGCCGCCTCAGCGCCGCATATGAGCTTATTGTCCTGGAGGGGGCCGGCAGCGCGGTGGAGCTGAACCTGAAGAAAAACGACCTGGTGAACTTCAGCATGGCCAAAAAGGCCGGGGCCGCGGTGCTCCTGGTGGCGGACATCGACCGGGGCGGGGTCTTTGCGGCCACCATCGGCTCCTATCATCTCCTGACCCCCGGGGAACGCCGCTTGCTGGCCGGGTTTATCATCAACAAATTCCGGGGGGACCCGGCTCTGTTTGCCGAGGGGGAAAAGATTATTGCGAAGCGTACCGGGCGGCCGGTTCTGGGGGTGCTGCCCTATGCCCCGGATTTGGTGATCCCGGAAGAGGACAGCGTGGCCCTGGGGCGCAAGCATTGCGCCAGAGATTGGTCCGCAGCCGCCTGCCTGCGCCTCGGCGTGGTGCGCCTGCCCCATATCTCTAACTATACCGATTTCGACCCCCTGGACCAGGAGGCGGGGGTTTCCCTGCGGTACCTGGAGCCGCGCCACGGTCTGGACGGGGTGGACCTGCTGATTCTGCCCGGGACCAAGAATACCATCAGCGACCTCCTCTATCTTAAAGAGACCGGGCTGTTTGCGCAGATTCAAACCTTTGCCCAAAATGGCGGCCAGGTGGTGGGGATTTGCGGAGGCTACCAGATTTTGGGGGAGGAGGTCCGGGACCCCCTGGGGGTGGAAGGGCCGCCCCGGACGGAGAGGGGCTTGGGGCTGCTGCCGGTGGTCACCACCATGGCCGGAGCCAAGACCACCACCCAGGTGAAGGCCCGGGCGGCCGGGGTGGAAGGGGACGGGGCGCCCATTAACGCCTATGAAATCCACATGGGGGAGAGCTTGCCCCGGGGCGAAGGCCGGCCGGCCTTCGAGATTATCAGCCGCAACGGGGCGCCGGTGCAAGTCGGGGACGGTTGGCTCAGTCCTGACGGGCGCGTTTGGGGGACTTATCTCCATGGCCTCTTTGATAACGACCAATTCCGCCGGGATTTTCTATTAGAGATTTCCCGGGACCGGGGGCTGGCTGGGGAGGCTAACTCGGCCTTGTCTTTCCGGGATTTTCAGGAGACGCAACTGGACCGCCTGGCGGATTTGCTGCGCCAGCACCTGGATGTGGACCGGATCAGGGCCATGATTCAATTATAAGCAGAGCGAAGCAGGAGCTTCGCGGCCAATGGCATTCCCAAGCAGAGCTTGGGAATGAGCAGTGTGGAAAAACGACTTTCAAATTATCCTCGAACTGATGCATATGGTTAATAAAACACTGGAAAAGACCCCGCCCCACGGGGGCGACGTTTATCACCTGGCCCGGACTTTGGGGCTGGAGCTTAGTGAACTTCTGGATTTTTCCGCCAATATCAACCCATTGGGATTCCCTCCGGGAATCCCCGGGGCCATCCAGGAGGCCCTGCCGGAAATCGTCCATTATCCGGACCGCCGCTGTCTGGAGTTGCGGCAAGATCTGGCGGCCTACCATGACCTCGACCCCGGGCAGATCCTGGTGGGAAACGGCTCCACGGAACTCATCTACCTGGCGGCCCGGGCCCTCAAGCCCCAAAAGGCGCTGATCGTGGCCCCGGCCTTCAGCGAATACGAGCATGCCTTAAACGCGGCCGGGGTGCCGGTGGAGTATCAGATCACCACCGAGGCCCAAAATTTCACCCTGGAAGGGCCGCTAGACCCCCAGGGCGCGGATTTGGTCTTTCTGGCCCAGCCCGCCAGCCCCAGCGGGGTTCTGCTGAGGCCGGAGTTGTTGTTGGAGGTGGCGGCCCGGTTGGATGTTGCGGGCGTCATGTTGCTGCTGGATGAGGCCTTTGTGGATTTTGTGGAAGAGGCTTCTTTCAAGACGCATCTGGCCCAATTTCCCCGGGTGTTGATTCTGCGCTCCTTCACCAAGTTTTTTGCCATCCCCGGCATGCGCCTGGGGTACCTTCTGGCGGCTCCGGAGAGCATCAGCCGCCTGGGAGCGCTGCAGGAGCCCTGGTCGGTGAACACCCTGGCCCAGGCCATGGGCCGGACCTGCCTTGAGGACCGGGAGTATATGGCCCGCTCCCGGGCTTTGATCCGGGAGGAGAAGGAATTCCTCTTCCAGGGTCTTGCCTCCTTGCCCGGGCTGAAAACCTTTCCCAGCGAGGTGAATTACCTCCTGGTGAAGCTCGCCCGCCCGGATTTTACCGCGGCCGCCTTGCGCCAGGCATTGTTGCCGCATAGAGTCGTGATCCGGGACGCCAGCAACTTCCGGGGTCTGGATGAGAGGTTCATCCGGGTGGCGGTGCGCTCCCGGGGTGAGAATCAGCGGCTTTTGGAGGCCTTGAGGGAGGTTTTGAAGTAGTGAGCAGCGAGCAGTGAGCAGTAAAAAAAACCGAAAACCGAAAACCGAAAACCGAAAACAGAAAACCGAAAACCGAAAACTAAGAACCATACTTACAGGAGCACCTAATGGGACTGGCCTTCCCTTTTTTGGCGGCCTACTTTCTCGACCTCCTCCTGGGGGACCCGCCCCAATGGCCCCATCCCATCCGGTTTCTGGGCCGGGTTATCGAGTATTGGGAAGGGGTCTGCTACCGGTCCCGGGTGGGCGCCGGAGTCCTCTTTTGGCTGGGGGTGATGGGGACTACCTTGATCGGGGCTCTGGGACTGCTGGGGGCGGTGATGTTTCTGCCCCGGCTGGCCGGTTTCGCGGTCCTCGCCTATTTTTTATACACCGGTCTGGCCACCCGTAGCCTGCATTATGAAAGCCGCAAGGTGGAAGAGGCCCTCAGCAAAGGGAACCTGGAGGACGCCCGGTCCCACCTGGGTATGATCGTGGGAAGGGATACCTCCCAGTTGGGTCCGGAGGAAATCAGGCGGGGGGTCATCGAAACCGTGGCGGAAAACCTGGCGGACGGGGTGGTGGCCCCCATGTTTTTTATCCTCTTGCTGGGACTGCCCGGGCTTTTTCTTTATAAAGCCGCCAACACCATGGACAGCATGGTGGGCTACAAAAACTACCGTTACGCCAAGTTCGGCAAAATGGCGGCCCGGGCCGACGACGTGCTCAACTTTCTGCCGGCCCGTTTGACCGCGCTGCTCATGGTGGCGGCCGCGGCGGCTGCGGGCCTCGATACCCGGGAGACCTGGCGGATTTTACGCCGGGATGCCGGCAACGCCTCCAGCCCTAACGCCGGGTGGCCCGAGGCCGCCATGGCCGGGGCCCTGGGGGTGCGCCTGGGGGGTCCCAGCACCTATTTCGGCCAGGTAGTGCAAAAACCCTTCATCGGCGAACCCCGCGAACCCCTGGCCGCTAAGCACCACCGCCAGGCTATCCGCGTTCTCTACGCCACCTCCCTGATGATGGCAACAATCACTTTTATCGGCCTCCTGGCCGGGGGGGCCGGACCCTGGGGGTTGCTGGGACTGGTGAGGTGAGCAGCTACCATTCGATCCCCCGCCGGGACTTTACCCCGGCCTGGTAGTAGTGTTTGACGGAGCGCATCTCCGTAACCAGGTCCGCCAGGGCCACCAGTTCCGGGGGGGCCTGGCGGCCGGTGAGGACCACCTCCACCCCGGGAGGCCGCCCTTGCAGGACCTTCAGGACCTCCTCCAGGGGAATAAGGCCGTGGGTCAGGGCCAGATTGATTTCGTCCAGGATCACCAGGTCATGGGCCCCGGCGCTGATCACCTGCCGGGCCAGGTCCCAGGCCTCTTTTACCCGGGCCAGGTCCTCCGGGGCCGGGGCGCGCAGATTCACCAGGCCGGGGCGGCCCAAGTAACGCAAGGTCATCTCCGGGGCCAGGCGGGCTGCGGCTTTGGCCTCCCCGGTCTCCCGGCCTTTGAGGAACTGGATCATATAAACCTGCAACCCCTGCCCCACCGCCCGCAGGGCCAACCCCAGGGCGCAGGTGGTCTTGCCCTTGCCATCTCCGGTGTAAACCTGGATCAAGCCTTTAGTTAAGTGTTCTCTGGTCATAAAACTCCTGATTTTTGCGGAAGATGAATTTTTTTTTGCCGGATTAGCGATTCTATGAGACCGCAGCTATTGCCAGCCACTAATCACAACATTATTTTCTCCATATATCCAGGATAAACCCGGTGGATCACCGGAGAAAGGCGAAGCTCAGGGAGGAAAGTCTCATGCCGGAGAAAAGTTTTCCGCCATGGTACAATTTTATCAAGAAGAATCATCCAGGTTTTTTGGAGGCCGTGGAAGGACTGGGGGAGAGGGTGCGCCAGGCCGGACCCCTGGAGGCGAAGACCTCTCATCTGATCCAGTTGGCCGCGGCTGCGGCCATCCGCTCCCAAGGCTCGGTGCACAGCCATACGCGTCGGGCCCTGCAAGCCGGGGCGTCACCCGAAGAAATCATCCACGCCCTGGTCCTGCTCACCAGCACCATTGGCTTTCCCAATGTCTCGGCGGCGCTCAGTTGGGCCTATGACGTCATGGGGCAAAAATAGAACCCGGGGATATTGATCCCTGTTTGCAATAGGCCGGGCTTCCCCGCTTAGCCGCCTGCACGTCAAAAAGGCCAGCCGTATAAGGGCAGGTCCCTGGACGCTTCTTCCCCTAACCCCCAAGCTGAGGGTGGGTGCAGGCCCGCCCTCGTTTCCGCCTAGTTACTGATTTTCCCCGGAGAGAAATTCCAGGATGAACCGGCCCAGCTCTTCCACCTGGCGGGAGGAGAACACCGGCAGCCGGGATTCATAGGGCTCCTCGCTTACCAGGGCAATGACTTGAGAGAAGTCCGTGAGGACCTTTTCTAATTGGGAACCCACCAGGGCGATTTTCGGCAGGGAACTGGATTTGTAACCTTCCACCAGGATGAGGTCTGCATCCGGAGACCAGGCGGCCAGGACCTGCTCCGCGGTGGGGTCGGCCGGCAAAGAGCGGGTGATCTGGAGGATTCCCGGTCCGGCCAAAGCCACGTTTAAGGCCCCGGCTTGGCGGTAGCGCCCGGTGTCTTTGCCGGTATCCCCCAGATTAAGGTGGTGGCTGTGCTTCAAAACCGCCACCTCTTGTCCTTGGGCTTGAAACCAGCCCAGAAGCCGGCAGATAAGCCCGGTCTTGCCGGAATTGGCGGGTCCGACAATGGCCACGGCTTTTAAGAGAGGCTCACCTGGGCGCAGGGCTTGGGGTCCTTCGGTCATAAAGAAGATTCCTCATCATACTATAGACTCTTTGGCGGTAAAAGACCGGAGGCCCAGGCAACCAGGGTTAACGCTCCACCGGGCACCCTTGGACCGGGGAAGAGCCTGTGGCCGGGACCAGGGCCAGCAGCCTTTTCTTTCCCGCCGGTGAGAGGCCCAGGCCGTCAATTTCGGCCCGCAGCCTTTCCCGGTTGCCGTAACCGGCGGCGTAACCGTTAAGGCGGGCTGCGGCGGTGGAGGCGATTAAATCCGCCGCTCTGGGGTAGACGCCGGTCAGCTCCCGGAGCAACTCCGGTTGCTGCCGTAGATAGTACTTCTGATGATAATCCTCCGCCAGGTAAAATTTGGTGGCCGGGAGGACCTGGGTGTATACTTTCCCTTTTATTTTTGCGGCCATCCGGGCTTTGGTCTCCAATGCCAGCCTCTTTTGCCGGGGATTATGGTAAAAGATTGCCGCCTGGTATTGCCGGGACCAAGCCGGGGCGCCAGGAGGGTGGGCTTTCCAGAAGACCGCCAATAAACCCTCATAAGAGATCCGGGCAGGGTCGAAGTCGATCTCCACGGTCTCGGTGTGGTCGCCGAGGCTATGATAAGTGGGATTCTTTTTGCTGCCCCCCGCATACCCCACCCGGGTGCGCAGTACCCCTTGAAGGACCCCGAACCGGGCGTCCGCACCCCAAAATCAACCCAAGGCAAAGGTGGCAGTCTCGATTTTGGCCGGAACGGTCAAGTCCAGGGGGGGTATTCCGGCCTGCCCAGATTGCCGGTCTTGACCGGCTCCTTCCCCTGGAGCCGCGGCCGTAGGCCCGCTGGCCTGGGTCAACCAGGCGACGAGTAAGACCGGGAGAATCAAGGGAAAAGCTAGCCGCAAAAATGGAGCATTTTTAAGCATTCTTAAGCATGGTTTGGCTATATTATCGAAAATATATCTACACAAAAATAAGATAATAAGCCAAAAACTTGTCGTCAAGGTGCACTATTAAAAGAAATTGTGCTATTCTACCTTCCGAAAACCAATCCATGGCTGCAACCGGGGAGACTTTTAGGGGTTGTAGCCGGAATCATCGGACTCAAAACCATTTTTTGCAGGTGGGCGCCGAGGCTGCCGCACAATCTCGGAAAACTACCAGGGGGGTGAAAAGATGGGAGGCACGGAATCGTTCTTTTTCCCGCGGCTACGAAGGAAGATGCAACCGGGCCTGGTTAAGTTAATGGCCTTCGCATTGGTATGCTGCCTGGGCCTGGGTCTGGTTTCCGGCTTAGCGTGGGGAAACGAGGCCGGAGAAGTCTTTTTAGCACGGGGGACCAAGTTTTATCTGGACCGCAAGTACGTTGAGGCCAAAGAGCAATTTGCCCAGGGCGTGAAAGCCGATGATAAAAATGCCGAATTATGGGTGGCTTTGGGAACCGCCCATCTGGCTCTCAAAGACTACCAGGCGGCCCGGGAGGCTTTCAGCAAGGGAATCGCCCTTGATCCCGAGGTGCCCCGGGGTAAAATGTACTTGGGAGTGACCTATTATCTGCAAAGTAACTTCCAGGAGGCGGAACGGCTTCTCCAGGAAGCCAAGGCCCAGAATCCCAACGACGCTCTGGCGCATTACTATTTGGGACTGGTGGCGGCCCGGGACCAACGCTCCGATTATGCCTTGCAGGAGCTGGAGGTCGCCATGTCCCTGGAGCCGGGATATGGTCCGGGGTTCAAGAGCGCCATCCAGGCTGCCCAAGAGCCGGAGAAAAGGGGCCGCCCATACGGCATTTCCTTTGCGACCGGGGTGGAATACGATGATAACGTCAAAGTGCTCCCGAATAATATCTCCGCCGTTGGCATGCAAGGTTTTTATGGTCCGTACAAGGGTCACAAGGCCGATATGCGGACCCCCTTGATTTTGCGGGGTTTTTGGGAACCCTTGCGTACACCGAACTCAGCCTTAGGGGTGCGCTATTATGCCTATGGCGGGTTAAATTATTATCTGGATAATTTCAACGTTGCCGAACAATTCGGTGAACTCTATTACAAATATAAGGTAAACCGCCTATCGATCACTCCTTATTATATTTTCGATTACACCTGGGTTGGCGGGCAGCCCTGGTCTATGTTTAACAATGCCGGTTTGAGGCTTACCCTCCAGGAAACCCCGAATCTCTCCGGCGATCTGGTGTACATGTTCAAGGCCCAGGATTACAAGTGGCTAAGATCGCGTGGTCTGCCTGATCAAATCAACCGCTCCGGATATGTGAATCAAATCGGTTTTTTCCAAACCTTCAGTTGGAGTAAAGGGGCGGTGCGGGCCGGCTTTTACTGGGAAAGAGAAGTCACTGAGGGAATCAATTGGACCCAGAATGTCTATCATTTCCCCCTAGAAGTTTCTCTGGCGTTGCCGTGGCAGCTCAGCGCCTACGGCTATTTTGAATATGCTTATGGCGACTATTCAAATCGGGATTATATCTATAACCAACGTCGCCGTGACAACCTCTTCACGATAATTTGCCAATTACGCCGTCCGATTACGTCTTGGGCATCGGTTATTGCCATGTATACCCATTCAAATAACGATGGGTGTAACATTCCTGATTACCGGTACCATCGCAATATCTACTCCCTGCTGTTAAACGTTTACTACTAATGTCTTGCAGCATTGAAAAAAAGAGGGCACTCTCATGCATAGGAAGATAAAGTTTTTTATGGTTTGTCTGGCATGGGTTTGGATCGCGGGCACTGTCATGACCGCCGTCAAGGAAATTCAGGCCCAAGAACGGAAACCAGCGGCGGAGATCATCGCCCTGGTGGGTAAGGCGGAGGTCAAGGCGCCCTCCGAGACTAAGTTCCGCCCGGCCAAGCTCAAAGATGCTCTATATCCCCATGAGGAGATTCGCACCCTGGCGAAGTCCCGGGCCAAACTTTGGTTTCAGGATGAAACCATTTTGATGCTGGGGGAAAACACCAAGGTGAATATCTCCAGTTTCCAGATGGATAACCAGGGCCGCCGGCAGAATGCGCTTTTTAAGGTGTTTGAGGGGACCATGCGGTTCATTATCCATAAATTCTATTCCGGCATCCCCCCGGGAGTGGAAGTTGAAGGGAAGACCGCGGTCCTGGGTGTTCGGGGCACTGATTGTATCATCGAAGTGCACAGCCCTGATCTGTTTTTGAATATCGGCACAAATCCTGAGGATGTGCGGGATCTTACCGGTAAGTTCACCAAAGTTCTGGACCCCGGTTATTGGGCCCGCGTCATCCCCGGGCAGCCCATCACCATTGGGAAAATTCCTCCCATGATGCGGCAGAAATATATCAATATGACCCAAAGCGGGCAAACCGCAATGCCCGACAATGTCACGCAGCCGCCGACACTGCTGCCCGCGGGGCAGGTGGCGGTATTCGGGAACCCCTTGGTGCCTCAAAGTTCGGAATACAGGGATCTTACTAACCCGGGCATTCAAAATCAAATCCAGCCGGCGCTGCCTTCGATCCATCATCGCTGACGGCTGGCCGGGGTTTTGCTTGACCATTAAATTTTGGGAACCTGGGAGGTGCGGATCAGTCCTGGCCGGTAAGATTCCCTGACTGGATTTGGGTAACCAAGATCAGATCAGACAGGTATCCTTGCCAAGCAGGGTGTTGGTGCATCGGCAACTGGCGGACCGGTATGCTCGATTGAGAAAGAGCACCTTCCTTATTTACCCGGGACAGAATCTCCGGCAAGAAATACACCAGGATCTTGCCGGAGAAAGTTTTTTCCGGCCCCCCTCACCCTGACCCTCTCCCCCCGGCCTTATCATTACCCACAAATGGAGGGATGGAGTAAATCGGACATTAAAGCAGTCTCATGTTGCTGACAGATGAATATCTAATAATGATCCACATAAAATCTTGACGGCTTTTCCCCCTCCCCCTTCGAGGGGGGAGGGCCGGGGTGGGGGTGGCGTCTTTTTGCCCCCTTCGCCTCTTATCATCAGGATGGACATTTACTTTACGCCCCCCCTCACCCTACGCTCTCCCCCGAGGGGAGAGGGAAATAAATCTGGAATATCCACAAGATAAAAACTTGCGGGTAATGATAAGCCCCCCGACGGGGGGAGAGGGAATAAGAGGAAAGAACTTTTAGCAAATGCTATAAGAAAGTCCTGCTCTTGGACCCCGCGGTGGAAAATTCTGCAATTCTCGTACAATTACATTATAATCTCAAACTTAAGCCGGTGACCGGGGGCAGTAAGGTTAAACAGGAAGCGTAGTTCGTCCCCTGGCACGGCTGCCGCGGTGACTAACAAAGCCAAAGAGGAAATTTGAAGGGGCGATGATGGAGTTGCTGGCAAAAATCAAGGATAAGACAGCCCTGGTGGGCATCATCGGTTTGGGCTATGTGGGCCTGCCGCTGGTATTGCGCTTTACCGAAGTGGGGTTTAAGGTCCTGGGGTTTGATACGGATGGCGGCAAAGTGGAGCGGCTCAACCGGGGGGAATCTTATATCAAGTATATTCCTTCCAGCCGCCTGGCGAAGCTGGTGCAGACCGGCGAGGGGAGGCGGTTTGAGGCCACCAGCGACATGGGCCGGTTGGCAGAACCTGACGCCCTCATAATTTGCGTCCCCACCCCCTTAACCCGGAAACGCGAACCGGACCTGCAATATGTGGAAGGCACTGCCAAATTGATCGCCAACACCTTACGGCCAGGGCAGCTCATTTCCCTGGAATCCACCACCTATCCCGGGACCACCGAGGAGCTGATGCTCCCTATTCTCCAGGCCGTAGGCGGAGAGGCGGGTAAGGATTTCTTTCTGGTCTTTTCCCCGGAGCGGGAAGATCCCGGCAACGCCGAATACGAAGTAAAGACGATCCCCAAAGTGGTGGGGGGGATTACCCCGGCCTGTCTGGAGCACGGGGTGGCTTTATACGGACAGGTGGTGGACCGGGTGATTCCGGTTTCTTCCACCCAGGCGGCGGAACTGAGCAAACTCCTGGAAAATATCTACCGGGCGGTGAACATCGCCCTGGTCAATGAACTCAAAATGCTCTGCCTGCGCATGGGGGTGGATATTTTTGAGGTCATCGAAGCCTCCAAAACCAAGCCTTTCGGCTTCCAGGCCTTTTACCCCGGACCGGGCCTGGGTGGACATTGCATCCCCATCGATCCTTTTTATCTGACCTGGAAGGCCCGGGAATACGATTTTTCCACCCGCTTCATCGAGTTGGCCGGAGAAATCAACACCGGCATGCCTTATTTTGTGGGGCAACGAGTGGCCCAAGCCCTGGGCCGGCAAGGAAAACCCCTGAAAGGGGCGAAAATCCTGCTCCTGGGCCTGGCGTATAAAAAGGACGTGGATGATCCCCGGGAGTCACCGGCCCTGAAAATCATGGAATTACTCAAAGGGGAGGGGGCCGAGGTGAGCTATAACGACCCCTATATTCCCCAATGTGGGGGCATGCGGCGTTACCCGGGCCTGAAGCTGGAATCCGTGGCCCTAACCGGCCAGGCACTTCAAGGAACGGATTGCGTTCTGCTAGTGACGGACCACAGTTCTTACGATTATGCCTGGATAGCTTCCCAGGCCCCCTTGATCGTGGATACCCGGAATGCCTTTAAGGGTATTGAGGGCGACCATATTATTAAGGCATGAGATGATTCCGGGGAGTGAGGCACTTTAGTGAGCAGTGAGCAGTGAAAAAGCGGGGCTTGATGGGTCTGCCTGGTCACGGCTCAGCCATCCCTGGCCTCCGGTCCTCCCCAACAGCCCCATAAACTGGAGTATTAGTGGATGGATTTTATTGATCTGGCAACCCAGCAGAAGCGCATCAAACAGAAGATAGATGACGCCATCCAGCGGGTGCTGTCTCACGGCAAGTACGTCATGGGCTCGGAAGTGCCGGAGTTGGAAGAACGTCTGGCCGCCTATGTGGGCGCCGGACATGCCATCGGCTGCGCTTCCGGCACCGATGCCCTGCTGCTGGCGCTTATGGCATATGGCGTCGGGCCGGGTGATGCCATTTTCACCACCCCCTTTACTTTTATCGCCACCGCTGAAGTTATCGCGCTGCTGGGCGCCACTCCGGTCTTTGTGGACATCGATCCGGCCACCTTTAATCTGGCCCCGGCCTCTTTAGAGCGGGCCGTCCAGGCGGTTCAATCCCAGGACCCATTAGTCCACCCGCTGCCTTCTGGCCCCAGCGGGTCTTCGTATCTGCGACCCCGGGGAGTAATCCCCG
>JAQTXE010000067.1 GCA_028688935.1 Syntrophales bacterium
TAAGTGTGTTACTGCCCCCGCCCAACAATAAGGGGGTGTTGAAAGGCTTGAGCCGTATGAGGGGAAACTCTCACGTACGGTTCTTAGGGGAGGAGGTCTCAGTAATGAAACCTTCTTACCCGACAACGATTACTCGAAGCTCCCCCCAGAATACACCCGCATGGGCCGGTGGGACAGCATTTGGTTCGTGGATAATCCGGCAGTTAAAGAGCAACTGGACATCCTGGACATCTACCTCAAGCAATTCCTGGGGAAAACCCTGGGAACCCTGATGGCCGAAAGCGACGGCCGGACGAAGATCCCGGACCTGGAGGGTTACAGCGGCGCGGAAATCCGGCAGGTGGCCATCGAAGCCGCTTACAACGGCAGCGACCTGGAGGCCGCGGCCGGGTTCGTGATCCCCATTTCCAAGTCCCAGAAAGCCCAGATGGATGCGCTCCGGGAATGGGCGAGATTTCGGACCATCCCGGCCAGCCGAGCGGTGGTGGAAGAGGCCCGGGGGCCCAGGAGGGTGCAGCTATGATGATGGTCGAGATCAACAACGAGACCAGGGAGATCGTGGAGGTCCCCATCCCCGTAAGGCTCCCCAAGTGGCTCTGGACGATCCTATATGGCAGGGCAAAAGCTCTCCATGGCGGCGACCTGGAAGCCTGCGTCCGGCAACTGTTAGATGTGGGGATAGGAGTGGAGATCAAACCCCTGGCCGGAATCCAGGTTCTGAATCCGGAAATGTAGGAGGCAAAGATGTCCCATTACAGTGAAGTCGCAATTGAGTTGACCGATGAGGGCTGCCTGGTGGCGGCCCTCAGTCGTTTGGGGTTCAAGGGCAAGGTGGAGATGCACCAGGAAGCCCAGCCTCTTTACGGCTACCAGGGAGACGTGCGGACGCAGAGGGCCCACATCATCATCCGGCAGCAGCATGTGGGCCGGGCGGCCAACGACCTGGGGTTCGAAAGGCAGGCGGACGGTAAGTACCGGGTCTGGGTCTCCGCGTACGATCAGAAGTACAACAAATATGACGATGCCTGGATGGGGAGACTCAAGCAGGCCTATGGGGTGGAGAAGGCCCGGGCCGAAGCCAAAAAGCGGGGCTACCGAGTCACCGAGCAGAAACTGGACAACGGCCACGTGCGGCTGGTCTTGAGGAGATAAAGGCTATGAACTGGCTTGACAGCTTGGAATTTGAGATCGAGTGGAGACTTCGGGAAGTTATCCGGGAGCACGGCTTGATTCCCGTGGACCATCCCAAGGTTAGAAGGCTTTTCTAAAACCTGACGGCGGTCAGGAGGCTGAAGGAGACGTCCTATGAACGAGATCATCATCGACTTTCTGCATGACGGCCAGGTCAACCTGGAAGGCAAGGGCTTCAAAGGTCAGGCGTGCTTCAAAGAGATGCAGTTTTTAAAAGACGCCCTGGGGGTAGAAACCTCATTCACTAAAAAGCAGGAGTTCTATCAAGCTGAGGTCAAAAGAGATGGCAAGGTCAAAGCAAGGTAAGGGGCCGGTTCAGGAAGAGCACACCCTGGTCTTCACCGAAGATGGGAAGGCGGTCTCCTGGGGGTGGACTCAAGAGACCGAGGAAATTCTCGCTTCCTTGGGGGCACCGGCCCCTGGGTACGAGACGGTAAATCAAAATCAATGGTGTGGATAGGAGGAACGGCAATGGCAAGAGTGGTCATCACCATGGAAGGCGGCTTGATTCAACACGTCATGGCGGACACGGAAGACGTTCAAGTCTTCGTGCTGGATTTCGACACCGAAGGCGGAGACGACGAGCGTATCAAGGAATTCGAGGGTAACCCGGTTTATGTCTTTCAAGGGGTGGATGATGTGGACCCGGCCCGGGTCGATGAAATCACCGATGCGCTCTTTAAATAAAGACCTCATTCTCTGACCCAGCCCAGGAGCTTTCGGCCCCCTGGGTTGAGCTGAGGGAATGATGTTTCCCCAATAAGGCCGGCAGAGTCCGGCCTTAATTTTTTTCAGAGGAGGCAAGGTATGAAGAGTAACGGCAACGGTTTTGAAGAGATGGTGGCTATCCAGTTGGCCGTGCGCTCCTGGCCAGGTCAGGCTAAGCTGAGCGCCGAGGACCTGGGGCTGAAGGAAGGGGAAGTTCCAGAGATCTTCTACCTGGGGAACAAAAAGTTGTATCCCCAGGAATGGCGGCAGTTGTTTAACCACCTCTCCGGCAAGGCCCGGACTTATCTGAACGACCATTCCTTTCCCTTCGTGGTTGAGTACGTCCGGGCCATTCCCGAGCGGAACCTGGCCCGGGTGGTGGAGCGGTTGGAAGAGTTGAAGGCCGAGTACCTGGCCAAGGCCGAAGAATTCGTGGATCACTACGATGCCCTCCGGGAGCAGTGGCGGGAGAAATACGCGGACATCTGGCCCCGGCTGGCTCCTCACTATCCCGGCAAAGACCGGCTCCGCAGAAAGTTCGACTTTTATTGGTCGGTCTTCGAGCTTAAAGGGGCCGAAGTGAAGGAAGGGAGCGCCCCGGAAATCATCGAGGCCTATGAGCAGGCCCGGGCCGATTTGCAGGAGCGCTACCATCCGGATGTCAACTTCCAGACCCGCTATGCCTGCTATACCGGCAACCGCCTGTGGTGTTGCGGGGACGGGGAAGGGGCCCAGAGGCTGGGGGATGACGGCAAGTATCAGGCTGTCCCTTGCCCCTGCTTGCGCCTGGAGGCCAATTATGCCGGCAAAGACAAGTGTAAGCCGAATGGCACGCTGCAGGTGCTGCTCCAGGGAGTGGACCGGATCGGCGGTGTCTGGAAGTTTAGGACCACCTCGTGGAACAGCGTCCATTCCATCATGTCTTCTTTGAAGCTGATCCAGGCTATTACCGGGGGCGTCCTGGCAGGCATCCCTCTGAAGCTGGTCCTCAGTCCCAAAACGGTCACCATCCCCGGGACCGGCCAGAACATGATCGTCTATGTGGTCAGTCTGGAGTTCCCCGGCACCGAGCAAGAGCTGGCCAAGATCGGCTACGATATCGCCAAACGGCGGGCCGACCACCGGGCCAAGATGGACCTGATCGAGGCGGAGGCCAGGAAGGCACTGGAGCATCTGGAGGAGACCCCGGAGGAAATGCGGGAGGTGCAGGAAGAGTTCTATCCAGAAGGGGTAACCATCGAGGTGCAGCCCGAAGCGGTGCCGGAGTCCGAAGCGCAACCGGAGGATGGTCCCCCTGAGGAATCGACCGCAGAAAACGGCCCTCCGGTTGCGGTTGAGAAACCGGAAGCACCTGAAGAAATTTCTTCTTCGCCCGAGTTGGTACCAGGAGAGGAGCCGGTGCCGTTGTCCTGGGATTCTCCGCCTCCTCCACCCCAGCCTGGCCCAAATTCCAAAACTAACAAGGGCAGAAAGGTTTCGCCGCCTCCCCCGCCACCGCCACCAGGCGAAATGGTGGAAGGAGGCAAACCTACTCTCTTTTAACCCCGAAGGATGAGGCTTAATTCGAGTCCCGGGGTGATTTAAGGGCTTACCCAATAAACCCTTTTTCGCTCCGGGGCTGAGCTTCAGTTAAGCTTTGCGAGAGTTTAAACCATTATCCATTGGGCTGCTGCCAGGTCCCAAGGATGAACCCTTATGAAGGAGCTGAACCATGTCCACCAAAAAGTTAACTCAATATTCTTTCTCGCGTCTCGACCTTTACGAAAAGTGCCCCTGGGCCTATAAAAAAGTCCATCTGGATGGGATCCCCAGGGTATCGAACGAAGCCATGGTCACCGGGAAGGTTCTCCATGCCCTGATCGCCGACTACCTGCTGCGGCTCATCAGCCAGAAGCAGCAGACCGACTGGGAATGGGCAGAAGGAGCAGCCCCCAAGGATGCCTCGCCCGATGTCCTGCAAATCTGGCAGAAATTTTATAACTCATTCATCCTGCCCCCCACCCTGGAAGTCTATGGGGTGGAACACCAGTTGGCCTTTGACTGCAACTGGCAGCCGTGTGAGTTTTCCTCCGCAGACGCTTACTTTCGGATGATAGTTGATTTTCATTTCCGCCAAGGAGATCTGGCGGTAGTGCTGGACTGGAAGAGCAACCGGGTGGTACCCGAGACGGTGGAGAAGGATTTGCAGTTGCGCACCTACGGCTGGGGACTTAAACAAGCGGCCTATCCCGACGCCCAGGAGATCCTCCTGCGGCTCCACTTCCTCCGCTACGGCAAGGAACGGGAAGTGCTCCTGGAACCCCAAGACCTCGAAGGCGTGCCCGAAATCCTGGCAGACAAAATCAACATCATCGAGCAAGACAAGGAATACACCCCCACGCCTGGCTCTTTTTGCGGCCTGTGCGGGATCACGGCCCACTGCCCCACCATGGCCAAGGCCCTGGTGCCTGCGGATATCCTCGCCCCGACCACCCGGGACCAAGCGGAGAAGGCCGCTTCTCTTCTCCTGACCCTTCAAAAGATGGAGAAAGAGTTGGCCGCCCGATTAAAAGAATGGGTCAAGGAAAACGGCCCCATCCAGGTGGGCGACCTCATCTATGGTCCGACCCAGGCAACCTCTTATGAGCTTAACCCCAAGCTGGTAACTATGATCTTGCTGGAAGCAGGTTTAACCCGAGAAGAGGTCTGGCAACTGTTATCCATCAATAAGACTAACCTGGAGAGCGGCCTTCGGAAGCTGAGGCGTAAGGATCTTATCGCCCAGGTGTTAGCTTCCGGCAAGAGTAAGGTGTCAGAGAAAATTGAGTTTCGGAAAGGTATAGGCTAACATGCAATTGGGGCCCATGGCCCCCCATGAGTATCATACCGCTAATTTAACCTGTTATGAGAATGTTCGAGGCAAGTATGAAAAGGTTACGGTTGACCTTATTTTTAACCCTGGCGCTGGTTGCTTCGGTTAAGGCGGAAACCGTCATTATCAACCGGGTGGGCAAACTTCCCTTGACCGGGGAAGTTGACCGGCATGGAAATATCACCATTCATCCGGAGCCGGGAAAGCCGTCCGGCAAGCCCCTGTTGGGTAAAATCGAGAGGGACGGCGGCTCGGCCACCATTATCCTTCCGGGCAGGCCGCCCATCCTCGGGCACAGTGATGGGAAGGGAAGCATCACCATCGACAACCCCGAGAGCTTGAAGCCATGACCTGTCCCCTGACCGGCCTTATCTTCCGGGAGTGACGGCGGAGAGATCCCTGATCAGCCAGCAAAACAGCCCCGTCACCCCCAAAATGATCATGGTGGTTAAAAGAGCGGCGCTGGCGAATCCGAGCCGGCAGATAATTCCTCCCATGATGGCGGAGCACAGGGTCATCCCCAGGTAAATACAGGTATTATAGCCACCCATGGCCAGCCCCCTGGCCTCCGGCTGCACCGCTTCGGCGGTAAGGGCCCCGATGGGAGTGAAGGCCAGACCCATGCTGACCCCTAGGGCGCCGGCGGCAAGCAGGAAATGCGTCAAGGTTTGGGACATCCCCAAGGCGATAACAGAGACGGCCAGGCTGGCAAGACCGACGGTTGCCAGACTGCTGCGGCGGGCCAGCCGGTCGCTCAGGCGGCCGCAAGGAAGGCGGGACAGGGCATTGGAGACCGCCTGGACGGCGAACATCAGGCCGATCCGACTCAAATCCAACCCTCGGTTTTGCGCCTGGATGGGCGAAAAGGTAATAAACAGGCCCATGCCAAAGCAGCCGCCCAGGGTGGCCAGCCAACAACCCCACAATGGCCGGTTATGAGCCACCTCCCGAAAACCTTCCCAGACCTCTCCCTTAGTCTGGGGGGAGCGGTTGTCGGCAGGGGAGGTCGGCAACAGAAACATTGCCGGCCCGATGAGGAGCAAGAGAAAGGCGCCTGTAGCCAGAAAGAGCGGGCGATAGCCCCAGGCCTTGGCCATGAACCCTCCCAATGCCGGACCCAGGGTCATGGCGCTGTAAAGGGAGAGGGTGTACCAGCCGTAAGACCGGCCCAGGTGGGAGGCCGGAGAGATATCAGCCACATAAGACATGAGGGTGGGGCCGATGGCGGCCACGCCGACACCGAACCCGAGATATACCCAGACCAGTTGCCCGGGAGTGCCGCTGACACAAAGAAGCCAGGAGGTCACCGCCGACAGGGCCAAACCGGAGACGACCAGGGGTTTACGTCCATAACGGTCGGAAAAGAGGCCCAGAGGAAAGGACAGGATGCCGGCGATGAGGAAAAAGGCGCCGTTAATGACCCCGACCTCCGCGGTGCTGGCTCCCAAGGAACGGGCGTACAGGGGGACCACGGGAATGCGCAGGTAAGAGCCCACATAGGCGGTAAAAGCCAAGCCGCAACAAATGGCCAGAGAGGTTTCGAAAGATTTATCGGCCGGTGGCCGGGAGGTCTCACCCGGCAGGAGGCAGTCTGGTTTCTTCGACGCCGGTCTCCTCAAGGTCTTTGCCCCAGTTTGGCGTTGACGGCCTCCAGCGTCTCCCACAGCGTGCGCACCTCGGGAAGAAGCTGCCACTCCTCGGGCCGGGTGGCGAATTTCTCCCCATCCTTGACAAAGCGGTAGAGGTAAATTTCGCAGGCCCGGTATTCCTGCTGATCGCCGGCCCAGCGGGTGAAGTTTCCAGGAAAGATGCCGGCGATGCGCCAGCCGGTCCCCCAACCCAGGGTGGCCTCCTGGCTGATGGTGTGCCAGGTTTCCAGGAAGGTGGTAAGATATTCCGCCCCTGAAGCCCCGGCCATCCGCTCCATGATCTCCACCAGCGACCTGGCCAGTCCCAGGTGCCGGTAACCGGGATGGGTGCCGGCAAAGGTGTATTCGATCTGGAGGTTCTTATCGTACTTGGACATCAAGGTGGCCGCCGCCAACCGCCCGCTGGCCGCTTCCTCGGCCACCAACATGCAGTATTTCTTTTCCCGGGCGTCTCTTTCCCAGGTTTCCGCCAGGGCCAGTCGCGGTTCATAGTCTTCGGGGTAAAGAATAAAATCGTGTTCGGAGCCGTAGACTTCAGGATAGGACTGGCGCCAAAGTTCCGCGGCCGCCTCGACATCGGGGCGCGCCAGGGGTCGCCCGATAAACCGGCCCTCCAGCAAGGGTTCCGGTTCAGGCTTGACCCAGAGCACCCGCTTCTCTTGAATAAGGCGGGTCCGGCAGGTCCGCCCCATGCGGTGGAAGGGGCGGTAAGACGTCATGTCCAGGGTGCGCATGGAATCCTCCCTATTTATGGCAATGGGCCTTGGGTCAATTGATTACCGTCTCTTTTCTCCCCTCATTGCGGGCCCCAATCGCTTTCACCGTGGGCTGCCCCCGAAGCGGCGGTGCGGAGCAACCGTTCTTTCAGAACCTGCCCCATGCGTCGGGCTACCATCTCTCTGCCCGGGTCTTGCAAATGGATGCCATCCTGTTGGTAAAACGGTTCGGTGCGAGAGCATAAAATATTCTGGAAATCCACAAAGTACGGCTTGGTCCTGAGCCGGTCCGCCAGGGCACGGTACGGCACCAGGAAGTTATGATGCAAGGCCGAGCGCTTGTCCATGATGATGCCTTCTTTGGCCCTGACCTGCGCCGACACCGGCTCGGTTTCCACCCACCAGCAAGGTTGCCAGAACAACAGGAATTTTGCCCCGAACCGTTCTGCTAATTCATTGACGTAATCGTAGCGTTCTTCGGCGCGGTCTACAAATTGCCGAATTAAGGGAGAATTTTGCTCAATGGGAACCAAGCCTTGCCGGATCTTGCCGGCCAGTTCCCTGGTGAAGCAGGCATACCAGGCGGCATTCAAGGGCTTGAACAACCCAAAGAAACTCCGGTAGTAGCTCTCCACCAGGCCCTGCAGCCGCCGGTAGCCGTAATGGGCGTAAGGCGTTCGATCCTGGGCAAAATAGGCGCAGTCATTGGCCCCGTCGTAAAAAATGATGACATCGGGCCGCGGCCGGTTTTCAATGAGCGCCTTTTGCAGGTACTTGGTCTCCATCAGGGAATTGAAGCTGGGCTCGCCGAAATTGACCAGGCAGGCTGGCGAGACAGGCTCCTCCCGGTTGAGGATTTTGGCCAGAAAGCTGGGTATGGTCCTCTCATTATCATCGGTGGCCCCGCTCATCGTAGAGCCGCCAAAGAGCCAGATAGTGCGGCAATGCCGTCGATCCGGGGGCGCAGGATTGTTGGCCGTGGGCCGGGGCCATCCCTTGGTGATAAACACCGCATAGGGATCATAGCGGACCGGTTCGCCATCCCGCAGCTGGCCGTAGATCCAGTAGTTGCTCAGGGTGACGGCCATTAGGCTGCAAACTTCCACCAGAACCCCGGCAATGATAAGCCACTTTAGCAAGACGACCGCCTGCCTGAATAACCTTCTCATTCCGGACCTCGCTTGCAAATGCCGCCGAATTGTTAATCTTGGGTAGTCTTTCTCAATTTTAAGGATTTTTTATGCCAGTACGCGGCCTGGGAACCGTCCTTGGGGACGCCTTCGCCTGATAAATACATGTTGCCCATGGCCGCCTGAGCCTCGGGGTCGCCTTGTTCCGCGGCTTTTTTATACCACTCGGCGGCCTGCTGCAAATCTCTCGGCACCCCCTGGCCATGGTGATACAGGAAGCCGAGGCGATATTGGGCCTGAACCTGCCCTTTCTCCGCCGCCTTCCGGTAGCACGAAGCAGCCTGAGATTTATCCTGGGCGACGCCGTATCCCTGCTCATGCATGAGTCCCAGCATATACCAGGCCTGCACGTCTCCCCCGGCAGCCTTTTTCTCCATGCTGGCAAATTTTTCTTCGGGGCTCTCAAGCTTGGCGCAGGCAGCAAGCCCAAGGGCCAGGACAAAGATGACCAAGACCGAAGCCCAGGGTTTCATAGCTGTCTCCTAATGATTAATATATTAACGGTTAATGTTACAACTATTTACCTAAAAAAATTCTAATATATTGGACTTCCCGAAAAATCTGTTCAATTTTCAAAATGAATCTTTCCGATGCCTTCCTTACTAAGACTGTTCTGGGGCCTTTTTCACCACCAGGACCGGACAGGCAGCCCGCCCGATAACCCGTTCGGCCACGCTGCCCAGGAGGAGGCGTTTCCACCCGGTGCGACCATGGCAGCCCAGGAGGATCAGTTCCGCCCGGCTTTTCTGGGCCGCCTCGACGATGGCCTCATCCGGTTCGCCCACCAATGCCTGGCTTTCCAACTCCAGGCCGGACTTCCGGGCCTCGGCCTCCAGGTTTTTAAGGATTTCCTTGGCCAGGGCGGTTTCCTTCTTGCGGGACGCGACGCTCACCGCCACCAACCTGGCCTGCGTTCGCCGGGCGATGGCCAGGGCTTCCCGGAAAGCCGCGGCGCTGCATGGAGAGCCGTCGCTGGCGATGAGGAGTTGGGAAAAGCCCAGCCTCGCCTCCAGGGGCACTACCAGCACGTTGGCCGGGCTTAAGCCGACGACCCGGGCAGTGACGCTCCCCAGCATCAGGCGCGTCAGGCCGGTCTTGCCGTAACGGCCCATAATCACCAGGTCGGGGTGGAGTCGTTCAATTTCCTCCAGGATGGCGCTAAACGGGGAGACACTGCTACAGATGCGCTTCGTCAGAGGCACCCCCGCCGCCGCAGCCTGGACTTTGATGACCTCCATTTGGTCTCGAATTTCTATAGCCAGCCGCACCATCAGGTTCGGGGCCACGGCCTCGAATTCCGGCACGATCTTTAATACCTGCAGGGCATAAACCTGGCTGCCGCAGCTTCGGGCCAGGGCCAGGGTCTGATCCACCGCCACCTGGCTGTTGGCGGAGCCGTCGGTGCAGACCAGCAGTTTCTTCCATGGGCCGGGACTAACCTGGGATTGGGTCAATTTTTCACCCTCCATCATGCATTGTTGAATCAAAGAGCTTCATCCGGTGCAGGTTCGGCGCACCGGGCATTAAGGACAATAATTCAAACTGCCGCAAGGCTTCGGCGCTTTTCCTGGGCCCGCCGATAGAGTTCCAAGTATTGGGGAACCACCGTGTCCCAGGAAAAATCCAGAGTCATATTCCGCCGCATCAAGGCCTCCCAGGAAGTCCGGTCCCGGTAGAGAGCCAGGGTCCGGTGCACTGCCTCCAGGAGATCGTGCGGGGAACAGGCAGCGAACTTGAAGCCGGAGCCCTCTCCGGTTTGGGAGTTATAGTTCTCGACGGTTTCATCCAGCCCGCCGGTGGCTCGCACCACCGGAATGGTGCCGTAACGCAGGCAATATAGTTGGTCCAGGCCGCCGGGTTCATACCGGGAAGGCATTAGAAAAATGTCGCTACCGGCTATGATCTGGTGGGCCAATTCCTCGGAATAGCCGAAAGACAAACCCATCCGTTCCGGATGGCGGTTCCGGATCTCCTGTAAAAGATGCTTGTGGCGCTCCTCCCCGGTTCCCTGGAGCACGAAGCCCACGTCCAGGCGCAAGAGATCTTCCAGGATGCTCTCCACCAGGTCAATGCCCTTGCGGTCATAGAGGCGGGTGTTCATGCCGATGAGGGGGCGCGTCACCGGCTGGTCCAGGCCGAAGCGGGCCAGCAGGTGGGCCTTGCAGGCCTTTTTCCCTTCCAGGTGATACTCGTCATAATGAGCGGCCAAGAAAGGGTTATTTTCCGTTTGCCAACGGGAATAATCCACCCTTTCGGGGATACCGAAGAGGTCCGAATCGCGGTCATGGAAAACCCCTTCCAGGCCGAAGCCATACTCCGGGGTCAGAATTTCTTCCCGGTACCGGGCGCTCACGGTGGTGAGGAGATCGGCAAAGACCAGGCCGCCTTTCATGAAATTGATCTTGCCGTAAAATTCCAGGGCCTTGGGAGATAGGACCCCCCAGTCCAAGCCAGTGAGCGGGAAATCGTAAGCCGGAAAAATGCCCTGGTATCCCGCGTTATGCACCGAATAGACCACCGGCAGACGTTGCCAGCGCGGCTGGTCCCGATAGAGGGTGCGGCCGTACACCGGCACCAGCCCGGTCTGCCAATCGTGGCAATGGCAGACATCGAAATCCAATTCCAGGGCCTCGACCATCTCTACCACCGCCCGGCTGAAGAATATGAAGCGCTCGGCGTTGTCTTGAAAATCACCATAGCAGGTACCGTAAAGGCCGTCGCGGCGATAGAACTCGTCCTGGCGGATAAAGTAAAAATCTATCTCCGGCTTGATCCTGGCGTGGTAGACCTCTGCCGTCATGACCTTCAGTGAGAGGGGAATAGCGAGGCTGTGGCCGGTGAAGGCAAGGGGCCTGTCCGCATCCTCCGCTTGCCGATAACCAGGGAGAGCCACGGCTACCCGGTTCCCGGAACGGGCCAGGGAGGCGGCCAGTCCATAGACCACTTCAGCCAGGTTGCCGGCTCGGGCGAAAGGATAGCATTCCGGGGAGACTATAAAAATATTCATGAGTTACCGCGAGTTGAGGAAAACGTCTTAACTATGAGAGAGCGGGAAAACGGCTTTCCCGCCTGCTCTCCTCCGACGTCTTCACCCTTGCACCATCTCGGCGCTGTAAATATAGCTGCCGTCACGTTTGATCAGGCGACCATTTTGCCGTTCCATGATCCAGCCGCTCGCGCCTTTGCCTCCGAAGGGCAGGCGGAGGGGCACGAAGAGGAACTCCGGGTTGGCGAAGACCATGCCGAATGTCTGGGAGAGGGCCTCCCTGGCTCCGGGGGGTGGAGTCCCGAAATAAGATACCGAGAAGGGATAGCGGCTCTTTAAGACTTGCGCCACCGCCGCCGCGTCGCTCTCGGTGGGCACCAGGGCCAGGAAAGGGCCGAAAAGTTCCAGGTCCGGCGGCTCCGGGGTTTCCACCAGGAAAGGTCCCTGCCACTCTCCCTCCCGGCGCGGCGGGACCAGAAAGCAGGGTTCTTTCAAAGCTGCTATAACCCGGTCGATGAGCCCCCGGGTGCGTTCCACCTTGACGGGGCCGATCCAGCTATCAGGATCCATAGGATCGCCCACCTTGATCTCCGCCATTTGCTCCAGGATCAGGCGCCGGGCCTGCTCATAAATATCCCGGTGAATGTATGCCCGCTTGATGGTGGTGCAGTATTCCCCCCCGTTCAGAAAAGCTCGGCGCACCAGGATGGGGACCGCCGTCTCCAGGGGGCATCCCGGAAGAAAATCATGGGAGGCAGGCCGCTGGGGCCGCCGAAGAAGACTTTGTCAAAGGCGTGGGCCGCCCGGGCGTAAGTGCCTCCCACCATGCTGCCCCCGGAAATATGCAGCACCTGCGTCTGGGGGTCGGCGATACACTGCTCCCCGAAGATGCGGTTATCCAAACCGGTGACCGCCTCAAAGCAGGGGAAGGGGGCAACTGTTTCGGCCAGGATTCTTGCGATGCGGGGAGTTTGCGAGGAGCAACTGAACCGGAACCGGTTGCCGCCAAGTACCGCCGCCCCTCCCACCCAGGCCAGCACCACCGGGGCGGCGTCGTAAGGGAGGATATCGGCCACGATGCCGTAAGGAGCCTTGCCTGCCACGTTAGGGACTTCCGCGGCCATGGTCTTCAGGTGCGCCACTGCCAGGTCCACTTCCATGTTCCCGCAGTAGCACGGGGCGCCGATATCTTCCGCTGCCGCCTGTACCAAGGCCTCCCGGCGGGCTTCCAGCCGGTCGCCCAATTCGCTCAAGACCTGTAAACGCGCTTCGATTTCTTGATGCATCTTTAACCCCATATCTCAATTTCTTAGAGTCTCCGCGAAATTGAAGAATATTTCTACCCGGGACATTCGTCAACCGTCCGTTTTTCTGCTCGAAGTGAAATTGGCCAGGAGCTGATGACACTCCCTTCAGCCTCAGCCTGATTGAGGCTGGCAAAGGACTCCAAGCCCCCGAGGTTCTTCGCCTCAACCACCGCCACCGGCACCCGTCTGGGCGGCGTCTCCGGAGGCTTGGGAGGCGGTAAAGGGGGGTTGGGTGGCGAAAACGGCTGATTCCCGCAGCATCCCAGGGAAAAAAACGTCGCCACGAGAAGCAACCCCATGGTTCTTGCAATTCGGGCCTCGGGCATAAAGGGCATACGGTTCCCTGACTGATTTTTCATATTATTACCACATAATAGTTAATTTATAAACAATTATCATATTAATTTTTTCCTTGACTGACATCCTGAGGCTGGGGATAATGGCCGCAAGGTCAGATAAATGACCCAACATTCATTATGGAAACTTCCGGCAAGCTTACCAAAAAAGAGGTGGTGGCCGCGTTTCGGACCCGGGCGATTTTAGCGGCGGCGCGGCGCGTCCTGGAAGAGCGCGGTCTGGAAGCAGCCACCATGGACGAGATTGCGGCGGCCGCCGGGGTGGCTAAGGGTACGATATACCTGTACTTTCAGGGTAAGGAGGGGCTGATCCGGGCCCTTGTGTCCCATGCGTGCGAGGACATGCTGATGGATTTGGGAACCATAGTGGAGGGCGAGGCCGCGCCGGAGGAGAAATTAAACCAGGCGTTGGCCCTGTTCCTAGACCACCTGGAAAACGAACGTCTATGGTTACCCCTTTATATTCGTAATGTGCAGGGCGATCAGGCGGGGCTGAAAGGTCCCGTACGTCTAGCCCTTGACCTGGAGGACAGATTCATGGCCCTTCTCACACGCTTGTTTGCCGAAGGCATGGCGGCCGGACAGTTCCTGGAGACCGACCCCCGCCTGCTTGCCTTTCTGCTGCGCGGCCTGATTCGCGCCGTGGCCTACTATCAGTGGGCGAACCAGGGAAAAAGCGTGGTGCAGGAGGCCTTGCCAGTGGTCAGAGCCCTGCTCTCCGCCGGATTGTTCAAGCCTGGCCACTCTTCCGGAAAGGTGTCTTCACAATGAAACCCACTCGCTGGCAAAGGCTTCTTCTCGCATTGATCATCTGGAATTTGGCAATGGCCCCCATCGAAGCCGCCGAGGCTCCCCGGCCTCTGGACTTGCGGGAGGCACTGCGCCTGGCCTGGAAGGCCAATCCGGCTTTGCAGGTCAGCCGTTTGCAGAGCCTGATCAGCGGCGAGGAGGTGGTGCGAGCCCGGTCCGGCTTTTTACCCACGGTGAAGTCGGAAGTGGGCCATACCATTTACGATAATGAAACCCAGGCGAAAATTCCGACTGGCGCCTTACCGGGAGCGGGCGCAGGAGCAAGCGGCGGATACATTACCTTTCCCTCCACCAACCGCAACTTCTGGAGCAGTAAGATCACCGTGGATCAAACGATCTTTGACTTTTGGGGTACCCCGGCTCGTTATCAAGCAGCAATCTTGGGGAAAAAGGCCAGCCTCCTGGACACCGCCAAGACCCGGGACGACATCTTCCTCAGCGTCTCCCAGGGCTATTTCCAGACTTTGCGGGCCCAGAAACTGGTCGTGGTGGCGGAGCAGGAGGTCATGCAGCTTAAGGACCACCTCAAGATCGCCCAGGACCAATATGAATTCGGGGTGGTTACTTATAACGATGTCCTCCAGGCCGAGGTTTCCCTGGCGGACGCCGAACAGCGGCTGATCGTCGCCAAAACCGACGTGGTCAATATCAGGTCGGCCCTGAATAAAGTGCTGGCCCTGCCCGTTTCCGCGCCTACGGTGCTGAAGGAGGAAGATGTCGTGATCCAGCCCTGGGGGTTGGAGCAGGCCACCGGCGCGGGTTTAAAGCAGCGAAGCGACCTCAAAGCCTCCGGGGATCGCATCCTCCAGCAGGAGAAGGTGGTCACCCAAACCCGGGCGGCCTATTGCCCGCGATTTTTCGGCCAGGCGGGGTTTAACTACCAGCAAAACGAGTTCCTGCTACACGATACCCAGTGGTTTGCCATCTTCGGCATGCAGTGGACCCTCTTTTCCGGCTTGGATACCCGGGCCCAGGTAGCTCAAGCAAAGTTGCGGGTAAACCAGCTTCAGGAGCAGCTTAAGGACCTGGATAAGCAGGTGCGCCTGGATGTCCAGAATGCTTACTTGCAAGTCAGGGATACGGCGGAACGCATCCGGGTGACGCAGAAAGCGGTGACCCAAGGGGAAGAAAACCTGCGCCTTAATGAAGAGCGTTACAAGGAACAGGTGGGGACCGCCACTGAAGTCGTCGACGCCCAGACGTTGCTGACCCGCACGCGGGTCAATTATTGGACTGCAACTTACGACCACCAGATGGCGAAGGCCCAATTGCTCTGGGCCATGGGCGCCATTAACGAGCTTTTGCCCCAGGAGAAACCAAGGAATGCTCCGTAAACCCCTCATTCGCATCAGCCTCATCGTCCTGGTGCTCCTGATGGCGGGAGCGGGGCTGGGCTACTGGTACTACCTCCGCATCTTTGTCAGCACCGACGACGCTTACGTGACCGGCCACGTGGGGGTGGTGTCCCCCCGGGTGGCCGGGAGGGTGGAAAAAGTGCTGGTGGACAACAACCAGTTTGTCCAGCCCGGCGAGGTGCTTCTTACCCTGGACCCCACGGACTACGAGGTGGCGGTGGCCCAGGCTGAAGGCAACCTGAACCGCCTGCGCCAGGACATGGCCCAGCGGTACGTCAAGGTGGCCACCGCCCAGGCCAAGATAGCCGAAACCGAGGCCAATTATCATCACGCCATTACCGACCAGCAGCGCTATGCCAACCTGTACGATCGGAAAGTAGTCCCCAAGCAGACCCTGGACCGGGTGAACACCCAGCTCAAAGTCACCAGAGCGCTCCTGAAGCAGGCCGGGGAAGAGCTCCGGGAAGCCCTGGCCGTCATCGGCGGCTCCACCTCCATTCCCCTGGAAAAGCAGCCGGTTATCAAGGAAGCCAAGGCCCGGCTGGAAGAGGCCCGCCTTAACCTGGGATATACCAGGGTGACCGCGGAGGTGGCCGGCTATATCACCCGGCGGCAGGTACAGCCGGGCAACTGGGTGCGGCCGGGCCAGCCCCTGATGATGCTGGTCCCCCTGGAGGCCCGGGAGTTGTGGATTGAAGCCAATTATAAGGAAACCCAGCTTACCCACGTGTTTATCGGCCAGCCGGCCACGATAACCGTTGATACCTACCCCGGGACAAAGTTCAAAGGCAAGGTGGATTCCATCATGTCCGGCACCGGCTCGGCCTTCTCCCTGCTGCCCCCGGAGAACGCCACGGGCAACTGGGTGAAGGTGGTGCAGCGCATTCCCGTCAAGGTTGTGTTGCTGCCGCCTTTACCCGAAAATCAGCCGCTGCGCCTGGGCATGTCCACCGAAGTCACCATAGACACCAGGGAGCGCACCGGCCCTCGCCTGTTGTCCGCAACAAGCCGGAAAAGCCGGCCGGAGCCCGGCATTCCCAGCCCCAGGGCCTATTCCGGTACGGAGAACTAAAGCTGTCTTTTGAGGAAAGGTACGAAAAAGTTCAGCGCCTGGCCCTGTCCCTACGGCGCCATCGGGAGAAGATCGTCTCTCTGGCCGCCGGAGACCTGAAGTTTTCCCAAAAAGACAGCTTGTATGAGC
>JAQTXE010000331.1 GCA_028688935.1 Syntrophales bacterium
CTCATCGTAGTGGCTGAAGTTTATGAGGAAGTGGTGGAGCGCCTGAAGGCCGCGGCGCTAAACCTCCAGGTGGGTCCGGCGGAGGACAATTTTCCCGTGGCCGCGGTGATCTCCGAGACGCAGCAGCAAATGATCCTGGGAGAGATCGAACAGGGAAAAAAGGAGGCCAGGCTTATGGCCGGGGGCCGGGCTGTGGACCTGAACGGCGGTTATTTTATCGAACCCACGGTCTTCACCGCAGTTTCCCCGGACTCCCGGTTAGCCCAGCAGGAAATCTTCGGCCCGGTGCTGGCGGTCATTAAGGCCGGGGATTTTGAAGAAGCCGTGCGGATTTTTAATGATACCGAATACGGGCTGACGGGGGGCCTCTTCAGCCGCAGCCGGGAGCGCCTGGAGCGGGCCAAACGGGAATTCAACGTGGGCAATCTCTATCTGAACCGCAAGATCACCGGCGCGCTGGTGGGGGTTCAGCCCTTCGGGGGCTTCAAGATGTCGGGCTCCAACGCCAAGGCCGGAGGTCCGGATTATCTGCGGCTCTTCCTGGAAATGAAGACGGTGGCGGAGAGGTTGTAGGAAGGGTTTTCATTTTTAGGACTATACCAGTTGCCGCAAGGTTTTCCGCCCCCGCTCAACCTGACCCCCCGCCAGGGGCTTATCATTACCCACAAGTTTTTATCTTGTGGATATTCCAGAATTAATTCCCTCTCCCCTCGGGGGAGAGGGTAAGGTGAGGGGTGCGGAAAGTAAATGTCCATCCTGATGATAAGAGTCGAAGGGGGCAAAAGACGCCACCCCCACCCCGGCCCTCCCCCCTCGAAGGGGGAGGGGGGAAAAGCAGTCAAGACTTTATGTGGATCAAGATTGGATATTCATCTGTCAGCAACATGAAACTGCTTTAAGGTCCGATTTACAGCATCTCTCCATTTGGGTAATGATCAGCCAGGGGGAGAGGGAAATAAGAGGAAAGAACTTTTGGCAAATGCTATAAGATTCAGGGGGGAGCAGCCAAGAAGTTAGGATGAGTGTAGAGATTTATCCGGCTTCGCTACCCGCAGGCTTTCGGGGACCGTCATCAGGTACAGGGTCTGCCGGCCTTTCTCTCTTCGCTGAAATACCACTCCAGGACCCGGTTGAGGAAGTTCTGGGTCTCTTTGATATCCGGCACCCGGTAGCCCGAATCCACCACCCTCTGGGGACCGGCGTTATAACCCGCCAGGGCCAGGGGCACGGAACCTCCGAAGGAATCGATGAGTAGGCGCAAATAGCGGCAGCCCCCGTGGATGTTCTGCCAGGGGTTGAAGGGCTCCTCCACCCCCAAAAAGTCGGCGGTCCCGGGCATGAGCTGCATCAGACCCATGGCTCCCTTGGGGGAGATCGCGGCGTTGATGAAATTCGACTCCGCTTTGATCACCGCCCGGATCAAGTTGGGGGGCAGTCTATAAGCGCGGGCGGCCTCTTGGATGATGGGGTCCAACTGGGCGCGGGCCATCATCCATGATTGGCTTCCGTCCGACCTCGTCTTGGGGGGGGCGTTGGTAATCACCAACCGTCCCTGCCGGTCCCGGGTTACGGAAATCCCCTGGTCGTTGGGGGGAGTGGCGAGTCCGGCGTATATAGGTGAATCCGGAGCAAAGGAGGTTGCGGGCATCCCGGTGACCGCCGGGGCTTCAGGAACTTTAGCGGCTGCCTGGATAAAAGGCAGGTTGGGGGCGGACTGGGCCGCAGCCAGCAGCACCTGCCGGGGGCTGGCGGCCGGACGCGGGAGGGGCGGGGCTTCCAGGAGCCAATGGTTATCCACGGTCTCGATGCGCCAAATCCCCAACCGATCCCGGTAACGGCGGATTCCTTCCTGGATGGGGATTTCATCCTGGGGGGACGCGGCCGCAGTCAATATCTGCATCGGGTTATCTTCCTTTAAAGGGACGGGGTCGGGCGGCCCGATGAAGGGGGGAACTGCACCTTTTTCCGGAAGAGAAGACCCGGACGCCGGCGGTGCGGTGGCTTCCTGAGGTTCAACCCGGGCCAAGGCCCCGGGTGAGTTGGGGGACTTCGCCGGGGTGGCCCCCACGTTTTCAATGTGTATCACCCCGTGTTCATCCCGGTAGCGGCGGATAGACCCCGTTGTCCGGGGAGGGGTGGCCCCGGCGGCGGTGGTGGCCGCCGGCCTGGTCGGAGCCGGAGACTGGTCCGGGCTCCAGGAGACGGGGCGCAAGCCGGAAGCCCCGGGAAAAGCCCCGTTCAGGTCAGGTGGTTCCACCGGAATGCTGCCGCCGGCCGCGGCTGGTCCGGCCGTTTGCCATGACGGGGGCGCGGCCTGGGGAGGCGCGGGCCTGACATTGGTGATGACCAGGACCCCCCGGCGATTCCGGAAATGGCGAATGTCTCCGTCAGTAACCGATTTAGTTACTTGCGGGGAGGCAACTTGAGCCGGGGGAGACGCAGCCACGCCGGGCTCGTCCGGGTCATAGGCCACCCGGCGCAGCGGCAAACCAATGGGGGTTACTTCGGCCTCCGGGGTCCGGGCGATGCTGCGATTTTCCTGGGCCGGATGGCTAGGGGCCGGGGATTGCGGCTCCGGGGAAACCACCGGCGTAGCTGGCTCCGTGCTCTGCGCGGTTCTTCTCCGTTCACCTGGAGATGGCATGGCCGGTGCAGCCTCCGGCGCCCCTGTCTCAGGTGGCCTGGCAGCTTCTCGTTGGATAGGTTCGGGGACCGCGGGTGCGGCTGCATTTGCGGGCGGCTCGATCTGTCCCGGCTTGGCAGGGGTGATATTGCTGATCCGGATTATCCCCTGGCTGTCCTTATAGCGCCTGACACCCGCGGTCGCAGACCCGGCCAGGAAGCAGGCTGCCAGGACGGCAGCGAGTAAAATATAACCCCAGGACATAAGCGGCTAATCTAGTAATTAATAATTAATCGTTAATAATGCCCTGCACTTCCACCCCTGCTCCCATAACTTTAAGTAATAGTTTAACAAAAGTCAAGCTACACTTAAGTTATCCGGGGCTTGATCAGGGAGACTGGTCTATTTCCCCATTGGCTTTAGGTTCAGCGGGGAATATGATGTGGAGGTTTAACTGTGTTTGTTATAAAGAAATATTAGGTGGATTCAGGAAGCAGCACCCTGGTGTCAGGTTTCCTTCTCTGAGAAAGGCAGGAACATGGATTTAGGCATTTTGGAACGGATGGACGCGGCGGACCTGCGGCAATATCTCCGGTTTTTGTTGCATCATTACCGGGTGATGGACTCCTTTTGGTACATTTATATCAGTGAACTATTCGATGAAGCCACTGCCGACCGCTTGAATGAAAAGGTCTGGGGAAAAGTTCCGGCCCTGGCCGTCAGGGATCTGGTGAAGCGTTTCCCCTTGGAGGAGCGGGGGTTGCGGGGTTTTGTCCAGGCCTTGGTCTTCTGGCCCTGGCATATCCTGGTGGGCTATCAGATTGAGGAGCGAGAGGACGAAGTGATTATCACCGTGCCCACCTGCCCCACCCAAGAAGCCCGCTTAAAACATGGCTTGCAAGAATATCACTGTAAAGAGATGCACCGGGGTGAATTTGCCAGCTTTGCCCAGGCCGTTGACCCTCGTATCCAGACGGAGTGCGTTTTTGCCCCTCCTGATCCTCATCCTCCGGAAACCATCTGTAAGTGGCGGTTTTATCTGGCAAGTGATTAAGTGGGCTTAAACAGTCTAATCGGGATTTACTTCAGGATTAGTCTGAGCTTCTGTATCGGTTACATGGGTCTCTTCCTCGGCGGGGGCCGGTGAGGCTTTGCCCTGGCGGCGCCTCATTTTCTCTTCATTCTTCTGCTTGCGGGCCATCTCTTTGGCCCTTTTTTCCCAACCATAGCGATTTCTTGC
>JAQTXE010000068.1 GCA_028688935.1 Syntrophales bacterium
TAGGTGGCGGCGGCCTGGACGTAGACCTGGTAGGTCTGGTTGAATTTGTTGAACAGGTTCACATAGGCCGAACCCAGGTAAGCCTGGATGGTGTTGAAGACGTTGCTCATGGGAATTTCCAGGGACTCCACCTTGGTGCGGTCGATATCCAGGTATAGCTGGGGACTCTGGGGATTGAAGGTAGTGGTGAGGCCCATGAGACCGGATTGGGCCCGGGCCGCCCTGATAGTCTCCATGGCAGCTTCCGTCATCACCTCCAGCCCCAGGCTCTTCCGGTCCTCCAACATCATCTGAAAGCCGCCCGCCTGTCCCAGACCGCTGATGGGCGGCGGCACCAGCACGGCAAACTCCGCCTGTTCCACCCCGACCAGCCGCTGATGCAAACCGGTGACAATCCGCTCCTGGCTCAAGGCGGAGCCGCGTTTGTCCCAATCCTCATAGATGACGAAGGTGGTGAAGATGTTGGAGACATTGGTGGCGTCCAGGAGGGAAAAGCCGCCCATGGTCACCCAGGAAGCCACGCCCGGGGCCTTTTTGAGCAGGCGGTCCACCTGTTCGGAAACCTCCCGGACCCGGGGCTGGGAGGCCCCTTCCGGCAGCATGCCCACGATAATGGCGTAGCCCTGGTCTTCCTCGGGCAGAAAGCCGGTGGGATGCAGGGCGAAAAGCAGACCGCCCGCACCGATAATGATACAAAACACCAGGGCCATGAGCCCGGGACGCTGCACCATCCAGCGCACCAAATCGACATACGCGGTTTCCACCACTCCATAGACGCGGTTAAAGCCCCGGTAGAAGGCGTTGGGCTTTTTGTTGGGGTCGGGGGGGCGCAGGTAGAGGGCGCATTGGGCCGGCTTCAGGGTCAAGGCGTTCAGGGCGCTGATGATGGCGGTGGAGGCGATCACCAGGGCGAACTGGCGAAAGAGCTGGCCGGTGATCCCCGGCATGAAAGCCGCGGGCAGAAAGACGGCGGTGAGCACCAGGGTGATGCCCATCACCGGGCCGGTCAATTCGCCCATGGCCTTGATGGCGGCATCGTGGGGCGTAAGTCCTTGCTCCACATAGTGGGACGAGTTTTCCACAATGACGATGGCGTCGTCCACGACTATGCCGATGGCCAGAATCAGGGCAAACAGGGTCATCAGATTGATGGTGAAGCCCAGTAAGGCGATGGCGGCAAAGGCGCCGATGATGGTCACCGGCACGGTGGTGGCGGGCACCAGGGTGGCGCGCCAGTTCTGGAGGAAGACCATGATGACGATGAGCACCAGGATGCCGGCTTCGTATAAGGTCTCGTATACCGCGTCGATGGCCTGGCTGATGAACTTGGTGGTATCGTAATAGATGGCGTACTTCAGACCTTCCGGGAAATCCTTGCTCATTTCGACCATGGACTTGCGCACTTCCTGGCCGACATTAATGGCGTTGGCTTCCGGCAGGGAATAAATGACGATATGGGCGGCCTTATGCCCGCTCAGCCCGGAAAAATTGGCGAAAGTCTGCTGGCTCAATTCCACCCGGGCCAGGTCTTTCACCCGGACGATCTGCGCCGACTCGCCGGTCCGGATCGTCTTGACGATGATATTTTCGAATTGGGTGGCGTCTTCGAGCCGGCCCAGGGCGTTGATGGTGAACTGAAAGGCCGTATTGGCCGGCACCGGCGGCCCTCCGAGCTGCCCCGCCACCACCTGGACGTTTTGTTGCTGGATGGCATTCACCACGTCCATGGTGGTGAGGTGGTAGTATTGCAGTTTGTTGGGGTCCAGCCACACCCGCATGGAATAGGAGCCGGCGCCGACGATCTTCACCTGGGCGATCCCGGGGAGACGAGCCAGGGGATACTGCAAATTGATGAGACCGTAATTGGCCAAAAAGGTTTCATCGTAGCGGTCGTCGTCCGCATAGAGACTGACCACCTGAAGGATATTGGTGGAGACCTGCCTGACCGTAACCCCCAGGGACTGGACGGTTTGCGGCAGTTGGGACATGACTCCATTGACAAAATTCTGCACCAGGGCCAGGGAGGTATCGAGATCGGTGCCCACCGCGAAGGTGATGGTTAAGATGTAAGTCCCGTCACTGCCGCTGGTGGAGGACATATAGATGGAGTTCTTCACCCCGTTGACCGCTTGCTCCAGGGGGATGCCCACGGTGGTGGCCACCACTTCGGCGCTGGCCCCCGGGTAACTGGTGGTCACCTGGATGGTGGGCGGGACGATATTGGGATACTGGGACACCGGCAGGTTAAAGAGGCAGACCGCGCCGAGAATGATGATGACAATGGCGATGACGTTGGCGAAGATGGGCCGGTTGATGAAAAAAGTAGAGATCATGGTCGGCCTATTTGGACGGAGGATGCGGCTTTTTGTTCTTGGCGCCCTTTAATTCATTCTTGGCGCCCTTTGCTTCAGCCTCGGCGCCGGCCATAACCGGCGTCACCTGCCGGCCGGGCACGGCCCGCAGCAGGCCGCTGACCACCACCCGCTCCTTGCCGGTCAAGCCTTCTAAAACTACGCGGAAGGTTTCCTCCTGGACGCCGAGTTTGACCTGGCGGCGCTCCACGGTGTTCTTCTCATTCACCAGGCGGACATAGGGGCCCAACTGGTCGTAGCTGATGGACGTTTCCGGCACCAGGAGGGCCTCTTTGGCCGAATCTATGGGCGCGCGCACCCGGGCGAACAATCCCGGCAGGATGAGCTCATCCTGATTGCGCAAAATCGCCCGCAGCTGCAAGCTGCCGGTGGTGGGATTCAAGGAGATGGCGGCAAAATCCAGCCAACCCTTATGGGGATAACCTTCCTCATCGGCCAGACCGACAAATACGGGGTGCTTCTTTTTTTCGATCTCCTCAGCCTTTTCCGGTTTCTTCCCCCTGACCCGGAGTAAGTCTTGTTCATTAATATTGAAATAGACATACATGGGGTCGATCTGGTTAATCTCGGCCAAAAGGGTCTTTTCTCCGGCGCCCACCAGGGTGCCCGGGTCCTTGAGATGGCGGCCCATGCGGCCTTTAAACGGGGCATTGATCTTGGTATAGCTTAAATTGAGTTTCGCCAGGGCCACCTGGGCCTTGGCGGCCAGAAGCGCGGCCTGCCGGGAGTCCCGTTCATAGTGCCAGCGGTCCACATCCGTCTGGGCCGCGGCATCCTGCTTGACCAACTTGGAATACCGGTCGAATTCCGTTTGGGCATGTTCCAGTTGGGCTTTTTCGGCCAGAACCGAGGCTTCCGCCTTCTGGAGTTGGGCTTGGTATTGTTCTTGTTGGATGAGGAATAGGGGCGCCCCCTTTTTCACCGTTTGGCCATCCTGGAAATAGACTTTTTCCAAAAAACCTTCTACCCGGGCCCGGAGGGGCACAGTGTTGTAAGCCACGGCGTTGCCGGTAAATTCCAGGTAATCGGTGACCGGCTTTCTCAGGGGCTGGCTCACCGTCACTTGGGGGGGCGGAGGCGGCGCATAGGTATTTCTCTCGCCACAGGCCAAAGCCAGGGCCAGGAGCGTCAGCGGGATGCCTAGCGCCCAGGCCCGGCCGGGTTTCCGTATGGGGCTTCTCTTTCCCTCAACCATGGTATTGCGTTCCTTTTGCTCAGTTCCTTGCATGGGTCTTGATCACCATTGCCGCCAAGCAGCCAAGCTTACCAATCCGGTGGCCGGACCTGGTATTTAGGCGGCTGCCCCGGTGGCGGCAGGGCCGCGGGGGTGAGTAATCTGCCCCAGTTGGTGCGCTTGGCCATGGCCTCTTTCACGGACTCCGGCACGAAATCCTTACCGTCGCGAATTTGCCAGCCGCCGCCCAGGGCCCGGTACGTCCCCACCAGGTTGTTGGCGATGTCACCCATGGTGCTGGCCAGGCTGTCCTGCTGGGTCAGGAGATTTTGCTCCGCCGTAAGGACGGTGGTGAAATCCGTGATGCCCTCCCGGTATTGCAGCACGGCCAGGTCCACCGACGCCTGGGCGGCGCGGGTGGCCCCCACCAGCTTCTGGGCCCGTTGCTGGGCCTTGAGGAAACCGATGAGGGCGTTCTCCACTTCCTGTTGGGCCTGAAGCACCGTATTCTGGTAAGTAATGAGCAATTCCTGGAAGCGGGCGTCCTGAAACCGCACCTGGTTGGTAATCTGGCCGTAATTTAAAATATTCCAGTTGAAGGCCGGTCCGATGGTGCCGGCGCGGCTCCGCCAGTCGAACATATTGGCCAGGACAAAGGGTGGCACATCACTGGCCTGGAGGCCGAAGGTGCCGCTCAAGGAAAAGGCGGGGTAGAGATTGGCCTTGGCCACGCCGATCTGGGCGCATTGGGCCGCGGCCCGCCATTCGGCGCTCTGGATGTCCGGCCGGCGCCGCAGCAAGTCCGCGGGGATGCCCACGGCCACCACGGGCGGCGGCACCGGGATCTCCGACTTGGTGCCCAAAAACTCCTTCAGGTCCCTGGGTGGCATGCCCATGAGAACGCTGAGAACGTTTTGGGTCTGATGCCACCGGGCCTCCAGGGTGGGGATGCTGGCTTCGGTGCTGTCCAACACCGTCAGGGCCTGCTCCACGTCCCGCTTGGAAGTGGTGCCGCCTTTCCAGCGGGCCGTGGCGATCTGCAAGCTCTTCTTCTGGACCTCCACGTTCTGGCGGGCAATGGCCAGGCGCTTTTCCAGGGTCCTCAGAGAAACGTAATTAGTGGCCACGTCCGCGGTGAGGCTGACCAGGGCGTTGTCGTAATCGGCCATGGCCGCCATCAGGCCGGCATCGGCGGACTCCACGGCCCGGCGGAACTTGCCCCAGAAGTCAATTTCCCAACTGGCGCTCAAACCGAGCTGGGATTCCCAGATGCCCACCGGGCTGCCGGGACTGGCAAAGGGGGTGGTTTCACTGACCCGGGTTTTGGTTACCGAGCCCACGCCCTGTTGGCTTTGGGGATAGAGCGAGCCGGTAGCGACGCCTAGTTGGGCCCGGGCCGCCAGGACCCGCACCCCGGTAATGCGCAAGGACAGGTTTTGCCGGTAGGCGGTCTGGACCAGCTTATCCAGCACGGGGTCGTTGAAGGAGCGCCACCAGTCCCGGTAATCTGTGGCCTTCTTTGATATTTGCTTATAACTTCCGGCCTCCAGCCAATCAGGGTTGACGTCGGCCCCGGGTTTGGCGAAGTCCGGTCCCACCTTCAGGCACCCGGAAGCCAGGAGGAGGACCAGAAAAAATAAACTGTAGGTTTTATTGCTCATACAGCTCCGCCACCGGCCTGATCAATTTGCTGATTGATTAACTTACTTTGCTTAAACCGCGTTCCGGCCGGACCGGTTGCCGTAATCGGCTGCCGGCCATCATTCAATAATTCTCCAGCCCCATCCCGTTTATCTGACCTCGGAGCACGCGTTGACCGATTATTCCCTAAAAGAAGGAGCCTTGTCTATACTTTATTTATGCAAAGCTGAGATCATCTTGACGGGCCCCGTTGGCGGCAAAGGGCAAAACAAAAGGCGTAATCTTTTAAGATTACGCCTCAATTAACTTAATTGGTGCCGAAGGCGGGATTTGAACCCGCACGGGTATTCCCCACCACCCCCTCAAGATGGCGTGTCTACCAGGTTCCACCACTTCGGCAGGGAAAGATCATTTCTGGCTCTGAGGAGCAGGAGCAGGCTTGGCGGGCGCCGGTTTTACGGGAGCCGTCTGCTGCTGGGCCGGTTTGGCGCCCGCGCCCCGCATCACTGAGGTTTCCTTTTGCTGCCCCAAAAAGGTCAGGCCCAAAGAGGTGACCATAAAGAGGATGGCCGCCGCGGCGGTGAGCTTCGCCAGGAAAGGAGCCGCGCCGGTGCTGCCGAACACCGTCTGGCTGGAGCCGCCGAAGGCCGCGCCGATGCCCGCGCCCTTGCCGTGCTGCAGGAGCACGATGAAAATCAGGGCACAACTGACCAGAATATGGATGACTACCAAAATTGTGCTCATAGCAATTTATAATTATAAAAAACCCATCCCCTTGATGCAAGGGGTTTTCTTGAGGGTGGGAATTGGCCAGTGATCAAAGTAATCAGTAATCAGTAATCATTGGAAAAACTGACTACTGGTTACTGAACACTTATTGCTATCACCCCGCGGCCGCAATAATCTTCAGGAAGGAGTCAGCCTTCAGCGACGCGCCCCCCACCAGGGCGCCGTCGATGTCCGGTTCGGAAAGGAGAGACGCGGCGTTGTCCGGGGTAACGCTGCCCCCATAAAGGATGAGGGTGGTCTCGGCCGCCTCATGCAGCAACTCCCGGAGCAGGCTGCGGATGAAGGCGTGCACTTCCTGGGCTTGCTGGGGAGTAGCGGTGAGGCCGGTGCCGATGGCCCAGACGGGCTCATAGGCGATGACCGGCCGCTCCCGGGCGTCCCCCGGGAGCCCGGCCAGGCCTTCTTTAAGTTGCTCGGCCACTACGTGCAGGGTTTTTTCGGCCTGCCGTTCTTCCAGGGTTTCACCAATGCACAGAATAGGGACTACCCCGGCTTCCAGGACTGCCAGGAGCTTGCGGTTAACGGTCTGGTTGGTGTCCCCGAAGTGCTGCCTTCTTTCGGAGTGGCCGACGATGACATAGTGGCAACCCAGGTCGGCAAGCATCACCGGGGAGATGGCCCCGGTATAGGCGCCCTGTTTTTCCCAGAAGGTATCTTGTCCGGCCAGACGGATGGGCGAACCTTCCAATTCCCCGGCCACTGCGGCCAAAGCGGTGTAAGGCGGGGCCACCATCACTTCCGCGCGGACCCCCGCGGGCACACCCTGGCGTATTTCCCGGGCCAGGGCCCGGGCTTCGCCTTGAGTCTTGTACATCTTCCAATTACCGGCAATGAGGGGGGTGCGCTCAGGCATTTTTATTCCTCTTGGTCCAATTCTCCAGGGCGGCGACCCCCGGCAGCTTCTTGCCTTCCAGCAGTTCCAGGAAGGCGCCGCCGCCGGTGGAGACATAGGAGAATTTCTGGAACTCCCCGGCCTTGTGCACGGCCACGTCCGTATCGCCGCCGCCGACGATGGTCAAGGCATAGGATTCCGCCACCTTATGAACCATGGCCATGGTGCCCCGGCCGAAGGCGTCGTATTCGAAGGCGCCCATGGGTCCGTTCCAGATAATGGTCTTGGCGTTCTGCAGGGCCTCCCCGAAGAGGGTGACCGTGGCCGGACCGATATCCACGATGATCCAATCCCGGGGCACCTCTTGCACCGGGGTGATCTTAGTCTCCGCTTGCCGTTCCAGGCGGTCGGCGACCACGCAGTCCACCGGGAGATAGAATTTGATTTTCTTGGAGATGGCGGTGGCCATCAGGTCTTTGGCCGTTTTCAGCAGGCTGTCGTCCACCAGGGATTTGCCCAGGTCGAAGCCCATGGCCTTGAGGAAGGTGTTGGCCATGGCCCCGCCGATGATCATCTTGTCCACGTGTTTCAGCAGATTGACCAGAGCGGTGAGTTTGCCGGAAATCTTGGCCCCGCCGATGATGGCCACCAGGGGCCGGGCCGGTTCTTCCATGCTCTTATGGAAGTAGAGAATTTCATCCCGCATCAAAAAGCCGGCCACGCAGACGGGCGCGAAATGGGTCACCGCCTCCACCGAGGCGTGGGCCCGATGGGCCACGGCAAAGGCGTCGTCCACGTAAATATCCACGCCTTTCATCAGCTCCCGGGCGAATTCCTGGTCATTCTTCTCTTCTTCGGGGTGAAACCGCAGATTTTCCAGGAGCAGCACGTCTCCGGCCTTCAACTTCTTTTTGAGCTTATCCACCTCCGGACCGATACAGTCTGGCGCAAATTTCACTTTCTTGTGCAGACGGTAGGCCAGACGCCGGGCCACCGGGGCCATGGAATATTGTTCGTCCCGTTGGCCCTTGGGCCGCCCCAAGTGGGAGGCTATCACCACCTTGGCTTGGCCCTCCAGGCAATGATGGAGGGTGGGTAATACCGCGCGGATGCGGGTATCGTCGGTGATGTTACGGTTCCGGTCCAGGGGCACGTTGAAGTCCACCCTGATGAATACGATCTTGCCTTTGACATCCACTTCATCGATGTATTTCAACGCCGCCTCCTTCTTAAGCCCGTTACCCCAGGCGTTCGCCGATAAAAGCCGCCAGGTCCAACATGCGTTGGGAAAACCCCATCTCGTTGTCGTACCAGGTCATTACCTTGACCAGATTGCCTCCCAGGACATTGGTCAGCTCCATGTCCACCGTGGACGAATAGGTGTTGCCGTTGAAATCGATGGAAACCAGGGGCTCGTGACTGACAGCTAAAACCCCTTTAAGAGGCCCTGCCTGGGCCGCAGCTTCCATAGCCCGGTTGACTTCCTCCTTGGTGGTGCTTTTCTCCACCGTGGCCACGAAATCCACTATGGAGACGTTGGGGGTGGGCACCCTGACCGACAGGCCGTCCAACCGGCCCTTCAATTCCGGGATGACCTCGGTCACCGCCTTGGCCGCGCCGGTGGAGGTGGGCACCATGGACACCGCCGCGGCCCGGGCCCGGCGGAGATCCTGGTGAGAGCCGTCCAGAAGGCGCTGGTCCATGGTATAGGAATGCACGGTGGTCATTAAGCCGTGCTGAATGCGGAATTTATCATGGAGCACCTTTACCACCGGGGCCAGGCAGTTGGTGGTGCAAGAGGCGTTGGAGATTATCTGGTGCTTCTGGGGATCATAATCCTGATGGTTCACGCCATAGACAAAGGTGGCGTCGATTTTCTTTCCCGGCGCGGAGAGCAGCACCTTTTGGGCTCCCGCCACCAGATGGCCTTCGTTGGAAGCCCGATCCCGGAAAGCCCCGGTGGATTCCAGGACCACCTGCACTCCCAGCTCTCCCCAGGGCAAGTTCTCAGGCTGCAAGATCCGGGTGATTTTGACCTCTTTACCGTTGAGGTAAAGTGATTCGCCGCGTGCTTCCACGGTCCCGGGAAAAGGGCCGTGCACTGAATCATACCGCAGAAGATGGACATCCCGTTCCGTATCGGCCCGGCTGTTGACGGCCACCAATTCCACCTCTTTCTTCCCGGCAATCAGTCTGGCCAGACAACGGCCGATGCGGCCGAAGCCGTTAATGGCTACCCTTACCGACATTCTTTCTCCTTCTTAACCGTTTAAGTCCCTGCGCCCTGTCGGGCGCCGAGCTATAATCTTAATAAGTGTCACCGAAACCGTCAATGATTTTGTCCCCAGGCCGAGATTTTCAGCTGCCGAACAGATCTGCGGTCGGGCCGCGATACCCGGTTCCCCTCTTTCCCCTTGCTTTTTCACTGCCTTTATTTTAGAAAAAATGGACTCACCCCTTATGATAATTTATTATTCCTAAGCATACATGATCGCACTAATCCGCTACCTCGGACGCTGGGTGCTGAACTGGGTGCAGGAAGCCGGGAGCATGATGCTCTTTCTCCTGCAAGGTTTGGCCTTGGCCTTTGTGCCGCCTTTCCGGCCCCGCCGTTTCCTCCAGGAAATGAATCTCATCGGGGTAAAATCCACCCTGATCATTATCCTCACCGGCGCGTTCACCGGTATGGTCCTGGGCCTGCAAGGATACTACACTCTCAGAAAATACGGCTCCGAAGGCGCCTTGGGCGCGGCCGTGGCCTTGAGCCTGATCCGGGAAATGGGCCCGGTGCTCACCGCCATCATGGTCTCCGCCCGGGCCGGCTCCGCGGTGACCGCGGAAGTGGGCATAATGCGCATCACCGAGCAACTGGACGCCCTGGATACCATGGCCGTCAACCCCATGCAGTACGTGGTGATGCCCAAGCTGCTGGCAGGCCTGGTGGCGGTGCCGCTGCTCACCGCCATCTTTGACGTGGTGGGTATTCTGGGGGGCTATCTGGTGGGGGTGGTGCTCCTGGGAGTGAGTTCCGGCTCTTATTTTTCCGGGATGGAGCAAAGCGTGGTGCCCCTGGACATCAACGGCGGTATCGTCAAATCTCTGGTCTTCGGCCTGACCATTATCCTGGTGGCCAGTTATAAAGGCTACTATACCGAGCACGGCGCCGAAGGCGTGAGCCGGGCCACCAACCAGACCGTGGTGCTCTCCGCGGTTTTAGTACTGGCCTGGGACTATATCCTGACCTCCTTTTTCATGTAAGCTATGATCCAGGTTATTGATCTGCATAAAGCTTTCAACGGCCAGGTGGTGCTGGACGGCATCAATCTGGAGATCGCCACCGGCAAGATTACGGTGGTCATCGGTAAGAGCGGGGTGGGCAAAAGCGTGCTCCTGAAGCATCTCATCGGCCTGGTAAAACCGGATAAGGGCCAGGTACTGGTGGACGGCCAGGATATCACCCAATTGAAAGGCCGCAAGCTGCAGGACTTGAAAAGGCGTTTCTCCGTCCTCTTTCAAGGGGGGGCGCTCTTCGACTCCTTGAGCGTTTTTGAGAATATCGCCTTTCCCTTAAGGGAGAAGACGCGGTTGCCGGAGACCGAGATCGTCAGCCGGGTGCATGAGCGTTTGGAGCAGATGAATCTGTCCCTGGAGGCCGGCAAAAAATTTCCCGATGAATTGAGCGGGGGCATGAAAAAGCGGGTGGCCCTGGCCCGGGCCATGATCCAGGAACCGGAGATCATCCTTTTCGACGAGCCGGTCACCGGCCTGGACCCGCCCATGACCAACACCGTCTTTCACCTGATAAGAAAAACCCATGGGGCCAGTAATTACACCGCCCTGGTGGTGGCCCACGATATCCCGGAAGTCTTTTCGATTGCCGACTACGTGGCCATGTTGCACCAGGGCCGGATCATTGCTTTCGGCACCCCGGCGGAGATTCAACAGCATACCGATCCCATGGTGCAAAGCTTTATCCGGGGAGAACCCGATTTTCTGGAGGCCTAGAGAATATTATGAAACGGGGCAGCCTGGAGTTAGTGGTAGGCGTCTTTGTGCTGGCGGGCCTGGCCTGTCTGGCTTATCTGGCCGTGCACCTGGGCAAGCTGGAGCTTTTCGGCGGCGGCTACCGGGTGGTGGCCAACTTTGACAATATCTCCGGACTCAAGTCCGGAGCCGCGGTGGAAGTGGCCGGGGTGGACGTGGGCCTGGTGGAATCCATCCATCTGACCACCGGAGACCGGGCTAAATTGGTGCTGCGCATAAAACCGGGAGTCAAGATTTATGACGACGCCATCGCTTCCATCCGCACCAAAGGCATTATCGGCGACAAATTCGTCAAGCTCTCCCCGGGGGGTTCCGGAAAACTCATCCCCAACGGCGGCAAGATCCGGGACACCGAATCCGCGGTGGAGTGGGAAGAGCTGATCAGCAAATATATCCACGGCAAGGTCTAAAAGAAGGTTTTCAGTTTTCGGTTTTCAGTTCTAAGGATATCTATCAGACAGGTACTTAGTCGGTCTGTGTTATAGGATGGAGATAACCAGGGACAGTCAGTCTAGCTGAGACTCAGTAAACCGCGGTTTAATACCCCCTTGAAAATGCTGCCCAATCAAATATAATCTCCTGATTATCCTTTGATAATCCTTTTACTACTCATTTATCCGAACACTGAAAACCGAAAACTGAAAACTGTAACTTAAAGGAGCAGACAATGCGGCTGATGGTGATAAGGGTCTTGGTCCTCTGCTTAACCCTTAACCTGGCTCTGGCCGTCTCCGGGGTCCGGGCAGAAGGCCCCACGGAGACCGTGAAAGGCGTGGTGGATGAAGTCATCCGCATCCTCAAGGACCCCTCTCTTAAGGCCCAGAAGAAGCTGCGGCGGGACCGGGTGAAGCAAACCGTGGACCGCCGTTTCGACTACGAAGAGATGGCCCGGCGGTCCCTGGGCCGGAACTGGCGCTCCTTAAGCGCCGGCCAGCGCGCCGAATTCGTGCGGATCTTCGGGGAGCTTTTGGAGGCTTCCTATTCCGATAAGATCATGAACTATTCCGGCGAAAAGGTGCAGTACGACAAAGCCGTTATGGATGGGCCCGATTACGCGGAAGTGCGCACGGTCCTGTTACGGAAAAACGACCGGATCCCCATGAACTACCGGATGATCCTCAAACCCCAGGGATGGATGGTTTACGACGTGGTCATCGAAGGCGTCAGCCTGGTGAGCAATTACCGCTCCCAGTTCAACCGGGTAATCAGGGAGTCATCTTATAACGAACTGGTGCGGCGCCTGCGGGTCAAGATCAAAGAACTGCAAAGGACCAAAAATATCTAACCTCTCTAAATCTTCTGACTTCTTGCCGGCTCTAATGGCGTAAGAGAACCTGAAGCTCCAATTGACTACCGCCTGTCAAAGGGAGGGCTGGATCGGCAGCCCGGCCCTACCTCTTTCTCTTTTCCCGGCAAGTATAGCATTTGCCAAAAGTTCTTTCCTCTTATTCCCTCTCCCCCCGGTGGGGGAGAGGGTCAGGGTGAGGGTGAGGGGGGGGCGGAAAAAACTTTCGGCAACCGGTATAACCTTGCATACCCCCAACGCTTTTCCTAGGGAGGGCCTGGGAAGCTCCAGGGCCCTCCTCCCCCAAACTTATTTTCTTTAGGAACCGAACTCCAAGGGCTGGCTCTTGCGGTAGGCCAGGGCCTGGCAGGAGGCTATCAGGGAACCCCGGGAGTCGCTGACCTCGATGAAATAGGCGGCGGTGCGCCTCCCGGCATTAAGCTCCCGGGTGGTGGCGGTGAGTCTTTCCCCCAGGGGCGGGGCCGCGTGGAAAGTAAGATTCATATTCAAGGCCACGGCCACCGTGCCGTGAGCGTTGACCGCGGCCTGGAAAGCCTCGTCGATCAAGGCGAAGAGCGCGGTGCCGTGGACCATGCCCAGGATGTTGGCCATCTCCGGCTTGCAGGTCATGGTGACCTTAGCCCGCCCCGGCCCCACGTCTTCCAACTCCGTGCCGAAAAACCGGCTGATCCCCTGTTCGTCCACTTTCTTCTTTAATGCCGCCAGCATTTCCTTGTTTTCCACGCTTATTATCCTTCCGTTTTCTTCAGTTTTTGTTTTCCGTTTTCCGTTTTCCGTAAAAACAACTAACAGTTGAGAGCATCATTTTTCAAGCCCAGGCGCGGACTTTAATCTTTGAACTTTTGGACCTTGAACTACTGGCTACTGGCCACTGGCCACTGGCCACTATTTATAAATCTCCGGAAACTGGTTTTTCCAGCGCCGGTGCAGCCAGAGCCACTGTTCCGGGCAGGCCCGCACCCAGGCCTCCAGGGCCCGGTTCTGGAGCTGCAAGTGCCCCAGAATATCCGCCTGGGGGTCCTTAGTTTTGTTCATGGGTATCGGGGGGAAAAAGGCCAGCAGATGGCGTCCCCCGGGCAGCCGCCGGGAAAAGCCCGGTACCACCGGGATATCCCGGTGCCGGGCCAGGAGTGCAGCCACCGGAGTGGTGCGGGCCGGATGGCCGAAGAATTCCACCAGCAGCCCCCCAGCGGTGGTGGTATTCTGGTCGATGACGATGCCCACCACCCGGTTCTGCTTCAGTTGGCCCAGGATGTCCTTCAGGCCCCGCTGTTTGTCCACCATGAAGTTGCCGCCCCGCTGCCTGAGGAAGCGGGCCAGGGCCCGGCCCCAGGGGTGGTCCAACTCCCGGGCCACCACCGCCACCGGGCGGACCTGCAGGCCGTAACCCAAGACCGTATATTCCCAGTTGCCCGCATGCGCGGCAATGACGATGACCCCCCGGCCCTGGGCCAAGGCCCCGACCATATTCTCCTCCCCCAGGATGACGACCTTTTTGCTGATTAGGGACAACGGGGCCAGCAGCATCTCCAGGACTTCCCAGCCGAAGAGGACAAAATTGCGGAAGACCCCCCGGGCCAGGCGCTCCCTCTCCTCAGGCCCAAGTTCCGGCCCATAGGCGAACTCCAGATTGCGCCGGACGATCCGACGGTGCCGCCGGTCCAGGCGGTACCAGAGATTGGCCAAAGAGGTTATCAGGTATTCTTTCAGGTTCTGGGTCAGGTTTATTTTCATCTCGGATTTGATGAGTTCAAGGTTCAAAGTTCAAAGTTTGGGCCGTAATCTCTTCAATTTCCGGAATTAAAAACGCACAGATAATAAGCATATGGCGTGCCGTGCACGCCATTCCGCAAAATATGGCGACCAAGGGCCGTCATATAACTGGCGGACGCGCAAGATCATCCGGCAAATTCCACTCTTTCCGGCCTTGGTTTTATAATCGACATCCAACGCTCTTGATATTGCAACGGTTCAAATCCACATTTCTCGTAAACGCCATGGGCATCAAGTGTTTTGAGAACCCATTGATACACATCTCTCATTTGCGGATGAGAAAGAGCGAATTTTACCATTTTCTGCCCTAGACCTTGCTTGCGGTGGTCTTCTCTCACCACCGCGTCCAGGATATATGCAAATCTGACTTTATCAGACACAACCCTTAAAAAACCAATTTGCTGACCGTCTTCAGTATATGCGCCAACTACCAATGCGGAGTTTCTAATACCCTTTAATATTTCATTCTTCGTTATGTTTGGACTCCAAAACACGTTGGAAAGCATGCTTTGTATGTCGTCTATCCGCAGGCTTTCTCGATTGGAGCTTATATGAATTCTCATTCTTCTTCTCCCTCCGGTTGCCAGGCTAATCCGACATCAACTTGGAACCCGGAACTTGGAACTACCGGAACAACCTGGCTATCCGCAATTCCTCAAAGGAAAAATCTTCACCCAGGATTTCCTTAACGGGCGCCAAGGCCATGCCGCCGGATTTTTGAAACGCGGCTTTTATTATTTCCAATCTCTCCGTCGAGGGCCGTAAATATTCAATATCAATTTCTTCTCCATGGCTGAGCAATTTTTCAATATGGCCTGCTATGGTCGGGGCCGCAAGGCCTCTCGCAGTCGCTATTTCGTCAATGGACATTTTCTGGAGAACCATTTTTTTGGTTTCCTGATATGTCGAACTCTCCCGTTTTACCCGGCGGGACATTGTTGATCTTTTTACGGGGACGTTTTTTTCAGGAATGATTTTTTCGGGGAGATTATTTTTCTTGGCATAAGCTTCAATAACCTCGATAAATATTTCGCCGTATTGTTTCAGCTTTTCCTGGCCCACCCCGCTGATTTTGATGAAGCTCTCCTCGCTTTGGGGCAGATAAAAGGCCATCTGCCGCAGAGCCAGATCGCCAAAAATCACATAGGGGGGAACATTCTTTTCATCCGCAATTTTTTTACGCAGCAGACGCAGTTTCTCGAATAACTCCTTATCAAAGTCGGCTGCCGCAGCCGCCGATGCTTTGGCAGAAACCGCGGTGGCTTTCAGCCTGGGTAGATAAATTTTTTCCCGCTTTTTTAAAACATCCTGACCCCGGGAGCTTAAATCCAGAATGGGATATTCCCCGCCGCTCTTGGTGACCAGCTTTCTTAAGAGCAATTGACTGATAATACTCCGCAAATCTTCTTTGGAAAAATCATCCACAATCCCGTATACCGAAAGGTTCTGATGCTCCCGCTCCATGATTTTTTGATTTTTTGCCCCCAGCAGGACGTCGATAATATAGTGCATGCCGAACCGCCGCCCCGTCCGCACAATGGCCGACATAATTTTTTGGCTGATGACGGTGGCGTCAAATTCTTCCGGGGGCGCCAGGCAGATATCGCAACCCTGACAATTCTCTTCCTGGTACTCTTCCCCGAAATATGCCAGCAAATGCCGGCGGCGGCAGGTTGCCTGCTCACAGTAGGCCACCATCTGCTCGAGCTTTTGCATGGCGTTTTGCCGCTCGGTCTCGTCTTCTATCTGCTTAATGAAGAATTCCTGTTTAAAGGCGTCGGCATAAGAATAGAAAAGAACACACTTGCTCGGCAGACCGTCCCTTCCGGCGCGGCCGGTTTCCTGGTAGTAGCCTTCAATGGATTTCGGCAGGTGATAATGAATCACCAGGCGGACATCCGGCTTGTCGATGCCCATGCCGAAGGCAATGGTGGCCACGATAATCTGGACTTCGTCCCGGATGAATTTTTCCTGGTTAAGGCGGCGCTCCTCGCTTTCCAACCCCGCGTGATAGGCCAACGCCTTAAATCCCTCCTCCCGTAAATCCGCGGCCAGATTTTCCGTATCTTTGCGGGAAAAACAATAAATAATCGCGGCGTCCCGTTGGTGTTCCTTCAATATTTCCAGCAATTGGCCGTAAGAGCCTTTTTTGGGAAACACTACATAGGAAAGATTGGGGCGGTTGAAGCTGGAGATAAATATTTGCGCCTTCTCCAGGGACAACTGCCCGATGATATCCTCCCGCACCCTGGGGGTGGCCGTGGCGGTGAGAGCCATAGCCGGCACCT
>JAQTXE010000332.1 GCA_028688935.1 Syntrophales bacterium
TATTCCTGCTTCTGAAAATGTTTGAACCCGGCCTGCATGTACTTTTCTGCCGATTCGCCCCCCCCGCCGCCGCAGGAAGTTAAGACCAGCAGTACTACGATCCCCACGATGAATTTATACATCCTGCCTCCATGCAAGAGTTAAGCTCAGGGGTAAAGACAGAGGCTGCCACCGGTTAGGAAGCTGGGGCCGCCGGCCCCGGCCTCCACCTTCGGGCTCCTCCTTCATATACTCATCATCTTTATTATCGGCCTTGAAAGGCAGGGCTTAAAAGCCGCGCCTTTAATTGTCTAGATTGGTGGAGATGGGGCTAATATCAAAATCCGTTATTTAAGCGGATTTATCACCTTCTTTAACTTGTTCGACAAAGTAGTTAGCCTTCCCGGAATAGTTAAAATAATCGCATACTTCGGCAGGAAGGTCTTCGAAGCGCAGACTTTTTTCCACGGTCAAATCCATCAGGTCTTCCATCTCGACTGCGACTGCCTCGTTTTTGGGGATATCCGGATCATACAACATTAGGGAGGGCTTCATGGGGTTTTGTGGATTAACTGACACGATCAGGGCTATTATACCATTGGAAAGCATTACCACCGTCCCCGGAGGATAAACGCCAAGGCTGCGGATAAATAAAGTTAAGAGTTCCAGGTCGAGTCCCTTTTTACATCTGGAGTACATATACGACAAGGCCTGGTAGGGATTCATGGCTTTGGCGGGATCGATATTGTTGCAGAGATTGTCATAGACATTCACAATGTTGGCCACTCGAGCCAATTTAGAAATCTTCTCTCGGGTACGATGCTGAGGGTAGCCGCTTCCATCACATTGTTCGTGGTGCTGCAGAATTATCATGGCCGCATTTTTGGGAAAATCGTTGCTTTTGGCCACAATCTCCACGCCGTATTGCGGGTGTAACCGGATAAGATTTTGTTCCGCCTTGGATAAAGGCTCGACTTTTTTGAGCACTTTATTATCAATCCGGCTTTTGCCAATATCATGCAAGAGGACTCCCAGCCCTAAATCCCGCATTTCGCTGGGGGAAAATCCGGCTTTGGCACCCAGCATGAGCGCCAAAACGGAAGCATTCAAGGAATGATAGTAAATGCTTTCCTCAGTCTCCTTAATGGCCATGAGATGCACGAATGAATCGCCCTTGTTAATGAATTTTCCCGCCATCTTGGCGATTAAGGTCCTGGCATTGCTCACCGCCTCCTGGGAACCGCCGATTATTTTTTCCATAATACCGGGAATATCTTTGACGGTGGCATTATAGTCTTTGGTGCATTTACGGAGATTCTCCTGATTTTCTTTGAGCTTCTCCATGCGGTCCTTTTTGATCTGCCACAACAGTTTTACCACCGGGTCTTCTTGCGGTGGTGTCGCTGGCTTCGGGGGAGGACTGGCTTTCCCTTGAGGCTCATTCAGGGGCAGGGGTAAGGAGTCGCTTTTCTGGGGAATATAAAAGACTTCAGTGATGCCTGCTTTTTTCAGGGCCTCGATCTGTCCTAAATTTTTAATCTTGAGGCTGTTGAAAAGAAATGGATGTTCAAACCAGGAGGCTTGCAGCCGGATAAAAATACCCGGCCGAAGTTGGTCAATCTTAATGCGCTTTTCAGATTCAGTGGTAGCCAAAATTGAACTGTATAGCTAGGTATATTTTTTTAAGAACCGTTGAACGGGGTCATGGCTCCAAGGGTTTATGAGCGCAATATCCAGGTGATAGCCTTCTCTAACCTGTGGTCCAGATCATCTGAGAACGCCAACGTTGATGGTATTTTCGGCAAATTGGACCAAAAGCTTCAATAATTGTTCGGCCGCCTCCAGGCTTGTTGGAGGAGTGCCGGGAGCTGCCCGGGAGGATGACAGCACCCCCTGGGCGGCCATGATTTTTTTCCAGAGGGCCGCGGCCTCTCCCTGGGAGAGATGCGCCACCTGCTGCAGGTGGTTGCCCAGATCCCACAGGGCATAGCGGCGGTCCGGGTTGTCGGCGCTCTCTTCGGGATGCAGGCAGGCCCGGGTCACCTGCTGCCAGGCCCCGGGCAGGAGTTGGGCCCCCCCGGATACCACCCCCCAAGCTCCGGGGCGGGTCAGGAACCGCACTTCATCGGTTTCGTAGAAGGCGAAACCGGGCCGGGCCCCGGCCGCGTGGTGGTAATGGAGGAAACGGCGCATCTCCCCCTGGTAGATTAAACCCAAGACCCCGGGCAGGGCCGCCAATTTTTTGAAGATCTGGGTACGGATATTCAGATGTTTGAACCGGACCCCTAAGCGGCGCACCACCTGGGGCAGGTTGAGGAGCAGGAGAGGCAGCTCAACTTCGGCCTGCAGGGACTGGCAGCCCTGGGGCAGGCCCCGGTTGCTGTGATACCATAAGGGCAAGTCCACCAGGAAGGTTGCGCCCCCGTAACTCTGGCGCTTCGCTTCGGCCCGCACCCAGAGGGCCAAATCTTTGGTTTCCTCCAGGGTGGCGGCGGTGATCCCGAAAAAGAGGGGGACCAGGCCCCCCACCGCCGCCAGCAGCCGGGCGTATAACTCCCGGCGGATGTCCCCGGGCAACTCCAGCCCCTCCCCCGCCAGGGGGCTGCCGGCCAACAAGCCGTCCGCGGCGGGGAGGACCCGGGCCAACAGACGGTCCAGACCGGGCCCATCCAGGCCCCCCCTGGCAGTCAGGGGTGTGACCAGATCGATGATCAAGCCCGCGGGAGGAGTTAAGTCTTGATTGGCTATCATTGATTTCAATTTAATTTAATCAAGAAATGTTGTCCCTCTTGGAAATCTGCTCCTTTTGACTTTCAGGCAAACTATCATAAAATTCATCGACATGTTTGGGTTGAGTTATCATTACCTCGGCAATTATATTTATTAAACCAAATAATTTGTTAGCTGTTTCTACGTCATCTTGAAGATCAATTTGGCCAGGATGAACAGCATTATTTCCAATGACCCTTACAATATCTAAAGCTTTTTGGATTTTTTTAGAAAGTCCTTTTTTTACAAGATTGCCAATATCGTCATTTAGATTAGTTCCTTTTTCACCAAGATGCTTACATAATTTCTGAATAGCTAATCTTAATAAAGCAGCTGCTCCTCTAGGGGATTTTGATACAATAAGCCTTGATTCTTCATAGTCAGCTTTGATTTCATCCGGAAGGTCTGAATTTGGTAAAGGCGCTCCTAACTCGGGGGGAAAGATAAGGTTTTTTCTATACCAAATTGATACATTACTGCAATGAGAACATTTTGCTGTCTCTAAGTTTTCAACTGCCCATCCATAAACATTTGAATGAAGATTACTCCATATTTGATGAGCACATACCCCACAATAAGGACAATTAAAAGCTGTTTTACTATATTCTGGAGGTTGATAAGGAATCATTTTCTTGTCTCCTTATTATCTCTATACTTAACATTCTTAATTTTACTTAATAAATTTAAACTCCCCCCGGCCTAACAAGTCATGGAGATGGACAATTCCCAAGACAACTAATTTTTCATCCACCACCGGCAGTACGGTGATGGCCTGGTGCTCCATGAGTTCCAGGGCCTGGGAGGCGAGAGCGCCCGGACCGATGCTCCTGGGCTTGGGGGTCATCAGGTCTTTGGCCTTCTTGTCCTGGATATTCCCCCATTTCTTCAAGGCCCTTCTTAAGTCCCCGTCGGTGACGATGCCCTTCAAGGTGCGGCGGCGATCCACCACCAGGGTGGCCCCCAGCTGTTTGGCGTCCATCTCCCGGACGGCCTCTATCAGGGTCTGGTCCATCAGAGTAAAAGGAATCTGGTCGCCCCGGCGCATCACCTCGGAGATGGCCAGGGTGAGGCGCTCGCCCAGAGAGCCTCCCGGGAGATCGGAAGAGCACACG
>JAQTXE010000069.1 GCA_028688935.1 Syntrophales bacterium
TCCTCCCGGAAGCGGAAGAGGTGGAGGTGCAGATCAACCCCGAAGAGTTGCGCATCGACGTCTTCCGGTCCTCCGGCCCCGGGGGCCAGAGCGTCAATACCACGGACTCGGCGGTGCGGGTCACCCATATACCCACCGGCTTGGTGGTCATCTGCCAGGACGAAAAATCCCAGCACAAGAACAAAGCCAAGGCCCTGAAGGTACTCCGGGCCCGGCTCCTGGACCTGAAGCAGCAGGAGCAGCACCAGCAGATCGCCCAGGAGCGCAAGACCCAGGTGGGCACCGGAGACCGCAGCGAACGCATCCGCACCTACAACTTCCCCCAGAGCCGGATCACCGACCACCGCATCGGCTTTCACATCCACGGCCTGAAAATGGAAGCCGCCCTGGACGGGGACCTGGACGAGCTGCTGCAGGCCCTCTCCACCCACTACCGCACCCTGGCGCTGCAACAGGCATAAATACGGTTTTCGGTTTTCAGTTTTCGGTTTTCAGTAGAAAAAAACTGTCATGGCCAACCCTCAATGGACCATCCTGGAACTCCTCAAGTGGGCCACCGATTATTTCCAGGACAAGGGAGTGTCCGAGCCCCGGGCCTCCGGGGAAGTCCTCCTGGCCCACGCCCTCAATCTCAGCCGCCTGGACCTTTACCTGCGCTATGACCAGCCCCTCGGTGCCGAAGAGTTGGCCCGGTTCAAGGCCCTGGTGGTGCGCCGCCGGGCCGGGGAGCCGGTGGCCTATATTACCGGCCATAAGGAATTCTGGTCCCTGGACTTTAAAGTCACCCCCGCGGTCTTGATCCCCCGCCCGGAAACCGAAACCCTGGTGGAAGCGGTCCTCGAAGTCTTCAGAACGGAAAACGGAAAACGGAAAACGGAAAACTGGTTTTTGGAAGTTGGGGTGGGCTCCGGCGCCCTGCTCATCGCCCTGGCCCGGGAGTTGCCCCCAACGCGCTGGGTGGGTATCGACCTTTCCGCCCCGGCCCTAGAGGTGGCCCGGGAAAACGCCCAACGCCACCAGGTGGCCGGGCGGATTCATTTCCTTCAAGCCAACCTGCTGGCTGCGCTTAAGCCGGAGCCCCGGTTTGCCCTGGTGGCGGCCAACCTCCCTTACGTCCCCCGGCCGGATTGGGAGCACCTGCCCAAGGACATCAAGGATTTCGAACCCCGGGAAGCCCTTCTCGGCGGGGAGGACGGCCTGGACCTGATCCGGCCCCTGGTGCGGTCCGCGGCCGGTATTTTACTTCCCGGGGGTTGGCTGGCCCTGGAAGTGGGTGAGGGCCAGGCGTCTCAGGTCGGCACATTATTGCAGGACACCGGGGAGTTTGAAGAGATAACAAGCATCCCGGATCATTTGGGGATCGAGCGGGTAATCCTGGGCCGGCGGTTAGAAACAAAATAGTTTTCACCACAGAAACACAAAGGACACAGAGGCTTACGGAGGGGAAACAAAAGCCCTGGCTGTAAGCCAGGGCTAATATCTTTTCTTGCTGACCCTTTGTGTCTTGGTGTCTTGGTGGTGGGTCTTTATTAAAAAGTCGATTCTTTTTTCAGGATCACCGAACTCGAATCCTCCTTGGTGGCGTTGCGATCCCAGGTCCTCCAACTCTCCCCCGGAGCAAACCTGACCCGCTCCGTCTGACCGTCATCATGCCGTAATTCCTGGATTATTCCCGAACAACCAACGGCACCCATCAGGACCGCCAGCGCCAATCCCAGGCACCACAGGTTTTTCCGGCTCTTCATGTCCCCTCCCTGCCCCCTTAAACCTTGGACCATTGTTGGAGGTTTTTAGTTAAAGCCGGTCCACCGACTTTCCTGCTTGGGGCTTTCTCAACGGGGTGATAGTCTCTTAGCTCACCGCCCCATGCCGGGAGATAAGTTAGCAAACAAAAAGAGTGGCCGCAAAATTGCCGGAGACCCCCAGGTTTTTGACATTACCAGACTTTTTCTTTAAAAAGCAATCTTTTTCAGGGGCTAAGTTGAAAAAACCCCTGGCTTATAAATCTTCCGGGCCGCAGATGCGCCCTACCACCGCCGAAGCCGCAGCCACCGCGGGATTGGCCAGATAAACCTGGGATTGGGGATGGCCCATGCGCCCCGTGAAATTGCGGTTAGTGGTGGCGATGGCCACTTCTCCCGGGGCCAGGATGCCCATGTGGCCTCCCAGACAGGGACCGCAGGTGGGGGGGCCGATGACCGCGCCCGCGTCCAGGAACACGGCCAGCAGGCCCTCGTCCATGGCCTGGCGGTAAATCAGAGGAGTGGCGGGAATGACGATGAGGCGCACTCCTGACGCCACCTGGCGTCCTTTGATGACTTGCGCCGCCAGGCGCAGGTCCCCGATCCGGCCGTTGGTGCAGGAGCCGATCACCGACTGGTCGATATGCACGTGCCTTACCTGGGAGAGCGGCCGCACGTTTTCCGGAGACGGCGGCATGGCCACCTGGGGCTCCAAGCTACTCACGTCATAGGTATGTTCCGAGACATAGTGGGCCTCCGCATCGCTAGCGTAGGTCTTTACCGGCCGCAAAGCCCTATTTTGCACGTACTCCATGGTGATCTCATCCGGAGCGATGATGCCGTTTTTGGCCCCGGCCTCCACCGCCATGTTGGCCATGGAGAAACGCTCGTCCATGGGCAGGCTGCGGATGGCCTCCCCGGTAAATTCCATGGCCCGGTAGTTGGCGCCATCCACGCCGATGTCGCCGATGGTCAACAGGATCAGGTCTTTGCCGGTAACCCAGGGAGGCATCTTGCCGGTATAGACAAAACGCAGGGATTCCGGCACCTTCAGCCAGATTTCGCCGGTGACCATCACCGCGCCCAAGTCCGTGGAACCCACGCCGCTGGCAAAGGCCCCCAGGGCCCCGTAAGTGCAGGTGTGGCTGTCCGCGCCCACGATTATATCCCCAGGGCCGACGATGCCCTTCTCCGGCAGCAGGGCATGCTCCACCCCCATGTCCCCGCCGTCGTAAAAATGCCGCAAATGCTGCTCCTTGGCAAACTGGCGCACCACCTGGCATTGTTTGGCGGAGGCGATGTCCTTATTGGGCGCGAAGTGGTCGTTCACCAGCACCACCCGTTCTTTATCAAAGACCTCCTTGGCCCCCGCGTGGTGAAAGGCCTTAATAGCCAAAGGCGCGGTAATGTCGTTGGCCAGGGCGATATCCACCTTGGCCATGATCAACTCCCCCGGCTCCACATAATCTTTGCCGCAATGTGCCGCGAGAATTTTTTGGGTAATGGTTTGCGGTTTGGTCATTTAATTCTCCATTCGAACGAGCTGTCAGCTTTCGGCTTTAAGCTATCAGCTTTAGTGATTTATTTATTATTGGAGCGCTTGTATTAATTTCGCCTTTCTTCCTCCCTCTCCCCCCGGGGGAGAGGGTTGGGGTGAGGGGGGCGACTTTGGACAAGTAGCTCCAATCAGCCCAAAAGACGCCACCCCCACCCCGGCCCTCCCCCCTCGAAGGGGGAGGGGGAAAGACAGCGTTACTTATGGGCAGTGCCCCCCCCAACATTTTTAGTTTAGAGTTGTAGTCTTCAATGAAGCATCAAGGGATATTGTAAGCAGCTCAGCGTGCGCAAGCCTTACTGCTTCATTAAATTCAAACTGCGCCTTCCGAATTTCCTCAAGGTTTCCTTGTTTTTTTGTTAACAAACTTTTCAATAACCCATAAAGAGTATTTTCCTTATCTTCTACAAGAGAACGACATTTTTTAGCAAATTGAATATAATTTTTTATTTCCCAATTTAAGAATTGCATTTTATATATTATCTGTTTAATCTTATCACTTAATATCTTATCTTCATCTTCCCATCCGGATAGTTTTTGATCATTAATTTGCACTAATTGATAGCAGCTTGTAACCAATTCGCTGACCGAAGTGTTGTATTCATCCGCAACATTTAATAATTTACTAGCCCACCAGCTTTGCCAATCTTTTTCTTTCGCAAAGGCAATCTTAATCTTCTCTAAATGTCTTTGAATAATTATGCCGATAATCACTATAACCAATGGCGTTAAGAATGATGCTACGAGTTTCAATATTTCTATCGTTTTAGTTTCCATTAACTCATATAACCTTGGCAGATCAATAACTTTTTAAAAGTTGCGCAGTTTTTGTAGGGTGGGCATTGCCCACCCCACAACTGATCACTGATCACTGGCCACTGGCCACTATTCACAATTCCTCCGGTTTCCCCAGCTTCGGTCCCATCTCCTGGGAGAATTTCAGCCGGTTCAAGCCGTTGATATAAGCCCGGGCGCTGGCGGTGACCACGTCCGGGTCCACGCCCTGGCCGGTGACGATCTGGCCTTCGTCTTCCAGGCGCACGGACACTTCCCCCAGGGCCTCGGTGCCCCCGGTGATGGAACTCACCGCGAACTTGAGCAGCTTGCACTTGGACTGGGCCAGATGGGTGATGGCCTTATAGGCCGCGTCGATGGGCCCGTCCCCGGAAGTGGAAAGGGACTTGACCTCCCCGCCCACTTCCATCCTAATGCTGGCGTAAGGTTTGACCGCGGTGCCGGTGAGGACCACCAGGTCCAGGAGCTTGAAATGCTCGGGCACCGACTTATAGATGACCTCGGTTTCCACCAGGCTCACCAGGTCTTCGTCGAAGACCGTCTTTTTCCGGTCCGCCAGGTCCTTAAAGCGGTAAAAGACCCGGTTCAGCTCCTCGTCAGCCAGGTAATAGCCCATATCCTGGAGCTTCTTTTTGAAGGCGTGGCGCCCGGAGAGCTTCCCCAAAGGCAGGGAGCTCTTCTTGATGCCCACGTCGGTGGGGGTCATGATCTCGAAAGTGCTGGCTTCTTTGAGCACCGCGTCCTGGTGGATGCCGGACTCGTGGGCAAAGGCGTTGGCCCCCACAATGGCCTTGTTGGGCTGCACCACCACCCCCGTGAGTTTGCTCACCAGGCGGCTGGTGGGATAGATGTACTGGGTGACGATATCCGTATGGTAATCGTACAAGTCTTTCCGGGTGGCCAAAGCCATGACCACTTCTTCCATGGAGGCGTTGCCGGCCCGCTCGCCGATACCGTTGATGGTCACCTCCACCTGGCGGGCGCCGTTTCTGATGGCGGCCAGGGTGTTGGCCACGGCCAGGCCCAAATCGTTGTGGCAATGGACGGAGATGATGGCCTTATGGATATTGGGGATATGCTCCATCAGGTACTTGATCTTGGCCCCGAACTCTTCGGGTATGCCGTAGCCCACGGTATCCGGGAAGTTCAAGGTCTTGGCCCCCGCCTCGATGACCGCGCTGAATACCTGGGCCACGTAGGCCGGGTCGCTCCGGGAGGCGTCCATGGCCGAAAACTCGACGTTGCCGGTGTAGCGGGCCGCGTGCTTCACCGCCGCCACCGCCATCTCCAGGACCTCTTCCCGGCTCTTTTTCATCTGGTACTTCAGGTGATTGTCGGAGGTGGAGATAAAGGTGTGAATCCGGGGGGCGGTGGCCTCTTTGACGGCCTCCCAGGCCGCGTCGATGTCTTTCTCGAAGGCCCGGGCCAAACCCGCGATCTGACAGCCCCGAATCTCCCGGGCCACGGCTTTCACCGCCTCGAAATCCCCCCGGGAGGCGATGGGAAAGCCGGCCTCGATGACGTCCACGTTCAACAGCTCCAGGTTCCGGGCGATCTGGAGTTTTTCGTCCACGTTGAGGGACGCCCCGGGGGTCTGTTCCCCATCCCGGAGGGTGGTGTCGAAGATATAGATTTTATCAGACATATGCGTCTCCTCTCCCCAGGCCGCGGCCGGGGAAGCAAATGGCATTATAACAGGTGTCCGCCTCAAAAAGAAGCAGTTAAAACAATATCTTTGCCGGATTGTGTGGGGTAATAATAGATGCCTGCCTAGGCAGGCAGCAGCAGAACCAGGGCCAGACCCTGGCGGGCGGAGATTAAAGAGCGGATAGAGGGTGAAGTAGTCATGGGCTTACGCTTAATTTCAAGTAAATAAATTATATATAAACCTTCATCGGAAGGAAAGGGGAAAATGTTCACTTTTAATTTAGTGATCAAGGTGGGGGAAGAGATAGAGAAAAAGATTAACCGCAAAGACGCAGAGGGGTAAAGAGTAAAGTAAAAAAGAAGGGTGGCTTTTTGCGCACCCTTCTTTTTTATTCCTAATGTGAATCTTTGCGCTCTTTGTGTCTTTGTGGTTAATACTTTCCTCTGATCCCTCTCTCAAATCTTCTTTCCTCACGGCCCCGTGGGCCCGGGGGCCGGAGCCTCCTCTTCCGGTTTTTCCGGCAAGGCGGGACGCCGGTAGTACTGATAGGTGCTTAAGGGGCCGGAAACCACGTAGGCGCACATCAGGGGAAAACCCATAAGCTCCGGGGCCGCGGCCACCGCCACGAAAAGGAGCACCGCGGCCACCAGGGTCTGAAAGGGGTGGCGCTGAAAGAGCTGCACCTTCTTAAAGCTGAAGTATTTGATATTGCTGACCATCAGGAAGGAGAGGACATAGATCATCACCAGGACCAGCTTATGCTTCTCCGGGGCCCAGGCGCCGATCTGGTAATAAAAGGCGATGCAGGTGGCCACCACCATGGCCGCCGCGGGGATGGGCAGGCCGTTGAAATAGCGGGGGTCCAGGGAGCCGCTCTGGACGTTGAACCGGGCTAACCTCAGAGCCCCACAGACCACGAACAGAAAGGCCGCCACCCAGCCGAATTGCTTGAAGGGTTTCAGGGCCCAGAGATAGACGAGCAGGGCCGGGGCCACTCCGAAGGCCACCAGATCGGCCAGGGAATCGTATTGCACCCCGAAGCTCGAGGTGCTTTGGGTCATGCGGGCGATGCGGCCGTCGAGGCCGTCCAGGATCAGGGCAATGAAAATGGCCCAGGCCGCGGCCAGGAACTTGCCGTCAATCGCGGCGATAATGGCGAAAAAGCCGGCGAAGAGGCTGGCAGAGGTGATCAGGTTGGGGAGGAGATATACTCCCCGGAAGCGCCGGCGGTCCTTCTTCTTCCGTTTGCGGCGTAAAGACATCTCTTCTTCCCGTGTTGCTACGGCAGGGTACCTAATGTCTCCCTACCGCTCAAGCGGCATCCGGCCACCACCGGGCCAAGACGCTGCTCCCGGCCTGGACCCGATCCCCCACCTGTACCATGATTTCGGCATCCAGGGGCAGGTAGAGGTCCACCCGGGAACCGAAGCAGATCATCCCCAGGCGTTCCCCCTTGGCCAGGGTCTGGCCGGGGTGCACATAGGGGATGATGCGCCGGGCCAGAATGCCGGCGATCTGCACCACCAGCAGCTGGCGGCCTTCTGCGCCCTCCAGCAGGGTGGTTTGTTTTTCGTTCACTTCTTCCGCGCCCTTCCAGCAAACCGGCTGGCACTGCCCCGGCTGATGGTTGGTCACCACCACCGTCGCCGCCACCGGCGACCGGTTCACGTGGACGTCCAGGACGTTCATAAAGATGCCCACCCGTTTGGCCGGCCGGCCCAGGAACTTATCTTCCTGAACCTCATCCACGGCCACCACCTTGCCGTCCGCGGGGGCGACGATGACATCGGGCTCCTGGGGCACGGCCCGTTCCGGGTCCCGGAAAAAATAGGCGAAAAATCCGGCGCCCACCAATCCCAGGAGGGACAGCCAGGTGGAATTTAAGGCCAGACCCAGAAGAAACACAACGGCCAGGGGAAGGATGAAGCGGTATCCAGGGGAGGCGATAAGTCCTTGTCTTTCAACTGGTGTTTGATTGGGCGTTTTCATGCTTTTCCTTTAAAGGCTCCTGCAAAATTTATTCTGTCATCCTGCGCTAAGGATATAGTGTCGCGCTCCAAGCATTATATGGCAGTTCTTGAACCTGTAGGTTCAAAAAACTGGTTTTTAAGTCCCCCTTTTTAAAGGGGGATTTAGGGGGATTTTCGAGGTCTGACAAAATCCCCCCCGCCCCCTTTAAAAAAGGGGGGGGGGAAGACAGGTTTCTTTTGAGGCTTTTTCCTTAAAAAGGAAACCATCTTATTTGCAAATCTCCACGCCAGATTCTTCGCTCGCTTCGCTCCCTCAAATGACAGTATTACTTTTTCAGCCAGCCCATCATGGCCCGCAATTTTTTGCCCACTTCTTCGATGGGATGGGCCGCTTCCTGACGTCTCAGGGCATTGAACACCGGCCGCCGGGCCTGGTTTTCCAGGATCCATTCCCGGGCGAACTCGCCGGTCTGCACCTCATAGAGAATCTGGCGCATCTCGTCCCGGGTCTCCTCGGTGATGACGCGGTTGCCCCGGGTGTAGTCGCCGAACTCCGCGGTGTCGCTCACTGAATAGCGCATATAGCTCAAGCCGCCCTGGTAAAAAAGGTCCACAATGAGTTTTAACTCATGCATGCACTCGAAGTAGGCGATCTCCGGAGCATAGCCCGCTTCCACCAGGGTGTCGAAACCGGCCTTGACCAGTTCGGAGACGCCGCCGCAGAGCACCGCCTGTTCGCCGAAGAGATCCGTTTCCGTCTCTTCCCGAAACGTGGTCTCCAGGACCCCCGCCCGGGTGGCGCCGATGCCCTTGGCGTAAGCCAACGCGGTTTTCAGCGCCTTACCCGAGGCGTCCTGTTCCACCGCCACCAGGGAGGGCACGCCCGCGCCCTTCTCATATTCGCTGCGCACCAGATGCCCCGGGCCCTTGGGGGCTACCATCACCACGTCCACGTCCGGGGCCGGCATGATCTGGCCGAAGTGGATGTTGAAACCGTGGGAGAACAGGAGCGTCTTGCCGCCCATGTGAGGCTTGAGGTCGTTCTCATAGAGCTGGGCCTGGACGTGGTCCTGGGTGAGAATCTGCACCACCTGGGCCTTTTTGGCCGCGTCCGCGGCGGCCACCGGCTTGAACTTGTACTTCAGCGCCGCCTCATAATTGGGCGTCCCCGGCATCTCGGAGACAATGACGTCAACGCCGCTGTCCCTTAAGTTCAACGCCTGGGCGTGCCCCTGGGAGCCGAAGCCGATGATGGCCACTTTTTTGCCTTGAAGAACTTTTAAATCCGCATCTTTGTCGTAGTAGGTCTTGATCGCCATGTAATTTCCTTTCCCGTAAGCTGTCAGCTGTCAGCGATCAGCTTTCAGCTTTCAGCTTAATTTTTCGCAGTGTCAATTCGAATGCTCATGATGTCCCCTGCTGGTTGCTAAGCTACCTATGAATGGCTCAAATTATTGCATTCCTAAGAACATCTAACGAAATGTCTTTACAGTTATCTGCTAAGAAAAAAAGCAGAAAGCTGACCGCTGATCGCTGGCAGCTTCTTTTAATCCTTCTTCGGCCTCTGGATGGCCAGGGTGCCGCTGCGCACCACGTCCAGGATGCCGTGGTTTTTTAACAAGCCGAGCACGGCTCCGATCTTTTCATAGTTGCCGGTAATCTCCAGGGAGTAGGTATGGGGGCTGACGTCCACCACCCGGCAGCGGAAGATATCGGCGATCCGCAAGACTTCGGCCCGGGACTTATCCTCCGCCTTCACGGTGACCAGGGCCATCTCCCGCTCCACGTGCTCTTTTTCGCTTAAGTCCACCACCGTGACGACGTTGATGAGCTTGTGCAACTGCTTGATGATCTGCTCGGTGATCTGCTCATCCCCGGTGGAGACGATGGTGATGCGGGAGACCTGGGGGTCCATGGTCTCGGCCACGCACAGGCTTTCGATATTGAATCCCCGGCCGGAAAAAAGGCCGGTGACCCGGGAAAGAACTCCAGGAGTATTATCCACCCAAACGGAAATCGTGTGTCGCGGTTCCATCATTCGCTCCTAGGCCAACAGCATCTCGTGCATGGCTTTCCCTGCGGGCACCATGGGCATCACGCACTCTTCCGGCTCCACCCGGAAATCCATAATCACCGGCTTGGGGGTCTCCAGAGCCTTTTTAATCACCGGTTCCACTTCTTCGGGCTTGGTGGCCCTTAAGCCCACGGCGCCGTAAGCTTCGGCCAGCTTGACGAAATCCGGGGCCCTCATGGGCGTGGAGCTATAGCGTTTTTCGTAAAACAACTGCTGCCACTGGCGCACCATGCCCAGGAAAGAATTGTTGAGGATGGCGATCTTCACCGGCAGGTCGTTTTCCACCACCGTGATCAGTTCCTGGATGTTCATCTGGATACTGCCGTCACCGGCGATATCGATGACCGTGGCTCCGGGCTGGGCCACCTGCACCCCCATGGCTGCGGGGAAGCCGTAACCCATGACGCCCAGGCCGCCGGAGGTCATCAGTTGCCGGGGGCGCTTGAACTTATAGAACTGCGCGGCCCACATCTGGTTCTGTCCCACTTCCGTGGTAATGAAGGCCTCGCCTTTAGTCAACTCCCACAGTTTTTGCACCACATACTGGGGTTTGATGACGGTATCGCTCCAGGCGTAGGTAAGGGGGTGTTTCTTCTCCCAGTCCTTAACGGTGTCCAGCCACGGGGCCCGGACGGCGGCCCAATCCTGAGATTCCTTTTCCTTAAGCAAGGCATTCATTTGCTGTAAGGCATCCTTGCAGTCGCCGACGATGGGGATGTCCACCACCACGTTTTTACTGATGGAACTGGGGTCGATATCGATGTGGATGATCTTGGCATGGGGCGCGAATTCCGACAGCTTGCCGGTGATCCGGTCATCGAAGCGGGCGCCCACCGCAATGAGGACGTCCGTCTCGGAGATGGCCATATTGGCGCAGTAGGTGCCGTGCATGCCCAGCATCCCCATCCACAAGGGGTTATCCCCGGGGAAGCCCCCCAGGCCCATGAGGGTGCTGGTCACCGGGATCTGCAGCGTTTCCGCAAACTTCCTCAACTCCTCGGAAGCACTGGACATGATGATGCCGCCCCCGGTATAGAGCACCGGTTTCTTGGCGCTCAAGATCATTTCCAAGGCCCGTTTCACCTGCCTGGGGTTGGCGTGGTAGGTGGGCTGGTAACTCTTGATCTTGATTTCCTTGGGGAAGTCCGGGACCGTCCGGGCCTGGATGACGTCTTTGGGCAGATCCACCAGCACCGGCCCCGGGCGTCCGGAGCGGGCGATGTGAAAAGCCGCATGGATGGTATAGGCCAGGTCCTTCACGTCCTTCACCAGGTAATTGTGCTTGGTGCAAGGCCGGGTAATGCCGACGATGTCCACTTCCTGAAAAGCATCGTTGCCGATGAGCGCGGTGGGCACCTGGCCGGTGAAGACCACGATGGGAATGGAATCCATGTAGGCCGAGGCGATCCCGGTCACGGTATTGGTGGCGCCGGGACCCGAGGTTACCAGAGCCACTCCCACTTTGGCTGAGGCCCGGGCATAGCCGTCCGCGGCGTGGGCCGCAGCCTGCTCGTGGCGCACCAGGATATGATGGATATCCGGATGCCGGGTCAGTTCATCGTAAATGTCCAGCACCACCCCGCCGGGATAGCCAAAGATATCTTTGACTTTTTCCCGTTTCAGACATTCAAGGAAGATTTCCGCGCCTGTCATTTTCTTCATCACGCGCTTTCCTTCTGACGATATTTGGCCAGGATTTGCTCTATCTTGTCCCGGCCGGCCAGTTTCAGTTTTTGCAGCCTTTTGCGCTCCACAGCTTCGGCCGCGGTGAGATATGGCCGGCGGTTGAATTCCTCCAACTGCCGTTCATATTCCTCGTGTTCATCCAAGTAACGTTTTAACTCGGGGTCCTGCCCCTTCCAGGTGGCAATAATCTCTAGATCCTGTCTTTCCATGCCTGTCCTCTGACCTTGATTTTCTCAAAATTAAATACAAAATGCTAAAATAATGTGAGAAATTTGTCAATTACAGGTCGTCCCCGCCGCAAAAAAAACTCGGTTATGGGAGGACGCCCACTTCCCAGGGCCCCGGCGAAAAAAAAACAGGGCCGCATGCGGCCCTGCCTGGGAATCTCGGTTACGGGGGTGCTGCTATCTCCGAGAGGTCCTCCTCCACCCCACCGGAGCCGAAACCGACAGGCAGGCCGCGGCGCCTACACCTACGCCGGCTACTACCAGCAGCAATTCAGTTTCCCAACGGGGAAGGTGACCATGTGCCATTATCAGGCCCTCTTGGCTAATAGCTGGTTATTCATAACTTAAGCAAAAAAACCTGTCAAGAATTTCCAAAAAAAAAGCCGTACATTTCTGTACGGCTTCTTTCGACAACAGCCTGGCGGGACTGCAACCCCCGCATCCTTCTCCTTCCAGTCGCAAAGCTTATGGAGGGCCGGAGGCAGATTTTCCGGTCATCGGGCTGTTTCAATTATCTAGTAATCATCCTTTTGCCTGGAGTCAAGGGGAGAAGCCCCATCAGGTAAGTAATTATCCGCATTGCCTGGAAAAGCTGTGCCGCCAAAAACGAGATTCACTGCGCTTCGCTACCTTCAGAATGACAAAAGAGGGACTTTCGCAGAGCTCTTAGCCTGGAACTCTCCAACCCCGAGTGCCTCTCCGCCAGGGGAGCGTGCAACGGCTTGCTCCCGGGGAGGATTTGCCCCGCCACCTTCCCGAACCTCAGTATTTGGCTCCAGCCCTTAGAAGGGACCCATTTCTCATCGAAAATGACGAAGACCACCACTCCCTCATCGTTGAATACCCGGTTGATTAGGCTCACCATGACCTTGCGGCCCTGCTTCTCCCTCTGGCCGATCTGAATGACGATGTCCTCCGGCCGGGGATAGGGAATACCCTTGAGCCGCACGCTCTCCCCGGCCCGGGGCTGGCCCAGCGCGCCCAGGCGGAAATTGTAGAACGCGCTCAATGGGTCATAGATGGGCTCTTTCTTCAAAGCCGTCTCCCATTTGCGCACCAGGCCTTTCCCTTCTTTTTGCTGCCACAACTCCAGGCGGCCCTTCTTATAGTCGAAGCGGTATTCCTTGAGGTGGTGTTTTCCCCACCGCCGGCTCTCTTCCCGGTAAACCAGGGGTACCAGAAGGCCCCGGCGCCAGACCATCTCCGTGGCATATTTGTCCTGGCGCTGGCCGCTTAACAGCTTGGCCAGCCCTTGGGCCTTAGCGGCCACTTCCGCCCGGTAGCGGCCCTGGCCCAGTCTGGTAAAAGTGACCCGGGCCCGGGCCGCGTCAGTCAGCACCCAGATGTCCGCCCGGTATTGCAGATCCTCCAGCACCTTCTCCCGGCCCGCCGCCGGCAGGAGAAACCACACCTGCACGACGAAAATTGCCAGCAGAAGGGTTAATCCCCGGACCTTCAGGGAAAAGTAGTGGTAAAGATAACTGCTGAACTTCATGATGTGGCTGGTTTCTCTCTCAGGTGACGGGCCTGAAGAAAAGGATTTATTACCCCCCCTTTTCCTAAAGGTGACCCTGAATATCTAATCATGATCCACATAAAGTCTTGACTGTTTTTCCCCCTCCCCCCTCGAGGGGGGGAGGGCTGGGGTGGGGGTGGCGACTTGGGCCGATTTCAGCCACTTGACCAACTAGCCCCCCCAACGTCTTGCCGTCCTAAAGAAAGGGATTTTTCAAGAAACGATATTTTCAGGTATTCCCGGGGCCCGGCACTAGCGCTTTTCTCCCCCCGGCGGGAGACTTGGGAGAGCTGTCCCAAGCCCTCCTGTCATAATCTCCCCGGGGTTGAGCAACTGCCCCGCCAGCTTCCCGAAGACCATTACCCGGACCCAGGCCTGAAGGGGCACCCTCTGGGCATTGGCAAAAACAAAATAGGGGCCGTCTTTGGTGCCGTCCTCTTTACGGAGCGACACCATCACCTTGTGGCCCTGGGGGGTGTTGGGGCCGATATTCAGCAGCATTTCCCCGCGTTCCGGGGTAGGGACCAGGGTCACTCTCAAGGTCTGGCCCGGCGTCACCGGCCCCACGGCCCCCAGGCGCAGATTGTAAAAGAGGGTCAAGGGATCATAGACCGGTCCTTGTAAGGGGCCTTGCCAGTCTTTCTTCGCGGGGCGGCCGTCCACTCCCCGCCAGATTTCCAGGACCCCCCGGGAATAATCGAAGCGATATTCCTTGGAGATGTGTTTGCCGTGGGAGTAGAACTTCTCCCGGTAGCGCAGGGGCTTGAGCCTGCCGTCCTCCAGGGCCATGTCGCTTTCGTAGCTCTCCGGCAGCCAGCGTTGCAGGAGACTCCAGAATCCCTGGGCCGCGCCCCCAAATTGGGCGCGGTAGCGGTCCGGCCCCACCCGGCTGAGGCGCAGGTGCACCAGGGCCACTTCCTCCCAGGGGCCCAGGCTTACCCGGTAACGCAGCTCCTCCAGCTTCTGCGGGGCCGCGGCCGCAGAGGAAGCCAGGCCGAGCCAGCCCAGGGCCAGGCACAATAGCAAAACGCCGCTTAAGCGCCTCAATCCTGATCTTCTCCCGCATCCCGGGGCGGAGGCGGCCCCCAGACACCTGTAGCGAAGCGCTTGTTCCACCACTCCTGGAGATCCTCGGGGTCAGCCTTCTCCACCAACTCAAAGCGGTATTCTTCCATAAATTGGACCAGCTTCTGGTGGGCGGCGTTAACCTCCTGCATCCGCTGCCGGTAAGTTTCTTCCTGGCCCGCCGGCGCCCGGTCGGGATGCCAGCGCCTGGCGGTGCGGCGGTACGCAGCCCGGATTTCTTTACGCGTCGCTTGCTGAGCCAGACCCAGCAACTCCCGGGCTTTATCCATAGTCATGGCTCATTATAAATGAAAACCCCGGTGGCCGCCAACTCCAGTCTTCCTCCGGGTTCCGTTTACCCTTTATGGTCACTTGTCTTATCGGCGTGTGCATGATAGGTTATTAGTCTAATACCTAAATTTGCAAAGGAAAGCCGGTTCCATGACCCCTGAAAAGAGTCTGGCCACTCCCGGCCAGGAAGTGGACCTCACCCTGGAGAATCTGACGCAGCAGATACTGGCCCGTCACCAAAACCTGGAGGACCTGGTTCTGGTGGGCATCCGCACCGGCGGCGCCTTCCTGGCCCAGCGCCTGGCGGACAAAATCCTCAAGCATTCTTTCCGGGCGGTACGGGTGGGCGTGCTGGATATCACCCTCTACCGGGACGACTGGACCCAGCTCAGCCACAAGCCCCTGGTGGGCAAGACGGAACTGCCGGGCTCCATCGACGACCAGGAAGTAGTCCTGGTGGATGACGTCTTGTTCACCGGCCGCACGGTCCGGGCCGCGCTGGACGCCCTCATCGATTATGGCCGCCCCCGGCGCATCGAACTGGCCGTCCTGGTGGACCGGGGAGGCCGGGAACTCCCTATCCATGCCGATTATGTGGGGCAGACGGTGGAACTGGCCCCCAGCCAGAGGGTCAACGTCTATCTCCAGGAAATGGGGCGGCCGGACCTGGTGGCCATCGAGTCCGGACCTCCGGCCAGATAACCATGGCGAAAGGGAAAAAAGCTTCCAGAAGCGGCGCCCCGGGGCTGCCGCCTTTGGCCGCGGACCAGGCACCCCAACTCCAAGACCTGAGGGCCCAAGTGGCCGCGGGCCTGGACGCGGGCCAGGACCCGGACAGCCTGCGGCAGATGGTGGCCGCGGCCACCGGGGAGCTCTCCTATGACCTGCACCTCCTCGCCGCCTTAAGCTCCCTGGCCCACCCCGGCGTCCCCGCCCTCCTGGCCGCCCTCTTCGGCACCGCCGCGGATAAACCCCGGAAGAAGGCCCTGAAACGGGCCCTGCACCTCCTCAAGACCCGGGGAGTGCCTATCCCTAAGGACCTCCTGCCCCGGGAGGAAACCGGGCCTCGCCCCTCCCCGGGCCGCGGCCCCACCCTGGCCCACCTCTCCCAAATCCTGGGGAACGGCGAACGCTACGTCATCCTGGAAGGCCCCAAAGAGCTCCTGGGGGGGAACTTTTTGGTCTCCCGGGTCAGCGACACCGAAGGTTTCCGGGAATGCCATCTCCTGGCCCTTAAAAGCCGCCAGCACCGGGAATTCTGGGATCATTTCCGGGAGCAGGGCCTGGCTGATTTTGCTTCTCCCCCGCCCGCCTACGCGGTGCGCCTCCTGGAAGAAGCCAACGTCCTGAAACCCGACGCGGCCGAGGGCAGCCGTTACCGCTCTTTGCAAGCAAAAATCTTCCAGGCATGGGGCGCTCCGGAAACCGCGCCGGATTTGCAGACCCTGCTGCCACCCCTGGACCCCGGGGAGCAGAGCCGTTTGCTGGACCAATCCCGGTCTTTAGCCCTGCACCCCCTGTTCCTTAGCTGGCTGCCGGGCTTGGAGGAACTCACCCCTTGGCTCAACAAACTCCGGGAAGTCCAGGAAAGCCGGTTAGTCCT
>JAQTXE010000070.1 GCA_028688935.1 Syntrophales bacterium
GGCGTGAAGCTGCTGGACGGCAGCCTCTCCGGCACCGCCGTGGACGGCACGGAGCAGATGAAGATCCACTTCGGCACCGACAACAGCTCCGCGGAAGATTACTATTACATCAAAATCGGCGAAGCCACTGCCTCTGCTTTGGGTGTTGGGGCCGCGGCCGGTTACAGCCACGCAGGCTCCACCATCAGCACCCAATCCGCGGCGCAAGCGGCCCTGGACGCCATCGACAGCGCCATCAGAATTAAAGACACCATTCGCGCCAATCTGGGCGGCATCGCCAACCGCCTGGCGAACACCATCTCCAACTTGAGCATCCAGGCCGAAAACCTGCAGAACGCAGAATCCCGAATCTCCGACGTGGACGTGGCGATCGAGATGACGGAGTTCACCCGGAACCAGATCCTGGTCCAGGCCGGCGTTTCCATGCTGGCCCAGGCCAACTCTCTTCCCCAATTGGCCTTGAAGCTGATGGGAGGTTAATCCCGATCAAGTAGACACTGAGAGGGGTCAATGAGGAGGCGAGATTATGCAAACAGATAGAGTTTCCAGGAATTTGATGTTGACCATCGACCAGATCTCCCAACTTACCGGGGTGCGGAAATCAACCCTGCGTTACTGGGAAAAATCCTTCGACGATTTTCTCAAGCCGGCCCGGACCCAATCGAACCGCCGGGAGTATACCTTGGAAGATCTGGACATCATCAAGGCCATTAAACGGCTGTTAGAAGATGAACACCTTACCACCCAGGGCGTGCGCCTGAAGTTGGGAGAAATCGCCACCCACGGTGGAAAACCCAGCCCCAGGGCTAAAGTCCGGTTCGGCTAAGGCATCATGCAGAAAACATAGAGGGGAAACTAGGGACTTGGGGGCAGGCGGGAACGCCTGCCCTGACACCCCTGACACCCCACCGGGGTTTAATCCCCAAAAAGCCGGGCCGCGGGCTGCCGCCCCGGCGCCGCCGTCGTGAGGTGGCGGAGCCCTCAAAGGCCCTCTTTAATAAAGGGGGGAACCCGGGCGTCCAGGAGGCGGCCGAGTTCTTCCCCCCGGGGTTGACATCCGAAAACCGCCTGCCAGACCCGGGGGCTTTCCATACAAAGATACAGGAAGGCTCCGGGCACCGCTGCTTTCAGCCATTCCCGCATCCGGCCGTACATCTCGATGCGCAGGTCCTTAAAATAGCGGAGTTTACCATCCAAGGCCCGCACCATCTCGAAGGCGGCGATGGGGCTGGCCGGAAAGCGTTGCTGCAACAACTGCCGCATGAAGGGCAGAAATCGAAGGCCCCCCAGGCTGATCCAGGCCACCGCCGCGGCCGGCACCGCGGCTCCCAACTGCTCCACCGTGCGCCGGTAGGCGTCTTCCCAACCCGGAAAATAGATCAGGGGATCAAAATGGAAGGCCAGACGGAAACCCGCGGCCGCGGCCCGGCCCGCGGCCTCTAAGCGGGCCGTAAGCGAGGCCGCGCCTCGCTCTTCCGCCCGGATGAGCTCCGGGGGATTGAGGGACCAGGCAAAGATCACCTGGGGGTTGGGACCCAGGGAGAGGAGCGGCTCCAGACGGTGCCACTTACTCTTGATCTCCAGGACAGCCCGGGGCTGGGGGGAAAAGAAGGGAATGAGGACCTCGTTTAGACCCGTGAGGTCGTCCAGGGCCAGACTATCCCCGAATTCGCCGGTCCCCAGGCGCCAGACCTTCAGGGGGTCCGCGTCCAGACCCGCGGCCAACTCACCCAGCAAATCCTCCAGGTTCACAAAAATAGTGATGGCGGGCAGATTAAGATAACCTTGGAGCACGCAATAGGAGCAGTCCAGAGGGCAATTGAGCCCCACCTGCAAGACCTGGTAGCCGCAGCAGATATAGTCTTTGGTACCGGGGCAGGGCCGCCAGAAAGGGCCTTTTTGCACCGCCAGGAGCAGGGTGGATTTGGCCTCGGGGATCCATCCCGCGGGCGTCTCCCCGTCCCGGGCCTTAAGAGCATCGCGATGGGGAATGACCTCCACCGGCACCCCGGGCAGCCGCGCCAGGATACGCCGGGTCATCTCATAATCTTCAGCCCCAGCCTCCAGAAAAATCCGGCGTATGCGCCTGGTGGTCATGTCTAAGAATTTTCACCATAGAGACACAGAGAGCACAGAGAATTACAGAGGAAAATAAAACAGGTCTTTTTTCTGTGTCTTTCTGTGTCCTCTGTGTCTCTGTGGTGAAGCTTTTTAAAAATCCACGTATGCCCCCCGCTTCATGCTCCGCAGGTGGCAGTTGTCGTTGACGGACATGATATGCCAGGTGTCCCCCACCAGGTGGAAGCGGTTGATGGCCGTGGTGTCCTGGCCGATGCGCCAGAAATTGGAGTTGTCCAGGCCGATGAAGCGGGCGATGAGGACCTTGTTCACCGCCCGGTGGGCCGCCAGCAGGACCACCTGGCCGGGATGGCGCTTAACCACCTCCTCCACTGCCGCCCAAGCCCGGTTGAGCACCTCCTCCAGGGTCTCTCCCTTGGGAAAACGGACCGTGTGCGGCGCGGTTTCCCATTGCTGGTAGAGATCGGGATAGACCTTTTTCACTTCCGTCAGGGGCAGACTCTGCCATTCGCCGTAATTAATATCCGCCAGGCCCGGCAGATCCACCACCTGGAGTTTATGGTGCCGGCAGATAGCCTGGGCGGTGTCCCGGGCCCGGGAAAGAGGAGAGCTGTAGGCCGCGTGGATGGTCTCTTTTTGCAGCCATTCCCCGGCCAACTCGGCTTCTTCCCGGCCCGTGTCGTTTAAAGGGATATCCACCGTGCCCCGGAAGATTTTATCTTTGTTCCAGGGAGTCTCGCCGTGGCGTACCAGGATGATCAGAGTCAAGGGTCACCTCCAAAAATGGCATGACAGGCTAGGGGGAGAGGCATGATGTGCGCCTCTACGCCGACTTCTCATCCTGCCGAGAAGGCAGTATAACATACCCCCGGAGATTTTGTTATTTTCAGCTTCAGGGACAAGGAAGAGAGAAGACCGTGAGAATGAGGGGGCTGTCAGCAGCAGGTAGTATGCCGGCGGGAAGGTGCGCCGGGGCTACTCAGGTGGACGCCTGGCGATCCCGGCCGGAGGCGAGGTTTTCTTCGCTCCGTTGGTTAAAAGGAATTTGCAGGTCTTCCAGGCCGGAGATGACATAAGCGTCATCATGGAGATTCTTGTTGTGGGAGGACTCACAGTTAACGCCCAGGCGGGCGTGGCAATACTGACAGTAGGGAAAGTAAGGAGAGTCGGAGTCCAGCGTGCGGCGGATTTTCTGATAGTCTTCCCCCCGCCAGATGGAGTCGAAGCCATCATCGAAAAAGCCCAGCCGTTGCCTCCAGGCGGGGTAGCAGAACCTGATGGAGCCATCGGTGTCGATTTGGCAGAAACGCCAGGGGTCGAGGCATTTCCGGGGGCGGTTATCCTGGCCCGGCAGCGTGGGCAGTTGGAGCTGGATGCCCCATTCTTGGGCGCGGCGCCGGGCTTCGGTAAAGACTTCCACCGCCAGCCGGCGGTGATGGAAGAGGGACTCGCCGGCTTCCAGGTCGTTGGTGACGTTGAGATACTTCACCTTGACCCGGGTCAAGCCGTGGCGGGCGCATAAAGGAAAAATCTCCGGCAATTCCCCGGCATTGGAGCGCATAACCGTATATCTCAAGCCCAACCTGGGAAAATGGAGGCCCCGCCCCCTTTTCAACGCGGCCAGGAATTCGATATTTCCCAGGATAGTCTCATAGTTGGCCCCCCGGCGGATGCGCTCCAGGGTTTCTTTCCTGGCGCCGTCAAAAGAAATCCACAGGTCATGCAAGCTCTGATCGTCCACCAGCCACTGGGCGGCGCTGCGGTCCAGGAGGGTGCCGTTGCTGACCATTAAGGTAAAAACCCGGTAGTGCCGGGCCAACTGCAGGGCCTCCCGGATGTGAGGGTACATCAGCGGTTCGCCCCCGGAGCAGAGAAAAATGCTAAAGGTCCGGGGAAACAACTGGCGGGCGATGCGCTCGTATAGCCCAAAATCCATCCAGCGGCCGCCTTTGAGGGAACTATAGGAAATACAGAAAGTACACCTGAGGTTGCAGGCCTTGGTGAGAATAATGTCCAGGGTGGTGGGATAGCTTAAAGGACGCGCTACCCGCAAAAGTCCTTCGCAATAACCACGAAAGGCGTTAAAATAAGCCTCGGGATTGACCTGGCGTATCAAAGAAAAGGCATTTTGCAGAGACGACGGCATATTTCGCTCTTCCCGGCAGGATTGGGTAAAGGGTATACCATGCCGGCCCAAAGGTCAAATTAAGGGAACAAACTTAGGAGAATTGCCAGGCAGGGAGACGTACGGGGTTCGGCTCCCCTCTTTAACTTAAGGGCGATGATGGAGTGGATCGTCATAAGCGCCATGGTGCTGCTGCTCCTGGGCTTCACCGGTTTGATCCTGGTGGGCGGGCAGGCCTTGGCACCGACAGGAGAAGAGCACCGGGACGCCGGGGCCCGGCCCTGGCCACAGGTGGCCCTCATCGTGCCGGTGACCGGGGCCGCGGCCAATCTCGGCTCCAACCTGCGCTCCCTGCTCACCCAGGATTATCCTGATTATCAGGTGATCTTCAGCACCAAAGACCAGGAAGACCCGGCCACCCCGGTGATCGCCGCCTTGATCCCCGCGTACCCCCGGGGCCGTCTGGTGGTCAGCGGCCCGGCGGTGAGTTGCGGCCAGAAGAACCACAACCTCCTGGCCGGGATTCGGGCCGCGGGGGAGGCCCCGGAAATTCTGGCATTTTGCGACGCCACCCGCCAGGCGCCGCCTAACTGGCTCAAAGGCCTGGTGCTCCCCATCGTCCAGGAACGGGAAAAGGTGGTCAGCGGCTACCACCACGTTCTCCCCCAGGAGCAAGGGCTCCCGGTCTGGGGCCGGGCCGTAACCGTCTTGTTCCTTTATCTCACCAAAGGCATTTCCCGGCTCAACCAGACCTGGGGCGGGGCCACGGCCATCAGCCGAGAGGTCTTCGAGGACTTGGAGGTGGCCCGGCTCTGGGCCCACAACGTGGTGGACGACGTCTCCCTGGCGGCCCTGCTCCAGGAGAAGGGCCTGCGGGTGGGGCTGGCCGCAGGGGACAGCCTCATTACTCCCGTAGCCCATGATACCCTGGCCACCTGGCGGGACTGGCTCATCCGCCAGTGGATCTATCTGAAGTTCTGCCTGCCCGGGTCCTGGCTGGCAGTGGGTCTGATGTTTTACCTGCTGGCGGGCCTGGTGTTCCTCTCCGGGTTGCTGTTCCTGGCGGCCCTCCTAAATGTCCCCTGGATTTCCCCCTGGCCCGGAGCCTTGTTTTTACTGGGACTCACCGGTCTGGCCCTCTACTTAAGAACCCTGCACCCCCAACCTCCGTCCCTGGGTCTGTGGCTGCCGGCGTTTTACGCGGCTATTTTCATGGCGGCCTGGTGCCACCTGTTAAACTGGGGTGAAGGGGAGATCCACTGGCGGGGGATTAGCTACCGGGTCGGCTGGAAGGGAAGGGTGTTGGGGATAAAAAGAAGTGGTCAGTGATCAGTGGCCAGTATCGTTCCCTTATTATTCTATCATTAACTGACGACTTTTTTATGTCCTCTGCGCCTCTGTGGTTCATCACTTTTCCTGGCGCCACCAGCGCCAGGCCAGCACCCCAGTCGGAAGGATGGCCAGGGCTTCGGCAAATCCCCGGAGCATGAAGGGCCGGGCGAGAAAATAGGCCGCCAGACCCAGCAACGCGGCCCCGGTTAAATGGATAAAAGGTTTCAGGGGTATGAGGCGGATTTCCCGCTGGCAATAAGAGATGGTGAGCGAGGCCACCGCCGCTTTGGTGAGAATGATGGCCAGGGCCGCGCCCAAGAGGGTGAACGCGGGCACCAGCAGGCTGCAGGCCGCCAGGTTGATGGCCAGGCCGCTGAGATAAAAGACCAGGAGCAGCCTCTCCCGGTGCATGCTGACCATCAACAGGGCCGCCAGGTTGTGGAGAAAGCCGCAGATAATGGTGGCCACCAGTATCCTCTGGAGCCAGATGGCATCCTGGTATTGGGAGCCGTAAACGAGGGGAATCAGGCGGTCGCTTTCCACGGCCAGTACGAACATCAGAGGCAGGGCCGCGGCCAGGAGCCAGCGCGCGGTGTTTTGGGCCAGATGGGAGACCTGGGTTTTATCCGTATCCCAAAGTTTGACAAACAAGGGAAAGAGGACGCTTTGCAACAGGAGGTTGGACACCACTCCGGAAAAGCCGTCCACCAACGTGTTGGTGACGCTGTATTGGGCCACGCCGTGGACTCCGCCATAACGCTGGAGGAAAAACAGGTTGGCCTTGTTATAGATGATGGCGGCAATTTCGATGAGCGCAAAGACCAGACCCCGCTGGGCAATGGACCAGATCCCCTTTAAGGAAGGCCAGCGCACCACCAGGCGCTGGGAAATCAGATAGGCGCCCGCGACGATAAAGACCAGAGTTTCGATGATTTTAAAAAGAGCGATGGTCAGGGGCGCGGCCCCCAGGAGCAAGGTGGCGATGCCGTAACCCAGGCCCGCGGCCGCGGCCACGGCCTTGATCCTTCCTTCCAGGTCCTGGCGGCCTTCCACCTGGAAGGCCACGAAAAAGGTAGTGGCCACCGCCTCCAGGGCCACCCCCATGCCGATGATCAACATCACCTGCTGTAATCCCGGAGCATAACCCTGCCAGTGGACAAAGATCAGGGTGCCGCCGAAAGCCCCGAACAGGAGCACTACTTTGAGGAATAACACCTGGCCCAGGGCCTCTCCCTGGCGCTCCTTATCATTGAGGAGGGAGACCAGGGGCAGGTTGAGGCCGAATTCGCCCACCAGCAGGAGAATGGCCCCCAGGCTGATGGCCAGCATGAATTCCCCGTATGTCGCGGCGCTGCGCCGGGCCAGGAGGATGAAAAAGGCCATGCCCAGCCCCTCCCGCAGCCAGCGGGCACTGAGGAGGTAGGCGAATTTAGGCAAGATACGGTGAGAAGACGGCTCGGATGGAGAAGAAGATGGTTCCAAGTTCAAAGTTCCAAGTTCAAGGTTTAAAGTTATACAGGTTGCCGAAAGTTTTTTCCGCCCCCCCTCATCCTGACCCTCTCCCCCCGGCGGGGGGAGAGGGAACACGAGGAATGAACTTTTGGCAAAGGCTATAAGAGTATTGGTCGGAACTGGGGGAAGGCTGGATTTGCCACCAGCTTTAGGCCGACTCTCTTTTATACTAAATGGTTTTTAAGTGAACAAAGGAAAAGTTAAGAAAATGTGAACTTGAGCAGGGCAGGGGAGGGGATCGGCAGTTTTTAAAAGGGAAAACCGCGTTTATTCCACCCGCAAAGCCAGAGACAAGCCATCCTTTTCCGGTGAATGCCGGGGCAGCCAGGCCAGAAGATGCACCACCCGCCAGCCGCTCCGGCTGAAGATCTCCCGGTTGAATGAAGCGGCGCCGGCAAAGCCCACGTTGTCGGCGATGAGCAGCCCGCCCACCTTGAGCAGGCGGCGGCAGTGTTCAAAAGCCGGAAGATAGCTTTCTTTGTCGATGTCCAGGAAGATCAGGTCAAAGGTATCAGTCATGGCGGCCATCAAGTCCAATGCCTGGCCCACCCGCACTTCGATACTTCCGGCAAGCCCGGCCCGGGCAAAATTATCCTTAGCGCGCTCTGCCATGGCTTCGTGCAATTCCAAAGTGATAACCTTGCCGCCCGGCGGCAGGGCCCGGGCCAGATGGATGGCGGAATAGCCGCTGGCCGTGCCCAACTCCAGGATGTTTTTTGCCCCGGCCAACCGGGCCAGGATATGCAACAGCTCTCCCACCACCGGCCCGACGATGGGGATGGACTCCCGGGCCGCTTCCTCCTCCAGTTCCAAGAGCAGGGCGTCCCGGGGCGGAATAAAGCCGGAGAAGTATTTTTCCAAATCAGGGATCATCATAGACATGGCGGGGTCCTTGTTTTAACCACAGAGGCACAAAGGACACAGAGTTACATAGAGAAAAGTTCTTTACCTCTGTGCTCTCTGTGGTGAATATCTTTTTAAGCCGACATTCTCTGCAGCAGGCTGGCTTTGATGCGATCGAATTCCTCGGGGCTGATGACGCCGGTGTCCCTGAGGCGAACAAATTCTTCCAATTCTTCCCGGAGGCGTTCCGGCTTAAGGGGCGGGGATTCTTCCGCCGGGGTCACCAGGTGGGCCGGCGCGGCCAGGGCCAGGGGCGGCGGCGGAATGGCTGCGGGCAGGCTCTCCAGACCCTGCTGTCCCCGGTAGCGGAGGGTGACGACGCCGTTTAAGAGAGAAACTTCCACGTCTTTACCGTCTTTGGCCGCTTCCCGCATGATGTCGTGGAGATTGCTGGCCTGGTTGGCCATTTTGGCCTTGATGCTGCTCCATTTGCGCACCAGACGCCAGATGGCGAAAGCGCAGAGAACGGCGAAGCCGGCGAAGATATAGAGATTAAAGCCCAGGATGCCGGTGAGCCAGACCAGGGCGACGATGAGGACGAAAGGCACCGCGATCAGGAAGACCAGCAGGCTGTAAAATTGCGAGAGATTGCTCCAGGTGGAAACCGCCGGGTCCGCTGGCGCGGGTTTGAATTTGGAGAAAAACTTACCCATATTAGATACCGGTTTTCGGTTTTCGGTCTTCGGTTTTCGGTAAGAACATATCAGGTTTCATCCCAAGCGCAGGTTGGGAAGCAGATATTCTTCCTGCCGGTTTTTGGTACGTTGTAGTGGCAATTATCTTTATCGATAATTATAACCCAAAATATAAACCGAAAACCGGAAACCGAAAACCGAAAACCGCCTTAAATCGCGTTAAAGAAGGCCTGGTAGGCCTTAAAAGTCATGTACAGATCGGCCTTGGAGGCCACCTCGAAGGGGGAGTGCATGGAGAGCAGCGGGGTGCCGCAATCGAGGATCTCCATGCCGTGAATGGCCAGGTACTTGGCGATGGTGCCACCGCCGCCTTCGTCCACCTTACCCAATTGCCCCGCCTGCCAGACCACGTTGTATTCCTGGAAGATCTTGCGGATCCAGGCCACGTACTCGGCATTGGCGTCATTGGTGTTGTACTTGCCGCCGCTGCCCCCGTATTTATGAAAGGCCACCCCATAGCCCAACCTGGCGGCGTTCCGCTTTTCGTGGACTTCCGGATAATCCGGGTCCAGGGCGCCGGTGACGTCTCCGGAGAGGGCCAAAGAGGCCATGAGGGAGCGGCGCCGGGCCTGGGGGCTTTCTCCGGCCCGCTCCAGAAGGGTCTCCACGATCTCTTCCAGCAGACAGCTCTTGGCCGCGGTGTTGCCGTCGGAGCCCACCTCTTCCTTGTCATAAAACAGGGCCAGGGAGGTATATTCCGGCTCCGGGGCAGCCAGGATGGCTTCCAGGGCCGCATAGGCGCAGGAGCGGTCGTCCTGGCCGTAGCCGCCCACCAGACTGCGGTCCCAACCCAGGTCCCGGGCGGGTCCCGCGGGCACTATCTCTAACTCGGCGCTGATGAAGTCCTCTTCCCGGATGCCGTATTTCTCTTCCAGGTGTTTTAAGAGGTAGAGCTTGAAGCGCTCCTTGGTCTCTTTATCCCCCAGAGGGAGGGAGCCCACCAGGACGTTGAGCTTTTCGCCTTCAATAGCCTCGCTCAACTTTTTGTCCATTTGCAGCTTCCGGGCCAGATGCGGCAGGAGGTCGCAGACCGTGAAGACCGGGTCGCTATGGTCTTCGCCGATGGTCAGCTCCACTTTAGTGCCGTCGGCCTTGAGGATGACGCCGTGGATGGCCAGGGGCCGGGCCAGCCACTGGTATTTTTTGATGCCCCCGTAATAATGGGTCTTCAGGAAGGCCAGGTCCGTGTCCTCATATACCGGATATTGCTTGAGGTCCAGGCGGGGCGAATCAATGTGCACCGCCACCAGGCGCAGGCCCTCGCTTAAAGGGCGGCGGCCCCTGACCGTCAGGATCATGGTCTTGCCTTTATAGTTGTAATAGGTTTTAGGACCGGGGATGCCCGCGGCCAGGTCCACGAAACCCCGGGCCTTGGCCTGGCGTTCGATTTCCGCCACCGCTTCCCGCTCGGTCTTGGCCCGGTCCAAAAAGATCTTATATTGCTCCCCGTAAGCCATGATGGCTTCCAGGGTGGCAGGGTCCGCCTGGTCCCAGACCAGGCGGGGAGAGACCATTAAGCGGTCGCGCAATTCTTTCAGTTGGTCTTTTTCCGAGGCTTCCATTATTTCGACCTCCAAGGTAGCTATCAGCTATCAGCTTTCAGCTAAAAAATAAAAGACAAAAAACAATGAAAAAACCGAAACTTGATTGCCGGAGTTGCGGACCCGCTCTCCGGCAAGTATTAAGCTGATAGCTGACAGCTGAAAGCTGATAGCTTTAAATAACATGAATCCCTCCCCGAGACAACCAAAGGGGCGCAATTACTAGGACTTCGGGGAGAAGGGCGCTTGACTTGGGGCCGAAAAGTTAATAAATTTAAGGTTGTATTTGCTTTAATGCGAGAGTGGCGGAATCGGCAGACGCACTGGGTTTAGGGTCCAGCGGGATACCGTGGGGGTTCGAGTCCCCCCTCTCGCACTCCGGGGTTCCGGAGATGGGGGAACAGGGGGGAATAATCCTGCCTGCAAATAATTATAACCAGTGAGACTAGAAGATGCCCGAAAGTGCGGTAAAGGTGGACGTGGAAGATCTGAGCGCGGTGAGACGCAAACTGTCAATCGAGGTGCCTGCGGCCGAAGTGGCCCAAGAGGTTGACCGGGCTTACCGGAAGTTGGGAAAACAGGCCAAAGTTAAAGGATTCCGTCCGGGAAAAGTGCCCCGTGCCGTCCTAGAGCTTTATTACCATAAACAAGTGGAGCAAGAGGTCTCAGAGGACCTGATGCGCCGTTCTTTGGCGGATGCCTTGAAAGAGAAGTCCCTGGAGCCCGTGAGCCTCAATTGGCCGGACACCCTGCCGCCGGTGGTGGCCGGGGAAGACTTCCGCTTTAGCGTGGAGATGGAGGTGCCCCCGGAGTTTACGGTGGAAAATTATCAGGGTTTAACTCTGGAGGCCCCGCCGGAAGAGGATCTTGACGCCCTGCTGGAGACCCGCCTGAAAGAGATCCGGGAGAACAACGCCATCCTCCAGCCCCTGCCTGAAACCCGGGCCATTGAGAATGGCGACTACGTGGCCCTGGATTATCAGGGTTATTTCGCCGGCAAGGCCCTGGCCGAGGCCAAGCAGGAAAATATGCTGCTGGAAGTGGGCGCCGGCCGGTTCAGCGCGGATTTTGAAAAAAACCTGCTGGGACTGGCCCCCGAAGAGGAGACCCGCTTCACCGTGGACCTGCCCCAGGATTATTTCAACCCCCTGTTGGCCGGCAAGACAGTGGACTTCGAAGTGAAGATTCACGGCATCAAAGAAAAGAAAGTGCCGGAGGCTGATGATACTTTTGCCCAGAGCCTGGGAGGCGACTTTCAGACTATGGCCGACTTGCGGGAGGCCGTCCGAGAGGATATTATTAAGGGAAAGGAAAGAGAGCGCCAAGGTCGGCTGGAGAACCAGGCCCTGGATCAGTTGCTGGCCGCGCATGCTTTCGAGGCGCCGCCCTCCATGATCCGCCAGGAGCAGGAAGGCATGCTCCGGGAGCAATGGCAGCGGCTGGCCCAGCACGGCATGAATCTCGAGGGCCTGGACCCGGAAAAGATGCTGGAGAGCCTCAAACCCGCGGCGGAACGGCGGGTACGGAGCAACCTCATACTGGAGCGCCTCGCCGCCCAAGAAAAGATCACGGTGGATGAGGCCGAAGTGGAGGAAGGGCTGCAACGGGTGGCCGCCAGCACCGGCCGGGAAGTGGAGCAGGTGCGGCAGCTTTATCAGGAGCGCGAGCTTTTCGGGATTTTACGCCGCCAGTTGCGGGATGAAAAGACCATAAAATTCGTGTTGGAACACGCTAAAATAGTACCGGCTAAGGAGACCGGGGTCCCAGAGGCTCCGGAGACCGAAGCCCAGGAGAAAGTCTAGCATGCCCTTGATTCCCATAGTGGTGGAGCAGAGCAGCCGCGGTGAGCGGGCTTATGACATCTATTCCCGCCTCCTCCGGGAGCGGATCATTTTTTTAGGCACGGCTATCAACGATGAGGTGGCCAACCTGGTCATCGCCCAGATGTTGTTTCTGGAAGCGGAGGACCCGGATCGGGAGATCCATCTGTACATCAATTCTCCGGGAGGGATGGTGACCGCGGGGCTGGGCATCTATGACACCATGCAGTTCGTCAAGCCGCCGGTGACCACCCTGTGCATGGGCCAGGCGGCCAGTATGGCGGCCCTGCTGCTGTGCGCGGGCGCGAGGGGGAAACGTTCTTCTCTGCCCCATGCCCGGATTCTGATTCACCAACCCCTGGGAGGATTTCAGGGACAGGCTTCGGACGTGGATATTCAGGCCCGGGAGATTTTGCGCCTCCGGGAAGAGTTGAACGAGATCATGTCCCGGCACACCGGGCAACCCATGGAGAGGATTCACCGGGACACGGAAAGAGATTTTTACATGTCCGGGGAGCAGGCCAAAGAATATGGTCTGGTGGACGAAGTAATTACCGAGCGGGAAGTGGGGAAACCCCCGCTGACTCCCGCTTAGAGGGGAAAATTTAACTCCCTCATGAAACTGAGCCGGGGTGCCGATATAAAAATCGAAACCTGACGGCGGGATGAGAAACACAAAACCAAATCCGGAAAGGCCGGGTTTGGGGAGGAAATTGATATGACTAAACGGGGAACCGACAAAAGCACCGATCTTTTGTGTTCCTTTTGCGGCAAGAGCCAGAGTGAGGTGAAGAAACTCATCGCTGGCCCTGGCGTCTATATCTGTGACGAATGCATCGAACTGTGCAATGACATCATCGCTGAGGAATATGAGAAAGACGAAGCCAAGCATGCCCGCTTGGCGATTCCCGAACCCTCGGGCATCAAGAAACAGATAGACGAATATGTCATCGGCCAGGAACGGGCCAAAAAGATCCTGTCCGTGGCCGTCTATAACCATTATAAGCGCATCAACTCCGGGGTGGAGTTAAACGGGGTGGAACTCCAAAAGAGCAATATCCTGCTGGTGGGCCCCACGGGATCCGGCAAAACCCTGTTGGCCCAGACCCTGGCCCGGATTTTGAACGTGCCTTTCACCATCGCCGACGCCACCACTCTCACCGAGGCGGGGTACGTGGGCGAAGACGTGGAAAACATCATTCTGAACCTGCTGCAGTCCGCGGACTATGACGTGGAAAAGGCCTCCCGGGGCATCGTCTATATTGACGAAGTGGACAAGATCGCCCGGAAGACCGACAGCCCCTCCATCACCCGGGATGTTTCCGGTGAAGGAGTGCAACAGGCCCTGTTGAAGATCATCGAAGGCACCATGGCCTCGGTGCCGCCCAAGGGGGGGCGCAAGCATCCCCAGCAGGAATTTATTAAGGTGGACACCACCAACATCCTGTTCATCTGCGGCGGCGCCTTCAACGGCCTGGAAGACATCATCGGCGCCCGGGTGGGCCGCAAGGCCATGGGCTTCGCGGCCGATATCCAGAGCCGCCACCAGCAGCCCTTGGGCGAAGTGCTGGCCAAGGTGCAGCCCCAGGATCTCCTGAAGTTCGGTCTGATCCCGGAGTTCGTGGGCCGGCTGCCGGTGATCGCCACTCTGGATGAGCTGGACGAAGAAGCCTTGGTGCGGATCCTCAAGGAGCCCAAAAACGCCCTGGTGAAGCAATACCAGAAGCTCCTGGAGATGGACCAGGTGCTCTTGAATTTTACGGACGGCGCCCTGGTGGCCGTGGCTAAAGAAGCCATGAAACGCAAATCCGGAGCCCGGGGCTTAAGGGCCATCCTGGAGCGGGCCATGCTGGACTTGATGTACGATCTGCCGTCCCAGAAAAACGTCCAGGAATGCCTGATCAACGAGGAATTTATCATCGAACACGCCGCGCCCATTCTGAAATATGAAGCCACGGAAGAGGTCGCATGGGATAAACCAGGGAGGGTAGTCCAGCAATGATCTTTCGTCTAAACAGAACGCGGAATACGGGGGAAGGGGATAAGAGAAACATGATTACCGTGCCTATGCTGCCTTTGCGGGATATCGTGGTCTTTCCCCATATGGTAGTCCCCCTATTCATCGGCCGGGAACGGTCCATCTCGGCGCTGGAATATGCCATGGGCCAGGAGAAGTACATTCTCCTGTGCACCCAGAAGGACCCCCGGCGGGATGAGCCCCGGGAAACGGATATTTTCCGGGTGGGCACCCTGGCCGCCATTCTGCAACTCCTGCGCCTGCCCGACGGCACGGTGAAAGTGCTCATCGAAGGCAAGGATCGGGCGAAGATCAAGCAATATCAGGCCAATCCCCACTTCTTCCAGGTGGAAGCCGAAGAACTGGGTGATACCTGGTCCCATAACCCCGAGATTGAGGCTATGCGGCGGGCCACCATTGTCAGCTTTGAGACTTATGCCAAGCTGAACAAGAAGGTGCCCCAGGAAGTGGTGCAGACCGTGGGCGGGCTGGATGATCCGGGCCGCCTGGCGGACACCGTGGCCGGGCATCTGGCGGTGAAGACCGAAGAAAAGCAGGGCCTCCTGGAAACCCAGGACGCCGGCCGCCGTCTAGAGAAAGTGCTGGCCCTGATCAACCGGGAAAACGAAATCCTCCAGATCGAAACCCGCATCAAAAACCGGGTTAAGAAGCAGATGGAAAAGACCCAGCGGGAGTATTACTTAAACGAGCAGATGCGGGCCATCCAGAAGGAGATGGGAGAAAAAGAGGATTTCAAGGGCGAGATCCAGGAACTGGAAAGGCGCATCCGCAAGAAAAAGATGAGCGCCGAGGCCGTGGCCAAGGTCAAGCATGAGCTGAAGAAACTCAAGCTCATGAGCCCCATGTCCGCGGAAGCCACGGTGGTCCGGAACTACATCGACTGGATCCTGTCTTTGCCCTGGCATGATAAAACCAAAGACAAGCACGACCTGGAAGAGGCGGAGCATATCCTCCATGAAGACCACTACGGCCTGGAGAAGCCCAAGGAGCGGATTCTGGAGCACCTGGCGGTCCAGAGCCTGGTGAAAAAGATGAAAGGCCCCATCCTCTGTCTGGTGGGTCCACCGGGGGTGGGCAAGACCTCCCTGGCCAAATCCGTGGCCCGGGCCTTAGGGAGGAACTTCGTGCGCCTCTCCTTGGGCGGGGTGCGGGACGAAGCGGAGATCAGGGGCCACCGCCGCACTTACATCGGCGCGCTGCCGGGCAAGATCATCCAGTCTTTGAAGAAGGCCAAGAGCAACAACCCCATCTTCTGTCTGGATGAAGTGGACAAGATGAGCACGGATTTCCGGGGCGACCCCTCGGCGGCCTTGCTGGAGGTCCTGGACCCGGAGCAGAACTTCGCCTTCAACGACCATTACCTGGATATGGACTACGACCTCTCCGAGGTAATGTTCATCACCACCGCCAACAACCTGTACTCCATTCCGGCGCCGCTCCAGGACCGCATGGAAATCATCCGGCTGCCGGGTTATACGGAAGTGGAGAAACTGCTCATTGCCCAGCAGTTTCTCATTCCCAAGCAATGTACGGCCAACGGCCTGACTGAGGAGAACATCTCTTTCTCGGAAAACGCCATCCTCACGCTGATCCGGCAATATACCCGGGAGGCGGGGGTGAGGAATCTGGAGCGTGAAATCGCCTCCATCAGCCGGAAGGTGGCCCGGGAAGTGGCGGCCAAGGGCAAGGATCACCAGGTCAAGGTGAGCAGCCAGGCGGTGCCCAAATATCTGGGCGTGCCCCGCTTCCGCTTCGGCCGCACCGAAGAGGCCGATGAAGTGGGTCTGACCACCGGCCTGGCCTGGACGGAGTTCGGCGGCGAACTGCTGCAAACGGAAGTCGTGATCCTCCCCGGACGGGGTAAGCTCTTGATCACCGGCAAATTAGGGGAAGTCATGCAGGAATCGGCCCAGGCCGCGTTGAGCTACGTGCGCTCCAAGGCCGAACGCCTCGGCCTGCCCCCGGAATTTTACCGCAAGATCGACATCCACGTACACGTGCCCGAAGGAGCCATCCCTAAAGACGGACCGTCGGCCGGCATCACCATCGGCACCTGTATCGTCTCGGCGCTGCTGAAGATCCCCGTCAAGAGGGACGTGGCCAT
>JAQTXE010000071.1 GCA_028688935.1 Syntrophales bacterium
TAGCCTCAAAGCGGTGCTGCTACCGCCAGCGGTTGCCAGTCCCTGGGGATTGGTCAGAATCCCCAGCTTATTAGAAGGGGCGGGAACAGGTTTTTCACCCAGAGTCTGGGCATCCAAGGAGGACGAGGCCGTGAGCACCACGCTCGGCGGCGGCACACTTGCCAGGCCCCAACCGCTCGCGCCGGTTGCCTTTACCTCGCCTGGGAGGCAAATACCCAGGGCCAGCCCTAGTATCAAGGCTAGCCAGGTCATCCCCCTGCGTCCTTGCATACCTTTTCTCCCCACTTCTGCTACCTGTTACTATAATTCTTTATCGGCTCAAAGTCAAGAAAGGGAGAATATTGTGGGAGTTTGGGACGGGCCGGCATAAGGCCGGTTTTTTTCGGATGGAGGCCTAGATGGGTCGCCCATAGATCTGGGCCAGGATTTCCCGGCCGCCCTGGTCCAGCAGACGCTCCGCCAGAGTGCGGCCTAAGGATTCGGCCTCCCCGGGAGAGCCGGTGATGCTGCCGCGGATAAGGTTGCGGCCGTCCAGGTCGCCGATCAGGGCCTCGAAGGTAAGGGAGCCGTCCTGCACCTGGGCCAGACCCGCCACGGGCACCACGCAGCCCCCTTCCAGCCGGGCCAGAAAACCGCGTTCCGCCTCCACCGCCGCGTGGGTCACGGGGTCATCCAGAAAAGCGATGATTTCCCGAGTCCGGGCGTCCTCCACCCGCACTTCCAGCCCCAGGGCTCCCTGGCTGATGGCCGGCAGCATTTCCTGGGGGGGGAGGAAGTCCCGGCTGAGGTGGGTCAGACCCAGACGGGCCAGCCCTGCGGCCGCCAGGATGATGGCGTCCAGACCCTCTTCCGCCAACTTCCGCAACCTGGTGTCCACGTTGCCCCGCATGGGGACGACCTCCAGATCGGGCCTTAAATTCAGCAGTTGCACCCGCCGCCGGAGGCTGCCGGTGCCCACCTTACCCCCCGGGGGAATGGCGGCCAGGTTGGCGTAGTTATTGGAGATAAACGCGTCCCGGCAATCCTCCCGCCGCGGCACCGCGGCCAGCATCAATCCGGCCGGGATTTCCGCGGGCATATCCTTCAAGCTGTGCACCGCCAGATCCACCTGCCCGGCAAAGAGGGCCTCTTCAATCTCTTTGATGAACAGGCCTTTGCCCCCCACCTGGGCCAGGGGCACGTCCTTCAACTTGTCGCCGCTGGTCTTGATGATCACCAGTTCCACGGCCAGGCCGGGATGCTGGTCCTCCAGCCGGTCCTTGACCCAGTTGGCCTGAACCAGGGCCAGTTTGCTCCCCCGGGTGCCGATGCGGAGGAAAGACGGTTTTCGGTTTTCGGTTTTCGGTTTTCGGTTCATGACCGGAGGCAATTTCCTGCTTTTTGGTTATCCCGGGCAGCAAGGCTGATGGTGGTAAGGTTCATAATTTTAGATGATTCCATTTACCGGAGACGGCTGGGAAACTTTTGATATTCCCCCCCTTTTCTAAAGGGGGACAGGGGGGATTTTAGGCGAGCCATGGAATATCCCCCTAAATCCCCCTTTAAAAAGGGGGACTTAAAAACGGGATATCCGGATAACCTCCCCCAATATTTGCCACACATTTTAGGAGCATAAGACCAGTGGCTAAAGGCTAATGGACCTGCATCAAGGACGGCAAGACGAACCTTTAATGGCAAGTGCTGCAAGAGGTGGCGCTGCAGCCGGTGCAGGACCCGCCCTTGGGATTGGACGTGGCGGTGAATTTATAGCCCACCTTGGCGGAACAGGCGCTCATCAGCTTTTCCACTCTTTTCTGACCGCAATGCGGGCACTCCACCTCGGGGTCGCTGCCAAAGACCAACTTCTCGAAATTTTGGTGGCACTCTTGACAATGAAACTCAAAAATCGGCATGGAAAAAACCTCTGTCTTTATTTTAAGGTAGGGGAGGCCAGGAAACCGGCACCCCCTGCCATATTTTATCTAAATAATTCTACACTATTTTTTCTCGAGGCGCACCGTAGCCCCTTCAGACACCAGCTTGAGACAGCAGGGGTCGCCGTGGACGCGGCCCACCAGGTTCACGGGGCTGGCCGGGCGGATTTCCCCCGGCACGCTGGTGGGCGTCAGGCCGAAAAAGATGCAAAAGGCCTTGCCCGGGGGCCAATAGCCCAGGTCTCCCACCTGCACCACCGGCGTGGCGGTGTCGTCCAGGTCCGCCACCACGTGGGGCACGGAAAAGTAGATCTCGTCGCCCCAGAGTTGGGCCGCGGCGGTGATGGGCAGGGCCGCGGCCAGGGCCTGGGCCGCGGGAGTATCGCTCAGAAAGCCTTCCAGACGCTGGTCACCGGCGATAATGACGATTTCAGTGGGCATGGCTTCCCTCCAGTTCCTCCACCACCAGGGCGGCGAGTAAAGGAAAAAGCAGTTCGTGGTGGCCGGTCAGGGCATAGCCTTGCCCCACCCCCGCGGTGGGCCGCCGCACCACGTTGGTCAAGGGCCGGTAATGCTGGACAAAATCCAGATTGACGGTGGTCAGGGGCTCCACTTTGTGCCCTAAGTTCCGGGCCAGGGTGACGGCCTTTAAAAAAACCTCGGGCATGATCACCGCAGAGCCCAGATTGATATAAAGCCCTCCGGCCAGGCGGCTGACCAGCGCGGAAAAAAGGCGAAAATCCAGGTGGGTCGCGGCCCCCAAAGCCTCCGGGTCCACCGAGGGGTGCAGGTGGATGATATCCGTGCCCACGGCCACGTGCACGGTGAGAGGCACTGCCAGTTCAGCGGCCGCAGCCACTAGACTCAAATCCTTATAAGGAAAATCCGATTCCAGCAGGCGGCGGCCCACGGCTTCACCCAGCCCCAGGTTTTGCCCGGCGCCCCAGGAGATGGCCTGGTTGAGAAATTCACCGGTCTCTTGAGCCATACCGAAGCGGCCGCAGCCCAGCACCTCATCCACGTCCTCGGAGGTCTTCCCGGCCATGGCGATTTCCGCGTCGTGAATAATGCCCGCGCCGTTCATGGCCACCCCGGTCACCAAACCCCGGCGCAACAAGTCGATGATAACGGGACTGAGCCCCACTTTCAAGGGGTGGGCTCCCATGCCCAGGAGCACCTGGCGCCCCTCACCCTTGGCCCGGACCCAGGCCCCCACTACCTCCCGCAGAGTCGTGCCCGCGAGAATATGGGGCAGCCGCGCGGCAAACTCCCGGAGGCTGCCCCCGGCCTGCCAGGGGCGGCCGAAGTCCCGGATACTCACCTTGGAGGGACGGTCCTTGAGGCTATAAGTGGTAATGCCGGTGAGCTCCAGGGGTTTGATCTTTTTCATGGGCCTGCCTATTTGCCAAACTTTTCCGGATACAATTGATAATCCACCAGATCGCAGAGCACGTGGCCCATGGTGATGTGGACCTCCTGGACCCGGGGGGTATTGGCGGAGCGGACAATCAGGGCCAGGTCCGCCAAAGGCGCCATCGCGCCGCCGTCCCGGCCGCAGAGGGCCAAGGTCTTCAGACCCATTTCCCGGGCCGTTTGCAACCCCCGCACCACATTAGGAGAACCGCCGCTGGTGCTGATACCCCAGGCCACGTCCCCCGGTCGTCCTAAGGCCATGATCTGTTTGGCGAAGACTTCGGAGAAATCGTAATCATTGGCCACCGCAGTGAGAATGGAAGTGTCCGTGGTCAGGGCCAGGGCCGCCAGGGGAGGGCGCTCCACCTGGAAGCGGTTGACGAATTCTGCGGCCAGGTGCTGAGCATCCGCGGCGCTGCCGCCATTACCAAAGATAAATACCCGGCCCCCGGCTTGCAAGACCCCGGCCAGCATCCGGGCCGCGGCCACCACCGCGGCGCCCTGGTCCTCCAGGAAGTCCCGTTGTAAACGGACCGTCTCTTCCACCGCCTCCTGCAACCGCGCCATCAGGGGCATGTCTCGTCCTCCTGTTTATGGGGGAGGGCTGTAGGGGCGGGTTTAAAACCCGCTACGGACCCTGGCCCCATATCATGCCAGCAGCTTCAAATACCGCACCGGGCTGAAGTAGAGGGCTTCCGCCAACTCGATGAGCAGCCGGGTAAAAGTCCGGGCCCCCGTGTCCGTAGCCGCCCGGCTTGCCAGCTTCGGGAAGCGTTCTTCCATCAGCTTGAAGAACTGATTCTGCGCCTCGGTCAATTCCAGGGTAATGGGAATATGGAGCATCAGGTTTAAGAAATCCTTGAAGCGAAAGGCGTTGTCGGTCTTGAAATCCGCGGCCAGTTCCTGGAGATTACGGTCCAGAATTCCCCCTAGAATCTGCGCGCCTCTGACAGATTCCAGCTTCAAGCCCAGAACCGCAGCTTCCTGGACCAACTGTTGGAGTTCATCGACGGTTTCGGCGGAGTCGGGGGCTTTCTCCAGCTTCTTCAATTGCTTCACCAGATATTGATTAAGGGTAATTTCCCCGGCAGCCCGGTAGAGGCGGGGCAAGGGCAGCCCTTCGGCGGCCAGGGCCTTTAGCAGGGGTCTGGCTTCCTCATAATTATGGGCGATGAGGGCCAGTGCTTCTTCCTGGTCATGGCGCAGCAGGTCATGCAAGAGTTCGTTTTTCTCCTCCCGGAACATATCGTGGAAAGAGTAATAGCGATCCCCCAGGTGCCGGGCCATCAAGGGAATCAGGTTTTCCGGGGTCGTTTCCAAAACCTTAAAAAGTTCCTGTTTCAAGGTGTGGAAATCTTGGGCTGATTGGCTCTCCATGAGCTGGGTGCGGTAAAGGTAGCTGCCCATGTACACCGTGAAAAAATGGAGCATCCGGCTTCCCAAAGTAGTGCCCGAGGTAATCTGGAGGCGGCCGGCGCCCAGGAGCAGCGACCCCTGGGACCTGTCTTCGGTTTCCAGGGTATCCACCTTGAAGTGATAAATATTGGTGGGGCACTGCCGCTCCCGTTCCTTCAGCCAGGTTATAGCCCATTGGTTCACCACCTTGGGGAAGTCCACCACCAGGGGCTTGATGCGATTAAGATAGAGGTCCCGGCCGGTGCCTGCGGTGGGGACATTGCTCACGGCCTGCCCCAGGTGCTCCAGGAAGGGGGCTTCCAGGGGCCCGGGGCTGAAATCCTGGCCCAACTGCAGGGCCCGGGCCGCGTATTTCAGCACCTGGAGGGTCTCCAGGCCCGCCAGGTCGGCAAAGAACCAGCCGCAACTGGTGTACATCAGCAGGGCGTGGCGTTGCATCTCCAGGAGTTTCAGGGCTGGCACCCAATCGCTTTGAGCAAGGTTAGGCGCGCCTTCCCGGGAGAAGAACCGGGCCATGGTCTCCGGATTCCGCTCCAGAATCACCTCAATATAGGCGTTGCGGGCCCCCCAGGGGTCCCGGAAATATTTCTCTCCCTGGGATGCAAAGATATCGCCCAGGCGTTCATTCAAAAAGTCGAAGGACTCCCTTAAGGGGCCCCGCCATCTCTGGTTCCAGGCGGGTTGGCCGCCGGTGGAGCAACCGCAGTCGCTCCGCCAGCGCTCCACGCCGTGGGCGCAGCTCCAGGAACTGCCGTCGCCCGTGGGGCCCAGGTAAAGTTCCACTTCCATCTGGGGCGGGGCCAGCTTCAGGAAAGCGGCATAATTAGAGAGCTGGAACCCTCTCTGGGGCAGGGCCTGGGTCAGGGCATGAGCCAGGGCCAGTTCCCCGAATTTTTTATGGTGGCCGTAGTTTTCCCCATCGGTGGCCACATTTAACAGTTGGGGCAGGTTCCGGGAAGGGGAAAAGCCCTCCACCAGACGCGCGGCCAAGTGGTTGCTGTCCTGGAGCAGGTCTCCGAAACTGAGGTCCGCGGCCACCGTGCCGTTATAGAAAAAGACGTCGATATACCTTCTTTTGACGGATTTTTCCCCGGCGTCCGGCAAATAACAGCGGTAGGCCCGGGTGGTGTCCAGGGTGTGGCCTTCCACCCGTTCCCAGGGACCTCCGGCCAGGGGCCGCACCCGCCCGGCCTGGTAGGGGGAAAGGATGACGAACTTCAGGCCGTGCTCCACCAACGCCGCCAGGGTGGGGAGATCGACCGCGGTTTCCGGCAGCCACATGGCCTCCGCCTTTCTTTGAAAGCGGTGGCGGAAATCCTTAAGGCCCCAGATAATCTGGGTTTCCCGGTCCCGGGGGCTGGACAGGGGCAAAATGGCGTGATTATAAGCCTGGGCCAGGGCGTTGCCCGACCCCAGGCGGTCCAGGCTACGGCGGTCCGCCTCCAGAATCCGCTGATAAGTCAGGGGGGCCTTGGCTTCCAGCCAGCTAATTAAAGTGGGGCCGAAGTTAAAGCTGATTAAGGCGTAATTATTGATGATGTCCAGGATACGGCTCTGGCCGTCGAAGACCCGGGCGCAACCGTTGGGGGTGTAGCATTCGACGTTGATCCGGGAATTCCAATCGTGGTAAGGATGGGCGCTGGTCTCCATTTCGATCTGTTCGATCCAGGGATTTTCCCGGGGGGGCTGATAGAAATGGCCATGGATGACCACGTAACCTTGGGGGACTTTCTTAGGGGGCAAAGGGTCCATGTTTTTTCCCGCACCTCGCAAGTTTAGCCATCTTAATCCGCCTCGCGATTCCTGTCAATCACCGGCCTGGGAGGATGCGGGCGGGAGGAAAATATCTTCATTCACTTTAAGGGGCTCTTGACAAGATTGGGAAAGCAGATATATTTAACTGTCTATCGGTAATTCAGCGGGAGGCTAAAGTGTACGCCATTATCCAAACCGGCGGTAAACAATATCGGGTCTCTCCCGGAGACGTTCTCCGGGTGGAGCGCCTGCCCGGCGAGCAAGGCGACCAGGTGGTGTTGGACCAGGTGCTCCTGGTGAATGATGACCAGGAACTGAAAGTCGGCCAGCCTTTGTTGGCAAACGCCAGTGTCAAGGGCCAGATTCTGGCCCAGGGCAAGGCCAAAAAGATTTTGGTTTATAAAAAGAAGCGCCGCAAAAATTATCGGCGCAAACAGGGCCACCGGCAGCTGTTCACGGCCCTGCAGATTCAGGAAATTCTTTTATAAGCTGATTTACGGGGCTGTTTGGGGCTAAGGCCCTTAGTTTTCTTCCCCTGACAGGAGTTGCAACCATGGCACATAAAAAAGCAGGCGGCAGTTCCCGCAACGGCCGGGACAGCGCCGGCAAACGCCGGGGCGTCAAGCGCTTTGCCGGGCAGTCGGTCCTGGCCGGCACCATCCTGGTGCGCCAGGTGGGCACCCGCCTCCACCCCGGGAACAACGTGGGCCTGGGCCGGGATTTCACCCTCTTCGCCAAGATCGACGGAGTGGTGGCCTTTGAGGCCTTCGGCAAAGATCGCAAACGGGTCAGCGTTTATCCCCCAGCTTGAGACCTCTGCGAAAATCTCAACTGATCATATATTAATAAAAATGCGGAGCAGGCGCCCCGCCTGCTACTCACTTAAGGGTGGACAGCCGAGGGCGGCTGTCCCACATGAGATTTTCGCAGGGGTCTCACCTTGAAATCCTTTCCCGATGAGGTGGAGATCACCGTCCGGGGCGGCAACGGTGGAGCCGGCAGCGTCAGTTTCCTGAGGTCGCGGCATAAGCCCCAGGGCCGGCCCGACGGCGGCACCGGCGGCAACGGCGGTGAGGTGATCCTGGAGGCCAGCTCCGGGTCCCGCACTTTAAGCCTTTTTAAGCGGCGCAAGATCTTCCAGGCGGACAAAGGCGGCCGGGGCCAGAGCCGGGACCGCCACGGCAAGAACGGCCCGCCCCTCATCATCCCCGTGCCCCTGGGCACCCTCGTTTATCATCCCGAAACCCGAGAACTGCTGGGCGAACTTCTCCAGCCCGGAGAACGCCTGCTGGTGGCTAAAGGCGGCCGGGGCGGCAAGGGCAATGCCCATTTCGTCTCTTCCCGGTTGCGTTCCCCCCGCTTTGCCCAACCCGGGGAAAAGGGGGAGGAGCGTAGGCTGCGCCTGGAGTTGCAGATTCTGGCGGACGTGGGGCTGGTGGGCGCGCCCAATGCCGGCAAAACCACTCTCCTAAAAGCCCTCACCGCTTCCCGGGCCCGGGTGGGCGACTTTCCTTTCACTACTTTAAGTCCCCAGTTAGGGGCCTTAACCGGGGAGGTAGTCCAAGAGCCCCTGATTCTGGCGGAGATTCCCGGCCTGATCCCCGGGGCCCATTTAGGCAAGGGCCTGGGGCACCGCTTCCTGCGCCATATTAAGCGCACCCGGCTGCTGCTCATGGTCATCGACTTGAGCGGGGTGGACCCGGAGCAGCCCCTGGCGCCCCTGAAGTTACTGGAAGCGGAGATGGATGCCTTTGACCCCGGGCTGGCCCTTAGGCCCCGGCTGATGGTTTTGAATAAGATTGATCTGCTGCCTGCTGATTTTCCCCGGGACACCGTAGTCCGGGCATATGAGGGCCGGGGCTGGCGCACCTTCACCGTTTCGGCCAAGAGCGGCGCGGGCATCGAGGCTCTGCGGGAGGCGTTGTGGGCCGAGGCCGCCCGGCTGGAACCAGAGCCGGAGACGGATTAAAAAATTCCTACCATAAATTTGCAGATAGAGGCATACTAGTTTTAAGGTTTATAAATAGATAATAGATATTTGGGGAGGGCGTCCGAGGAGGTGGTTTTAAAGTCCCCCTTTTTTAAAGGGGGATTTAGGGGGATTTTCAACACGCCTAAAATCCCCCCTGCCCCCCCTTTAGAAAGGGGGGGAAAATACTTCCCCCGCTCCTTGCTCCCTCCCCCCACAATCCACTCTGTTATCATGAAACAGACACGCCAAAAATATCTTTCTAAGGCCAAGCGGGTAGTGCTGAAGATCGGCAGCGCGGTCCTCACTGCCGACGATGGCCTCAATCAGGCCCTGATCCAGCGGCTGGTGGGAGAGATTGCCGCCTTGCGGGCCAAGCGCCAGTTCATCCTGGTCTCTTCCGGGGCCATTGCCGCGGGCCTGCGTAAATTGGGGATGGCCGAGCGCCCCAGCGGCATGCCCCAGCAGCAGGCGGTGGCCGCCGCGGGCCAAAGCATCCTTATGTACACCTATGAGGAGGCCTTTGCCGCCCACGGCCTGAAAGTGGCCCAGATTCTCCTGACCCACGAAGACCTGGAGTCCCGGAAGCGTTTCTTAAACGCCCGGAATACCCTGGGCAACCTGGTGGAGTGGGGGGTGGTGCCCATCATCAACGAAAACGACACGGTGGCCACCGATGAGCTGAAGTTCGGGGACAACGACAACCTGGCGGCGCTCATCTGCAACCTGGTGGACGCCGATCTGCTGTTGATTTTGACCGACATCGACGGCCTCTATGACCGGGACCCCCGCCAGCACCCGGACGCGAGACTCATTCCCCTGCTCAAGACTGACGATCCCCTGCTGCAAAAAGCCCCGGGACCCCGGTCCGGAGTCCTGGGCCGGGGGGGCATGGTCACCAAGATGCAGGCGGTGAAAAAGGCCGCGGCTGCGGGCATCCCCAGCCTCATTGCCAACGGCCGCACCCCCGGCATCCTGGAGGCGGCCTTTAACTTTCAGGACGTGGGCACCCTCTTTGTGCCCCAGGCCCAAAAACTCAAAAGCCGCCAGTACTGGCTGGCCTACAACGTCACCCCCAAAGGGGCCATCCTGGTGGACCCCGGGGCCCGGGAGGCCCTGGTGCGCGGCCACAAGAGCCTCTTGCCCGCGGGTATCGTCGAAGTCTTCGGGGGTTTTCGTAAGGGCGCGCCCGTGCACCTGGTGGACCCCGAGGGTAAGCCCTTCGCCATGGGCCTCACCAACTACTCGGCCAGAGACATCAACCGCATCAAAGGCCGGAAATCCCAGGAAATCGCCCAATCCCTGGGCCATAAGGACTATGATGAGGTAATTCATAGAGATAATTTGGTGATTTTTCCGGAGATTTGATGGGGTCTCACGCAAAGACGCAAAGACGCAAGAATCTATCTGAGTAAAGAGCTAATGGCCGGTGGCACAGGCTTTCCAGCCTGTGCAGGCTTTTCGGCACATTTTGCTCGTTCCCAAGCTGCGCTTGGGAACGCAGGTTTGCAAAAGCTGTGCTTTGAGAAAGGACGCATGCGCACCCGTTACCGGATAGTTGAACCGGGGTCATGTTATTTTGCCACATCAACCATTGTCGAGTGGATTCCCCTTTTCACTCGCAAACCGTATTTTGACATCATTATTGAGTCGCTGCAATTCTGTCGCAAACATAAGGGATTGAAATATATGCTTATGTAATTATGGATAATCATGTCAATCTGCTTCTTTCAGGAGAAAATTTATCCAATATTATCAAAGATTTTAAAAGACACACTGCTAAGGAATTGATTAAGGCCTTAAAGGTAGATGGAAAACAATGGGTCTTAAGCCAATTTAAATTTCACAAACTTGCTTATAAAAAAGAAAGTAATTACCAGGTTTGGCAAGAGGGATTTCATCCCCAAATAATCTATTCTGATGATGTTTTGAATCAGAAAATTGAATATATCCACAATAATCCTGTGAGGGCTGGTTTTGTTGATAGACCGGAGGATTGGCTTTATTCCAGCGCCAGGAATTACTGGGAGTTAAGTTATATAATGGATATCGATCCCATGGAGTGAGAAGCAAAGCGCAGCTTTGACAAATTTGCGTTCCCAAGCACAGCTTGGGAACGAGCAACAATTATGCCAGTGAGATCATTGACTTCGCCGGTGCTCAAATGGCCTGAACCCCAAAAGGTGTTGCAGGCACTTAAGCATTGGGTGGAAACGCTGGTTAAGACCCAGTCTGACATCGTCCAGATCGGCTATTTTGGCTCCTACGCCAGGGGCGATTGGGGTGTGGGAAGTGATTTGGATATAATCCTAGTTGTAGATCGGGAGAATACCCCTTTCGAAATGCGTTCTAGCCGGTTCGACACCTTGGAAATTCCGGTGCCGGTGGATATTCTGGTTTACACCCTGGAAGAATGGCAAATGAATCAGAGGAAAAAATTCTTTCAGACTATAGAAAATGAGGCTGTTTGGGTTTATCGGCGGAATTAAGAAACTTGGCATTTAATAACTGGTCAAAAATATGAACCTCGACGAAGCCGTAGTCATTGAAAAGTTCAGCAGCCGCATGGAGGCGGATATCGCCGCGGGGTTGCTGGAGTCCGAAGGCATTGAGACCCTGGTCCTGGCCGACGACGCCGGGGGGACTTACCCCATGCTCCAGTTCATCCGGGGGGTGCGCCTGCTGGTGGCCCCACAGGACGAAGCCCACGCCAGGGAAATATTGAAAGCTATGGAAACCGGAGAGGATTTTCAGGTGTTCGAATAATTAAGCTGGTCAACAAACTGTAGGGGCGGGGTTTCCCCGCCCGCCGGACGTCCGGCATGCTGCGACGGGCGGGGAGACCCCGCCCCTACAAGGTTCGGGAACGTCCACCCCTGCAAATGGGATCAACGAAATGGCCATCGGGCGAGGGCAAAATTTTGCCGAGGTAAAATTATTATGACCGCTAAACTGCCCAAACGTGTCCCCCTACGCCTGCCGGATTACGACTATTCCCAAAGTGGCGCTTATTTCGTGACTATTTGCGTGCGGGCGCGTAAAAGCCTCTTCGGGGTGGTGGTTAACGAAGAAATGCAACTAAATAACTATGGCAGGATAGTGGCTGATTGCTGGCAGGATTTAAAAGATCATTTTGAACCCATTGAATTGGATGCCTTTGTGATTATGCCCAATCATGTGCATGGCATAATCATGATAACCGGCGAGGAAAATTCGCCAGCTTTAAATGCCACAGGAATCGCGGCGAGCGAAACACGGGAGGGCGGGGAAACCCCAGAGGGCGGGGAAACCCCGCCCCTACGACCAACCTTAGGGCAGATTGTCGGGTATTTTAAATTCCAATCGGCCAAAAAAATTAATGGAATTCGTGGGAAACAGGGAGAAAGAGTCTGGCAGCGCAATTATTATGAGCACGTAATTCGGAATGAAAAATCGTTGGACCGCATTCGGGAATATATTGACAGTAATCCTGTAAGGTGGGACCTTGACCGGGAAAACCCCCTGGCCAAAGGCAAAGACGACTTTGACCGCTGGCTGGCTGCCTTTCCTAAGCCAGAGGTGAGAAAATATAAAAGCGGGCGAGGGAATCCTACGGGCGGGGAGACCCCTGGGCGGGGAAACCCCGCCCCTACAGGGTAATGGGAGCAAGTAATGGATATACCTCAAGTGATTCAGCAGATGGCCCGGGACGCCAAGGAGGCGGCCCGGAAATTAGGGGCCCTCTCCCGGGGGAAGAAAGATCAAGTTATTCTCCGGGTAGCAGAATTGCTCAAAGAGCAGCAAGCCCATATCCAGGAGGAAAACCGCCAAGACGTGGCCGTGGCGAAAGAGCAGAACTACCCTGCGGCCTTCATCGACCGCCTGACATTATCCGACAAGGTTATGGCCTCCATGATCACCGGGCTTAAGGAAGTGGCGGCGCTCCCCGACCCGGTGGGCGCTCTCACCGGCATGTGGGTCAGGCCCAACGGCCTGAAAGTGGGCCGCCAGCGCATTCCCCTGGGGGTCATCGGCTTCATCTACGAATCCCGGCCCAACGTCACCGTGGACGCCGCGGCCTTGTGTTTTAAAAGCGGCAACGCCGTGATCCTCAAAGGGGGTAAAGAAGCGCTCCACTCCAATCTGGCTTTAGCCGGGCTCATGCAGGAGGCCCTGGGCGCCTCTGGTGTCCCCCCGGCCGCGGTCCAGGTCATCCCCAGCGTGGCCCGGGAGGCCACCCTGGAGCTGCTTAAGCAGGACGAACTGGTGGACCTCATCATCCCCCGGGGGGGCGAGGGCCTGATCCGCTTTGTGGCCGAGAACTCCCGCATCCCGGTGCTCAAGCACTACAAGGGCATCTGTCACATCTTCGTAGACGAGGGCGCGGACCTGGACCTGGCGGAAACCGTCTGCTTTAACGCCAAGGTGCAGCGCCCCGGCGTCTGCAACGCCATGGAGACCATGTTGGTGCACGAAGCCGCGGCGCAGGCGTTCATCCCCAGGATGTTCAAGCGCTTCCGGGAAGCCGGAGTGGAACTCCGGGGCTGCCCCCGCACCCGGGAGATCGACCCGGAGACGGTCCCCGCCAAAGAAGACGATTGGGGCATGGAGTTCCTGGACCTGATCCTGGCGGTGAAGGTGGTGCCGGATCTGGACGCGGCCCTGTCCCACATCGCCTGCTATGGCTCCAGCCACACCGAAGCTATCATCACCCGGGATTACGACCGCTCCCAGCGGTTCTTAAAAGAAGTGGACTCCTCGGTGGTCCTGGTGAACGCCTCCACCCGTTTCAATGACGGGGGAGAGTTGGGACTGGGCGCGGAGATCGGCATCAATACCTCCAAGCTCCACGCCTTCGGGCCCATGGGGTTGGAGGAGCTGACCACCACCAAGTTCATTGTTTATGGGAATGGGCAGATTAGAACTTAATGAAGCGGTCAGCTATCAGCGATCAGCTTTCAGCTTAATAAATCGAAGAGAGAGGCATCTAATAATAGTCAGGCGGAACCGGTATTAGGCTACCAAGTTTCTGTTTCTTAGCTGATAGCTAAAAGCTGATAGCGCAAGCCCCGGATGAGCGCGAGATCGTTATTAAAAATAAGAAGCTGGATAAGCCTTTGACTATTCTTCGCCCCAAACGCCTGGGCCTTTTTGGGGGAACTTTCAACCCCATCCACTACGGTCATCTGCGCACCGCGGAGGAGGTGGTGGAGGCCCTGAATCTGACCCGTCTCTGGTTCATCCCCGCGGCTCTGCCGCCCCACAAGACTGACCGGCAACTGACCTCCTTTGAAACGCGCCTGGAAATGACCCGCCTGGCCGTGGGGCGGCATCCCCGCATCAGCGTTTCCGACATCGAAGGCCGCCGCCCGGGGAAATCTTACTCCATCGAGACCCTGCGCCAGATCCGCCGGGAATACGGCCAGGAGTGGGAGCTTTACTTCATCCTCGGCCTGGATGCCATCCTGGAAATCACCACCTGGAAGGATTACGCCGAGCTTTTTACCCTCTGCCATTTTGTGGTGCTAGACCGCCCGGGTTACGACCGGGGCGAACTGGAGGCGGTGTTGCGCCGGGAGGTCCACCGCCAATTTCAGACTCTGCCGGAGGCCGCGGGTTTCCAGCATCCTGGGGGCTACCAGGTTTTGTTCCTGGCCACCACTTTACTGGATATTTCCGCCACCCGCATCCGCAGTCTGGTGGGGCAGGGACGTTCCAGCCGCTACCTCTTGCCGGAGAAGGTGCGAAGATATATAATAAAAAATAAGCTATATCTGTGAAGGAGGCCGACACGGCGCGCGCCATCACTCCTTTGAGCTCGGAAGCCCTGTTAGAGCTGGCGGTGCAGACCATTGCCGCGGTTAAGGGCCTGGAGCCTGTCGCCTTAGAGGTGAAGGGGCTTTGTTCCTTTGCGGATTATTTTCTGATCGTATCCGGCACTTCCCGGCGCCACGTGCTCGCCCTGGCGGAGCACCTGGAAGAAGCCCTGAGCCAAGCCGGGGTCAAACCTCTGGGGGTGGAAGGTCTCCAGGAGGGCCTTTGGGTCCTGATGGATTACAACGATGTGGTGATCCATATCTTTTCCCAGCCTCACCGGGAATTTTACAATCTGGAAGGCTTGTGGGCCGAGGCTCCCCGGAGATACCTGGAGACCGGCTCCCCGGATGCTCCTCCCCCCTTGTCCGGCGGACCTCCGCCGGCCACCCCGGAGGAGAGCGATCAGACCCGCCATGAATAATTTTCTCGTTTTCTGCAGGAAGCCGGCAATAATTCTTTTATTGGCCGCCAGCGTGCTTTTGGCTCAAGTGCAAGGTTCGTGGGCGATTTTCGAAGAATTCCAGTCATTGACCGTTGAGAAAGAGAGGGAAATTGGCGAGCAGTTTCTCCTGGAGTTGCAGCAACAAATACCCATCGTAAATGATCCTTTCCTCACTTCTTATATAAATAACCTGGGCAAAAAACTGATGGCGCAAATAGGGCCGCAACCTTTCCATTATAAGTTTTTTATAATACAAGACCCCACTATGAATGCCTTTGCTGTCCCGGGTGGGTATATCTTTCTGCATACAGGCATGATTAATTTGGCCGACCGGGAGGGGGAACTGGCAGGGGTGATGGCCCATGAGATTTCCCATATCTATTGCCGACACATGGCCAAAATGATGGAAAAATCCCGGGCCGCCACCATCGGTACTTTAGTTGCTGCCTTGGCCTCGGTCTTCTTGGGGGGAGCCCTTATGCAGCCCCTGCTCGTGGGCGCCATGGCTGGGGGACAAAGCGCGATGCTGGCCTACAGCCGTGACTTCGAAGCCGAGGCGGACGCCATGGGGTTCAAATGGATGGTTAAAGCCGGCTATAACCCCAGGGATATGGTCAGTATATTCAATAAGATGAATAAACAGCGGTGGTTCGAGGGAGCGCAAGTTCCCATCTATCTCCGTACTCATCCTTTCACGGATGACCGCCTGGTGGAGCTGGGCCATCAGCTGGCTATACATAAAAACAACCTGCCGCCCGAAAAAGATAATCCTGAGTTTCATTATTTCACCGTAAAATTGATGTCTATCTGCAGTAATCCCAATCAGTTTTTGCGGCGCATGACCCAGGAAGCTCTTAGGGAGCCGCAGAACCCGGTATACCAGTACGGCCTGGCCCTGGCCCAGGCCAATCTGGAGCGTGACCAGGAAGCCAAGGCGACCTTCCAGAAGGCCATGAACCTGGCCCCGGGAAACGACCTGATCAGACGGGACCTGGCTATTTTCTATTTCCAGCACAATCATTATATGGACGCCCTCAAGCTCCTAAACGAGTTGTCCCAGCGGCATCCCCAGGATGTCGCGGTTCTTTATTACCTGGGACGCATTTACCAAGAACGACACCAGCTTGATCAGGCCTTGTCCCTGTTCGAAAAGGTGCATATGCTCAACCCCGCCTTCCTGGAGGTCTATTACAACCTGGGGACCGTCTACGGGGAAAAGAAGCAGTTGGGGCCGGCCCATTATTATTTGGCCCTCCATAGCCTGCGGACGAAAGCTCTGCCCATAGCGCTGTTTCACTTCCGCACGTCTTTGAAAAATTTAAGTGCCTCCGACCCCCGGTATCCTGAAGTAAAACGACAGATTGCCCGGCTGGAAAAGATGCGGGTCCGGGTGCATAACTGATCATTTGGGAAAAGGGGGCTTTTCTTCCCGTTC
>JAQTXE010000072.1 GCA_028688935.1 Syntrophales bacterium
TCTCTATGCCAAAAACCCCGTCAACGGAGAGGAGGCGGAAGCGGCCTCCCGTTCCGGGCCCAGGCCCGAGAGATAGGCCAGGCGGCCCGCGGCCACGGCCATGGCGAAGGCGCCGGCCATCTTGCCATGGTCCGTGGCTTCGGCCAGGGCGGTGTTCACCAGCACCGCGTCCGCGCCCATCTCCATGGCCTCTGCGGCATGGGAGGGCGCGCCCAGACCCGCGTCCACCACCACCGGCACTTTGGCCTGTTCGATGATAATGCGGATCATGTCTTTGGTCTTCACGCCCCGGTTGCTGCCGATGGGCGCGCCCAGGGGCATGACCGTGGCCGTGCCCAGCTCCTCCAGACGCTTGGCCAGAATGGGGTCCGCCTGGATGTAAGGCAGGACCACGAAGCCGTCTTTGAGGAGCAGTTCCGCGGCCTTCAGCGTTTCCACCGGGTCGGGCAGGAGATAGCGGGGTTCCGGGGTGAGTTCCAGTTTCACCCAGGACGGCAGGCCCATGGCCCGGGCCATCCGGGCCAGGCGCACGGCTTCTTCGGCGGTCCGGGCCCCGGAGGTGTTGGGCAGGATCAGGTGTTTTTTCGGGTCCAGGACCGACATAATGCTGTCGCTCTGGGGCTGGGAGAGGTCCACCCGTCTTAAGGCCACGGTGACGATCTCGGCGTGGGAGCTGGTAAGCGCGGCCGCCAAGGCCGCGGCGGAAGGGAATTTCCCCGTGCCCACCAGCAGGCGGGAGCGGAAGGAGCGCCCTGCAATAATCAGGGGATCATGGGACATCGATATCTCCAAATATGGTCCAGAAGAAAATCTCACGCAAAGACGCTAAGAAAAGACGCAAGATTTTACTGCTTACTGCTCTCTGCTCACTGACCGCACAAGGGGCAGTCAGGGTTCTTCTCCCGCTTCAGGTGGCGGAAGCGGCATCGGAGCGCGTCATAGGACAGTAACTGGCGCGTCAGGTCGGATTTTCGGCCCAGTAAGAGCTTCAAGGCTTCCGTAGCCTGGAGACACCCCATGACCCCCGCGACCGCGCCCAGGATGCCTTCCCGCCCCGATGGCGCTGGTTCCTGGGGCAGGAGGCAGCGGTAGCAGGGATTACCCGGCTCCGGGTCCATGACCAGCAGCAAGCCCTGAAAACCACCCACGGCCGCGGAAACTAGAGGGATCTTCTCCCGCCAGCAGCAGTCCGCCACCAGCAGGCGGGTGGCAAAATTATCGCTGGCGTCCAGGACCAGATCATTTTCTTTTAATATATCCCGGATATTAACCGCATCCAAGCGCTTATCCTGGAGTTTCAGGACGCAATGGGGATTGAGCGCGGTCAGGCTTTCCCAGGCCGACTCCACCTTGCGCCTGCCTAAGTCATGGGTATCATAAAGAATCTGCCGCTGCAGGTTCGAAGTCTCCACCGCGTCGCCGTCGATGATGCCGATCCGCCCCACCCCGGCCGCGGCCAGATAATAAAGGGCCGCGGAACCGATACCACCTGCGCCCACCACCGCCACCCGGGCGTCGCGCCAGCGTTTTTGGCCGTCTATACCCACCTGGGGGAGCATGATGTTGCGCGCATAACGGCGGTTTTCTTCTTCGGAAAAGTCCGGGGGCATTTGGGCTCCTTGCCATGAAAGAAGTTAGGGGAAGCAGTTTCTCAAGGGGCTTCGCGCCCTCCCGTAAAACGTGCAAAATCGTAGGGCGGGCGTCTCGCCCGCCTCGTTAATGAGCACAGGCTGGAAAGCCTGCGCCACCGCTCATAACTTTTCAGGAACAGAAATGTGGAGCAAGCGCCCCCGCCTGCCCAGGAACAGCCGGGGGCGGCTGTTCCACATTATTTTCCCCCGCACTCCCACCCGCGGTCAATAATTCTAATTTTCTTCTTTCCCCGGTTCCAGGCCCAAGCCCTTGAGTTTGCGGTAGAGGTGGGAGCGCTCCAGGCCGATACGTTCCGCCAGGAGGCTGACACTGCCCTGGCATTCCTCCAGGTTATGGCGGAGAAACTCTTTTTCGAAGCGGGCCCGGGCCTCCCGGAAGTTGGGCAGGTTCAGGAGGTGGTCCAGGTCCCCGGCTTCGGTCTCCGGCTGGGGCGTCAGATGCAGGTCGGGCAGGTCGATCCGGGGGCCCGGGGTGAGAATGGCCAGACGCCAGACGAAGTTTTTCAGCTCCCGGACGTTTCCGGTCCAGGGGAGGTTGGCCAGGGCCTCCAGCGCCGGTAAAGTAAAGGTCTTGGAAGGGGTGTCGTTCTCCCGGGCCAGTTCCTTAAGAAAGTGCCCGGCCAACAGAGGAATATCCTCCCGCCGCTCCCTTAAGGGCGGGACTTGCAGGGGAATGACGTTAATGCGGTGATAGAGGTCTTCCCGGAAAGTCCCCCGTTGAATTTCCTCCGCCAGGTTCTTGTTGGTGGCCGCCACCACCCGCACGTCCACCTGGATGGGACGGCCGCCCCCCACCCGCTCAAAGCGCTGTTCTTCCAGGATGCGGAGAATCTTGGCCTGGGTCTTGAGGCTCATGTCGCCGATTTCATCCAAAAAGAGGGTGCCTTCATGGGCCAGGTCGAATTTCCCCTGGCGGCGGCTGGTGGCCCCGGTGAAAGCCCCTTTTTCATGGCCGAAAAGCTCGCTTTCGATTAAATCCTCGGGGATGGCGGCGCAGTTCACTTCCACAAAGGGCTTGTGAGACCGGGGGCTGAAGGCATGGAGCGCCCGGGCCACCAACTCCTTGCCGGTGCCGTTTTCCCCGGTAATCAGGACCGAGGCGTTGGTGGGGGCCACCATCCGCACCTGCTCCCTGAGACGCCGGATGGCCTCGCTTTTGCCCACGATCTCCCGGGCCGGTGCGGTTTGCAGTCGAAGCCGCCGGTTTTCCTCGGCCAGCCGGGACATCTCTAAAGCGTTTCTGACGGTGAGGAGAATATTGTCGGCATTGGGGGGTTTTTCGATGAAGTCATAAGCGCCCAGACGGGTGGCCTTGACCGCGTTCTCCACGGAGCCGTAGGCGGAGATCATCACCACCGGCAGGGCCGGACTCCTGGCCTTCAGTTCCTGGAGCACTTCCAGGCCGTCTTTCCCCGGCAGGGCGATATCCAGCAGGACCAGGTCCGGGGGCTCTTCGGCCACCAGCTTCAAGGCGGTCTCTCCGTCCGCGGCGGTGGCCACCTCGAAGCCCTCATCCTGGAGGATGCCGGAGACCATCTGCAGAATCCGGGGCTCATCATCCACGACTAACAGCGTGGCTGGCATAATCTCCTCTAATCATGGGAATATCGATCACCACCCGGGTACCCTGGGGGAGGTTGTTCTCCACCCTGATCTGCCCGTGATGCTCGGCGACAATGGAATTGACAATGGCCAGGCCCAGGCCGGTCCCCCCCCGTTTGGTGGAAAAATAAGGCTCAAAAATCCGCACCCGGTCCCGTTCCGGGATGCCGCTGCCGGTGTCCGCCACCGTCAATTCCACCATTTCCCGGGCCGCATCCCCTTTGAGGGAGATGTCGATCCGGCCCGGGCCCTGAATGGCGGCCAGGGCATTGTCCATCAGGTTGAGAAGCACCCGCTTCATCTGTTCCCGGTCCAGCAGGAGGATGGGCAGGTCCGGGTCGGGCTGAAACTCCAGGGTGATGCGGTCCTTAACTTCCTGATAGAGGATCAGGGTTTCCTGCACCAGGGCGTTGAAGTCCTGGGGGGCCAGGGCGAGTTGGGGCAGGCGGGCGAACCGGGAGAATTCGTTGACCAGCTTTTTCAGCTCATCCACCTGGTTGATGATGATCTGGGTGCATTCATCAAATATCTGGCTGTCTCCCTGGAAGTTCTCGAGATAACGGCGGCGCAGGCGTTGGGCCGCCAGTTTGATGGGGGTCAGGGGATTTTTTACTTCGTGGGCTATGCTGCGGGCCACCTCCCGCCAGGCCGCCAGGCGCTGGGCCCGTTCCAATTCGGTGAGGTCTTCGAAAACGATGACCACTCCCAGGTCCTGGCCGGCTTCGTCTTTGAGGACCGTGGGTTTGAGCAGAAGATACAGGGTTTGATCCGGCAAGGCCACGTGCAAAGGCGTCTCCACGGTTCCCCTGGGGGAATTCCGGGCCGCGGTGATGACCTCCGCCAGGCGCTGAAATTCCTTGGCCGGGAGCAGGTCCCGGCAATCCTGCCCCAGCACCTCTTCCCGCCGCCAGTTGAGCATCTGGGCGGCGGAGTCATTGATGGTGGTGAGCCGGCCCCCGGCGTCGATGCTGATCACCCCCGCGGCCACGTTTTTCAGGAGAATCTCCATATCCCGCTTCCGGGCCTCCAACTGGGTGTGGCTGGCGCTCAACTCCCGGTAGGCCGCGGCCAGTTGCGCCTGGCTGTGCTGCAAGTCCTGGGTCATCTTATTGAAGGATTCCACCAGAAAGCCGATTTCATCCCGGCTCTCCTGGCCTTCCTGGTTGATCTGAAAATCATAGTCTCCCCCGGCCACCTTCAAAGTGCCTTCCGCCAGTTGGCGGATGGGGGTGGTGATCTCCCGGGCCATGTACAAAGCCAGCCAGATGGCGAAGAACATGGCCACCAGGGTGACGATCACCAGGGTCAGATAATGGCTCACCCGCACCGGCCTGAGGAGGAGCTGCATCTGCCGCAACTCCCGGATGCTCTGCTCCGCTCCGGCCAGGGCCTGGGGCAGAAACTGGCGCACCGCCACGTAACCTTCCAGCATATTTCCGGGGCCTGTGACAGGGGCCAGGAAGGTCAGAAGTTCGCCCTGCTTGAAGGGCTGCTTTTGCATGGCCTCTCCGGCGCCTGATTTCGGGGGCGGTATCCGGGGCAACTCCCCGGCCTTAGGATCACTGACGACCGTCAATGGTTTCCCGGACGGGTCTAGAAGTTCCAAGGCGGAAAGCTGATAAGCCTCCAGCTCTTTAGCCAGAAAAGCCTGCTGGGACCCCTGGTCAGCCCTCCATCTTCCCGGCCGCGCCAGTTCCAGGCTGAGAAGGCGGCCGTAAGCCCGCAGTTTTTCCTCCATACCCTGGGCGAAAGCTTTCCGCTGGTTCAGGGCCTGCTCCAGATGCCACTCCACCTGCCGCCCCCAGGAAAAGTCCACCCGGCTGGAAATCAACTGCCAGGCCATAAAAAAGAGGAAGAGGGTGGGGAGCAGGGTCAGACTGATAAAGGTGAGCACCAGGCGGGTCCGCAACCGGGAGCCGAAGACCCGGCGCCTTCTTTCCAGAAAAAGCTTGGCCAGATGGCGAAAGATGAGAAAGGTAAGGAGAAAGAGGAGGATGGTGTTGATGTTGAGTAAGCTGAAGGCCAGGAGGCTGCCGGTAACCGGCTGACCCCCTTGGCGCACCAGGTACACCTCATAGGAGGTGATGGCCACCACCAGCAGCAAGATAAGGATGATGAGAATCCGTTCCCGGCGGCGCTTCTGCGATTCCTTGACGGCTTCCGGCAGGGACGAGGACTCCATGGGTCTAACTCAGAGGCAACTTGACCAGGAAGGTGGTGCCCCGGCCCGGGGCGCTGTCAACCTTGATGGTCCCGTGATGGTCGGTAATAATCTTATGGATCACCGCCAGCCCTAAACCGGTGCCTTTTTCCTTGGTGGTGTAAAAGGGATGGAAGATATTGTCCATCACTTCCTGGGGCATGCCTTTACCGGTGTCCTGCACGGAGAACCAGGCCTGTCCATCCTGAAAACCGGTGGCCAAGAGAATCCGGCCTTTTTCTTCCGTGGCTTCCAGGGCGTTCTTGACGAGGTTCACCAGCACCTGCTTGAGCTGGTTGGGGTCGGCCTCCAGGAAGGGCACGGAGTCCAGCTTTTCGCCCAGGGTGACGCCTCTTTCCCGGGCCACTTCGGACATCATCTCTTCCACTTCCCGGATCACCTGGTTCAAATCAATTTTCTGCTTCACCGGCAGCACGGGCCGGGTAAAATCACGCAGGTCGCCCAAAAAGGCCTCCAGGCGCTTGACTTCATTTTGAATGATTTTCAATTTCTCCTGGGTGCCCGGGTCCTCCAGGCGGCGCTCCACCTGCTGGGCCAGCCCCCCGATGACCATCAGGGGATTCTTGATTTCATGACTGACGTAAGCCGCGGCCTCGCCCACCGCCGCGAACCTCTCGGAGTGCATCAGGCGTTCCTGGGATTCCAGCAATTCTTTGGTTTTCAGGTCTACTTCCCGGGTCAGGGTCTTATTCCAGGTGAGCGCGATCCCGATCAACACCGCGGAAGTCAAGACCACCAGGATAAAAAAGGTCCCCACCAGGAATAATTCCTGGTGCATGACTTCGCCCACGGTGCCGGACACTTCCGCCACCGGCGCCACCACCGCCACCCCCCAGAGATTGTGGGCCGGATCTTCCACGTCCGTTACCCCCTGGATCAACCCCCTGGTGAAGCGGATCGGGGTATAGGCCACCAGCTTGGGGGTGAGCCCCCGGCGTTGGCGGTGCCAGCCGGAATCGTAATCCCCCACGCCCTCCTCGCCTGCCAGTAACTTGGCATTGATCTCCCGCAACCCTCTGAAAACGATATGGGGATTGCGGGCTAGCCGCACGGCCATGGCTTCTTGACCCACAAAATCCTTTTCATAGTGGGCCAGAAAAATGACGTCCTGGTCGATGATCCAGACATAGCCGGTCCTGCCGGAACGGACATCGACGGTCACCTGGCCGCAGATGAAAAAGGGATCTATCAGCAATTCCAGGGACCCGGCCAGATGACCATCCGGCCCCCACAGGGGGGTCAACATGCGCATCACCCGCCGCCCCTGCCAGGGCGGGTACGGCCAGGGGGCGGTCTTACTCAGTAAAATATGCCCCTGGTTCTTGGGATTTTCCACCCACTCCTGCAAGGCGGCAGGCAGCCTTTCCCGACCCTCTTTCGCAATGGACCGGGACTGGGGAAAGACTCTTTCCAACTGGCCCCCCGCCCCATAACGGTGCAGTTCCAGAACGCCCAGGTCCTTGAGTCTCTGGTATTCCTCCCCCAGAGCCGCGGTCTCCAACCCCAGAGACTGGAGCTTGAGCTTGCGGAAGACATGGGTATATCTCAGAAGTTCGTTTTCCAGATAATCGAAGTAGGCTTCCACGTTGTCGGCGATCTTCCGGGCCAGCATCAATTGCTGCTGGTTAAACTGCTCCTCCAGAATGATCCCGACTTTGAGGTTCAGCTTTTGCCAGAAAAAGAAGAAAACTGCGGACAGTAGGATCGCGCCGGCGAGAATAGCGATGATTACTGAAGCAGGAGAAAAGAATCTGCGGACCCGGTCCGATGCCATACCTTTTTGGCCCCCTAGGCAAACTAAATAATATCATCAGCTTACCCGGGAGGCAAGTTTAGGGATTAGTAGCCAGTAGCCAGTGGTCAGTAGTCAGTACTGGCCACCGGCTACTCCTTCTTGGCGGCCTGCCAGATTTCCTCCATCTCCTCCAGGGTGGCGGTATCCGTGGTCTTGCCCTGTTTCACCAGGGTCCGCTCCACCACGTGAAAGCGCTTGATGAACTTGTAAATGGTGCGCCTGAGAGCCCCTTCGGAGTCGATGTTCAGGAAGCGGGCCACGTTGACCAGGGAAAAGAGGAGATCGCCCAATTCCTCCTCCCGGGCATCCTGAGGAGGGGCACCCAGGGCCCGGCGAAATTCCTGCCACTCCTCCTCCACCTTGTCCAGGGCCCCTTGCACCGAAGGCCAGTCGAACCCCAGGCGGGCGGCCGCCTCCCCCAGACGCTGGGCCTGGACCAAGGCCGGCAGGGCCGGGGAGACTTTCTCCAACCCCGGCTGTTTCTGCTCCTTCCCCTCCTGGGCCTTGGCCCGCTCCCAGATACGCCGCAAATCCTCCCGGGTTTTGGCCTCCTCCCCGGCAAAGACGTGGGGATGGCGGTGGATCATCTTGGCGGTAATGCCGGCGGCCACCTCCCCAAAGTCGAAGTCCCCCCGCTCCTGGTACAGGTCGCTGAGAAACACCAGGTGCAGCAGGAGATCGCCCAGCTCTTCCCTGACTTTCTCCGGGTCCCCGCTCTCCAGGGCCTCCACCAATTCATAAGCTTCTTCCAGCACGTAAGTCTTCAAAGTCTCCGGGGTCTGGCGGGCGTCCCAGGGGCAACCTCCGGGGCCCCGCAGGCGGCGGACTATATCTATGAATTCCGTTACGGCCGCGCCCGCATCCCGTTTCTTGTCGTTCATATCTTGGCAACTCCTGGAGACAATCTGAGAGATAAGTAGAAATCTCTTTAGGAAATTATGACTTCATGGTAGCAGGCAAAGGACGGTAGGTATTCTTGGCGGATGCAGCCGCTTCCCGCTTCTTTTTCGGTCTCTGCCACTGCTGCAGGTATTCATTCAAACGTTGCTTGAAGTCAGGAGGGAGCAGCCCCAGGGCCTGGCGGGAGAAATGCATCAGATAAGGGGCCGTGCGGGATTCCTTCAACAGATGGGTTTCCCGGGGCATGACCAGGCCCACGAGCATCAGGGCAAATCCCAGAAGCAGGGCGCCCTTCACCAGGGCGAAAAAACCTCCCAAGAGACGGTCAAACACATCCAGATAAAGATGGTACAGAATCCGCTGGATAAAATACGCCAGGAGGCGGATAGACCAGTAGACCAACACCAGCACCAGGGCGAAGGCCGCCCAGCGGGCATAATCGGGGTTCGTGATCCACGGTTTGAGCTTCGCCGCCAGCAGGAGGTGGACATGGGCCGCGACCAATACTCCCCCCACCACCCCGGCCAGGACCGCCAACTCCTGGAACAGACCCCGGTAATAACCCCGGAGGACGATGAGCACCAGAAGTGCCACAATGCCCAAATCCAATAAATTCATGCCCTTGGCCGTCCCTTATTCAATCCTCTTCAATCTTCTCGATCCGGTGCACCCGGAGATAAAGGCCCGGCCCCAAAGAAGCCAGCTCCCCGTAAATCATGATGTGATCCAGACGCCGGGGCTGGTAGGCCCTCGCCTGCGACCTATCCAGGGCCGCCAGATCATAATAACCCTGCAAGTCCGGGGTGCCGTAAGTGGCAAACCATTTCAGCTTATACCACTTTAAGGGATACTTCAGCAGATCCAGGCCGTAGCGCACCATGGCCGGATCATAATCGAGATATTGCCAGAAGTAAGCCGGCACCTTGATCTTCTGGCCCGCCTGCAACTTGGTGCCTCTGGGGGCCATCAAATCCTGGTAAGTAATGAGGGTATAAGACTCCGCCTGGAAATGGGCCGGCATGGGCGGCAGCGTGCCGCAGGCGGCCGCCGCCAGGATAAGGCCCGCCAGCAGCACGGCCAGGCCTCTTTTTACTTTTCCCCTGGACCCGGCGGCTGCCTTTTTCCCGCCAGGGCCGCCCCGGTAAGTTGATCCCCACTTTTTCATCATTGCCAACCTAATAAATTTCTCGTAATAAAAAAGGAGTAATCTCCTAAGGAGAAGCATCATGACCCATGCCATTGTCATCCGCCGCCATGACGGCTTCCAGTCCTATCTATTGCTGGACCCCGAGAAACCCCGGGAACTCTTACGCCATTGGGGTTTTGCGGAGGAGTTTTCCGTCCGTCCCTGGCTGGGATCCCTGGACCCCGTGGACGCCATGGAAGAATGGTGCGAAATGCTGGCGGAAGACCTGGATAACTATAACGTTGCCGATGAGGAAAACCCGGACTTCCGCCTGGAACGCTCCTTCTGGGACGGGATTAAATGGGTGGGGGAAAAGAGCTAAAGACCGATGGTCCAGGCATTTCGCTGAATCGCGGATTTGCCCCCTCCCCCCCCTAAATTCTATTCCTTTTCCAAAAAGACATGGGCCAAAACCCGGGCATCCCCCAGGAGGTTGCTTAACAAACAGAATTCGTTGGGCTGGTGCGCGGTCCGGGAGACGGTCATCCACACGGCCGCGGGCAGGCCCCGCTGCCGGAAAAACGCGGCCACCGTGCCCCCGCCGATCCCCTGGGGTTTGGCCTCCCGGCCGTAGACCTCCCGGATGGCCCGCATCAGGGCCTGGACCACCGGCGCCTCCACGGGGGTGGCCGGCGCGCTGGGCAGTTCCTGGACCGGCTCCACCTTCAGTTTTACCTCGAAACGCCGGGCCGCCTCTTTGCCCAGGGCTAAAACCCTTTCCTGCACCTGGGCCAATTCATATTCCGGCAGCACCCGGCAATCCAAATACAAAATATCCCGGCCGGGGATGGTGTTGATATTGGGGACATTGGCCTCCTTCTTGGTGGGCTCGAAGGTGCTCACCGGGGGCCGGAACAAGGGGTTTTCCAGGGAAAACTGCCGGGCCAACTCTTCCAGGGCGACAATGACGTGGGCCGCGGCCCTCAAGGTGTTCCGCCCCAGCTCCGGCCGGCTGGCATGGCATTGCTTGCCCACCAACTCCAGGCGCAACCAGAGGATGCTCTTTTCCGCCACGTCGATCAAGGTGCTGTCCACGCTGCCCGCGTCCGGCACGATGATCAGGTCTTCCGGGGCAAAGAGGTGGGGGTGCTCCCGGAGCAGATAGGCCAGCCCTTTTTCATTGCCCGTTTCTTCATCGGAGACCAGGGCCAGGGCCAGGGTGCGGGGCGGCGTAATACCCTGGTCCAGGATGGCCTTGACCGCCATCAAGGAAGTGACGATGCCCTGGTGGTCGTCTTCCGCGCCCCGGCCATAGAGGCGGTCCCCCTCCACTTTCAGGGTATAGGGGTCGGAATGCCACAGGGTCAGATCCCCGGGGGGCACCACGTCCAGGTGACTGAGGACCCAGACCTTTTCCGGCCGCTTTCCCGGAACCAAAGCCACCAGGTTGGGGCGTTCACCGCCGGCCACCCGGTCATCCGGAGCCGGATAATTATCCACTTGCAAGCCCCAGGATTGGAGCAGAGCCGTGAGAAAGGCCGCCTTTTCCCCTTCCCCGGGGCCGCTATGATCCGGCCCCACGGCGTTGCGAGAGATCAACTCCCGCTGCAAATCGATCATCTGTGGCTGATAAGTCTCCAGGCGCGCCGCCACCTGGTTAAATAAGTCTTTATTCGTCATGCGCCGACCTTTACCAGGGAGTTTTAGCCCCCAGGAAAATCAAGGAAATTATCTCCCATGCTTTTCCTGTCTGCCCCCATCATATATAATGCGTGGGGTTAAGGGCAAGCAGTTTGGGCAGGGACCTTACTCCCCCTTCTACTTTTATCCGCCAAAGGGGAAAATCCATAATTTACTTTGAGGAGGAAAGTCCATGAAGATTAAACGAATCGCCCATCTGGGGATCGCGGTCAAAGACCTGGACGCGGGGAAAAAACTTTACGGCGCCAATCTCGGCCTGGCCCTTAAAGGCGACGAAGTGGTGGAGAGCCAAAAAGTGAAGGTGAGCTTCATCGGCGTGGGCGAATCCAACCTGGAACTGCTCATTCCCACCGCGGACGACAGCCCCATTGCCAAGTTTTTGGAGAGCAAAGGTGAAGGTTTCCACCACCTGGCCCTGGAGGTGGAGGACCTGGCCGGGGCCCTGGAGGAGCTAAAGGCTGCGGGCGTGCGCCTCATCGATGAGAAGCCCCGGGAGGGGGCCCACGGAGCGCTGGTGGCCTTTATCCACCCCAAGGCTACCTACGGCCTGCTCCTGGAACTCTGTCAATATCCCCATTGAGCAGCGCCTCTTATGGCTTTGACGGCTGAAGCCCTGATTTCCCGGGTTCAGGTCAATATTCCTTTCCCCTTTTTGGGGCAAGGATACCTGGAGCTTTTCTTGAAACGCGGCCTGAACCCGGAAATCGGCCTGGATGCTTACAGCCTGTCCCACTTCCAACGACGGGACTTCACCCGCATGGCCCGGGCCTTCATTAAGGCCAGGCGCCGCCTCACCCTCCACGCCCCTTTCCAGGACCTCCTGCCCGGAGCCCTGGATGAGCAGATTCTCACCGCCAGCCGCCGCCGCCTGCGCCAGGCCTTTAACCTCCTGCCGGTCTTCAAGCCCGTATCCATCGTCTGCCATCTGGGCTGGGATACCAAGCTGTATCAATGGGACCGGGCCAATTGGCTGCTAAGGAGCGCGGCCACCTGGAAGGAATTGGCCGCCCTGGCTTTGGAGCAGGGCGTCACGGTGATGGTGGAAAACGTCTATGAGACGGACCCGGATTTGTTTATAGAGCTCCTCAATCTGGTTAATGTCCCCAATTTCCAGGTCTGCCTGGACGTGGGGCACCTCCAGGCCTTCGGCGACGGCGACTACCACCGCTGGCTTCACACCCTCTGGCCCCATATCGGCCAACTCCACCTCCACGACAACAAGGGGGACCAGGACTCCCACCTGGCCCTGGGCCGGGGCACCGTGCCGCTCACAACCGTCCTTAACTTCCTGGCCGAGCGGGACCGCCAACCCCTGGTCACCCTGGAGCCCCACCACGAAGGCAGCCTGGAGCCGTCCTTGGAACATCTCAGCAAAATTTGGCCTTGGCAGTAGGGGCGAATCTTGTATTCGCCCTGGAGCAACCGGGCGAACACAAGGTTCGCCCCTACGCCCTCACTCTTCCTCAAATAGCAATCCTGATAGCTCCCGCCAGTCTTTCACTTCTAAAAAAGGGTGTTCCCGGCGGTTCCAGGGCTGGGCGAAAAGGATGGGGGTGATGCCGTGGGCGGCCAGTTGGTGGCAAGTCTCCAGGCGGTCTTCCACAAAGTAATGGATGCCGTGGTCCTGGAGATAGTGAATCTTGGTGTCAGGGTCGCCGGTGGCGAAGACCCGGATGGCTTCCTTGGGCACCAGCTCCAGGGTCCGGTGCAGCCAGGTCTGGATGGGCCGGGCCCGGTCCCGGGCGGTGACGAAGAGCAGCGGGGTCTCTTGGGCCAGCCGGGTTAAGACCGGCACCGCGTGGGGAAAAGGCTCCACCGCCAGTTCGTGGGGCCGGTCGATGAGCTCCCGGATCAGGGTGTCGATGATCTGGGGTTCCAAATCCAGGCATTCTTCCAGAAAGAAGGTGGTGAGGTGTTCGTAGCGCAGGTGTTCATGGCCGTAGCGTTCCCGGGCCAGGTCCAGGAAGGTGGTCATGATGTCCGCCACCACGCCGTCGATATCGAAGGCCAGGCGGTCTACTGGGATGGGAACCCCAGGTTTATCCGGCAGGGTTATTTTCATGACAGTCATTCATGAGCCCTGGGCTCATCCATAAGTTAGGAAAAATATTTTGCGCCTTGCTTGGCGCCTTGGCGTCTTTGCCTGAGGTTCATCTTCTCGGAACCGGCCGGCTCGTTCCCAAGCTTGGCTTGGGAATGCAGGTAGAAGGGAAGCTAAGCTTCCCCGCTATCTACTTTCCCAAGTACAACTTGGGAACGAGGTGAAAAAACTCATATTAATTTTTGGTTAGCTTCTGGCGCGCCAGGGGAGTCAACTCCTCGCTGATAATCTCCGCGGCTTTGATGGCCCCCTGGTCATTGTAATGCACCAGGTCGTATAAGTATTCCCGCGTCTGGGGCACCTCTTTAGCCAGATCAATTACCTGCACCTGGTTTTCCCGCGCCTTGCGGCGGATCGTCTCATTAAAGGCCTCAAACAGACCCTTAAATTGCGCATAACTCAGGGAAGTTATCTTAACGTTGTGCTCAATGATCTTATCCGGCTTGTCTGTGAGGCGGCTGGCCATGGTCATGAGCACCGGGGTAATATGCCTGGCTTTACAGAGATCAATAAATGCCTGGAGATTCATGGAAAATTCATTAACCATGGCCTCCTGGTCAACTTCCAACTTTTTGCCTCTTATTTTAGCAAACTCATCCTCTTCCTTGACCTCCTTCTTTGGCTTTCGCCATAACCTCAGGGAGCGGTCAAAATTGTGCAGGGCCATGGCCAGATTGGGAATCCAGCGGTCCCGGATAATTTTAAAACAATTGGCTAATATTTCCTGGTTGATATCAAAGATGACCGGCCGGGCGGAATTGAGTTTCCAATAAGATTTATCATACAGCAAGATGGTTAAGTCATTAATATTGTGCATCATTACCACAATATTCGGCTTTAGCGGCAGAACCTTATTCAGCAAAACATTCAGGGAATGGAGGGAGTGATTGCCGGACCTAGCCGCATTAAACGAATTTATCTTGGTGTTTAATCTCCCTTCGAGCAACACCCCGGTTAGATAGGGGAACCTATGCTCCTCTTCCACATAGCGGCATTCCGTGGTGGACCCCCCGATAAAGGCCAGGGTGATAACCGCATGTTCATGTTTTTTCGAGGGAATAATGAAGCCGTCTTTATCTATTCTCAGGAGAAATTCTTTCCGGGGCAGGGTATCGTAATCGGTTTCCGTGATCCCAGCCATCAGGCGCAGCTTCAAGGTAGGCCGATATTCCCGCAGTCTGACGGCCCGGTTAGGGAGGTTGTAATTAAAGCCAAATCCCTGGTTCCTATACTTCAATATTTTTTCGGCGCTAAAGATGATGGCTACAAGCGCCACGATGACTATCAGCCCAATGGTCTTCTTGGCATGTCTTTCAAACCAGTTCTTGGCCATGATAAGAGTCCCGGAGGGGATGGAGGAACACCTCAAGGGGGAGCTGCAGTTTGAGATAACGGCGCCATCTCGCCCTGCGCCCATTCAGGAATTTTGTTAAATTATCCTGCCGCTAATAATTGGTTCACAGTTGCTGCATGATCCCCATTACTTCTTCGGTGGTTAAATCATACCAGTCTTCATAGGCCTCCGCCACCGCGAAGGACCAGCCTCCCCGGAGGTTGAGGCAGAGCAGTTCATCCACCAAAGGCAGCAGATCCTCCGCGGTCTGGGCCGCGGCGGTGGGCACCGCCACGATGATCTTCCCCGCGCCCTTACCTTTTAAGAAATTGATGGCCGCCCGCATGGTATAGCCCGAAGCCAGGCCGTCGTCCACGATGATGGTGGTAGCCCCGGCCAGGTCCGGGTAAGGGCGGTTATGCCGGAGCTGCCCTTCCCTTTCTTTCAGGGTGGCCAGGGTCTTTTTTTTCTGGGTCTCAATATCCTCCGGGGAGAGATGCACCCGGCGCAGCAGGTCCTCATTAAAAATGGCCTCCCCGGCGGGATTGAGGGCCCCGAAACCCGCTTCCGTGGTCCAGGGGAGCTGGATCTTGCGGACGATGACCAGGTCCAGGGGGACTTCCAGGGCCTTAACAATCTCCGCAGCCACCGGCACACCCCCCGCGGGAATGGCAAAGACCCGCACCTCCTGGCCCCGGTAGTCCAGCAGCCGCTGGGCCAAAAGACGCCCGGCCATGGCCCGGTCTTTAAAGACATAGACCCGATCCCGTAACTTGGGGTCTTCTAAGAGCTTTCCCATTGCCGCTGAAAAACCTCCTCCAGGTTTTTTACCCGTTCCCGGAACTCCGCCTGGCTGAGGCGGGCTCCGGTGAGGCCCCCTTTTATACTGATTTCCGATAGATAGAGTTCACCTGTATCCGAGGCCAGCAGGTCCAAAATAGCATAGGGAAATTTGCCCCGGGCCATAATCTGGCGGCTGAAGGCCAGGAGTTCCGGGGTGAGGGGCACGGGCCGGGAGGAGCCGCCCTGAAAGAGGTTCTTCCGGAAACTGTGGGGGTTGAGGCGCTCATAGGCCTCGGCGTAGTCCCCCAGGACCGCCACCCGCAGGTCCCGGGCCTCCGGCAGGAAGGGCTGGATCACCAGGGGATAGGGCAGGCCCTGGAGCCCTCCCAGGCTGTACAATACTTCGAGCGACGGCCAGAGGCTCACCCCCAGACCCAGGTGGGCCCGGTCCCTTTTGGTGATTACCCGGCCGTCTTTCCAGGTTTGGGACTGCCCCAGTTGCCGGGCCAGGTCCGGGAGGCTATAGGCCACAAAAGTGCCGGGGACCATGAATTCCCCCAGGACTTCGGCCTGGGCTACCTTGGAGCGGACCAGCATCTGGGCCAGGGCCGGGGGGAAAAAGGCCACCTCCCGGTCCTTAAGGTCCAGGAGCTTCACTTCTTCCCCATTCCTTAAAGGCATAAGGCCGAGGACGGCGTCTCCGGGACCTAACGACCGATAATGGCGGCGAAATTCAGTGATAGTACGAATTAACAGATGTTTGGGCATTAAGGCCACTATACTTGGGCTTCGCCGCGGCGTCAACCCGAGCCGGGGCCAGCGGCGAAGTCAGCCTTTTCAGCAGCTTTTTCCCCATGTTCCGGGAGACATAGATGTCATAGAACCCCACCTGGGCGATACGCCGCCATTTCCCGG
>JAQTXE010000073.1 GCA_028688935.1 Syntrophales bacterium
CCGATGGTAGCTGAAATCCAAATAAAAGCCCAGGTACTTCATCCAGTTAGGGTAGTTGAAGCCCAGGAAGCCTTCTTTGACAAACCAGGTGCCGATCTTTAGGCCTCCCACCACCGCCGGGTCAAATTTCCGGGAACCCCGACGTTATAGACCAGGTTGGCAGTTGGTGTAGCTCCGTAGTTGAAGGACTGGGTGGCCGCAAAAGTCCCGCCCAGGTAAGCTTCCACGTACATCTCCGCCTGGGCCCCCATGGGCAGGACCACCAGCGCGGCAGCCAGAAGGAACAAGGCCGCCGACCTATAAGTCTTTCTTGTCATTAAATTATCCCCCTTGATCTTGGTAAAGCTGTCTGGTTTCACCTCCCTTGGGATAGCAGTTTTACCGTTTTCGGTAAAATGATTTCCAATTATCAATAAGTTAACACTCTGATTTGTTGCAGCAGAAACCAAACTTGGTATAAGTAGATTAAGTGTCACTTCTCCTCTCCACTATCTGCCGCAAGCTAATTATAAATAAGTTCAATAAAGCAGATACTTGGCGCGCAGGCGGCGGAAGGACTTTAACCGGGCCTGCCACTGCTGTTGGATGTAGCGGGGATCGTCGCCGTTTTTGAGAGCCCGGAGAATGGCCCGGGAGCCGATCATGCCCAGGTTCCGCTCAATCTGGAACTGCCGGGGATAAAGGCGATAGAGGGCCGAGGCCAATTCGATTCCCAAAGCCGGGCTATTTAAGGCGTTCCGATCCACCAGGCGCAGGCGCACGCCTCCGCACCTCTGTCCCCGGAAGCGGTTGGAGTGGGGCACAAAAGTTACGGGCTCGAACGCCACCCCGGGAATCCGGCGTTGGTTTAAATAACGGGCCAGCCGGGGGCCGGAAATCCAGGGAGCGCCCACCATTTCAAAGGGTTTGGGGGTGCCCCGGCCCACGCTGACGTTGGCGGACTCCACCAAGCCCACCCCGGGGTAGAAGATGGTCTGGGTCAGGGACCGGAGGTTGGGGGAAGGATTGATCCAGGGCAAGCCGGTCTGATCGAACCATTCCTGGCGGTTATACCCCTCCATTTTGATCACCTGCAACCTTACGCCGATGTGTCTCTCCCGGTTGAAGAGCCGGGCGATCTCCCCCACTGTCAGGCCGTAGCGCACGGGCAGGGCGCAGTAACCGATGAAAGAACATAAATCCTGATCCAGCACCGGACCCTGTACCGCGGCAGCATTGATGGGGTTGGGCCGATCCAATACATAGAATTCCAGGTTATGGGCGGCCGCGGCCTCCATGGCATAGCCCATGGTGGTGATATAGGTATAAAAGCGGACGCCCACGTCCTGGATATCGTAGACCAGGGCGTCCAGCCCTTGCAGCATCCGGGCCGTGGGGCGCTTGACCTTCCCATAGAGGCTATAAACCGGCAGGCCGGTGGCGGCGTCCCGGCCGGAGGCCACCTTTTCATCCAACTGGCCGGACAGACCGTGCTCCGGGCTGAAAATGGCCTTGACCTTCACCCCCGGAGCCCGGAGCAGTAGCCGCAGTATGGACCGTCCCCGGGCATCCACCCCCGTGTGATTGGTGATCACCCCGATACTTTTGCCTTTGAGGAGGGCAAAACCGGAGGCGGCCAGGACTTCGACCCCCGGACGCACCCGCTCCGGGGGATCGGCCTGACCGTGCCCCTCCATGGCCAGTACCAGGTTCCGGGCGTCTTTATTTGAGGCTGCGGGCCTTCCCAGGGGAATGGCCGCAGCCACTGCGGCCGCGGTCTTGGCCCGGAGGTTTTTGACTTTACCTTTGGCATCAGGATGCAGGCGGTTGGTGAGGATGATCAGGAAGGTCTTGGACTTGGGCGCGATCCAGATGGACGTGCCCGTATAGCCGGTGTGCCCGAAGGAGCCTTTAGGAAAGGAGGCGTTGAAGACCCGGCTGTAAGGGGAGTGAATGTCCCAGCCCAGCCCCCGGCGGATGCCGTTACCCGGCAGGCGGTAGGGTTTGGTCATGGCGGCCACCGCCCTGGCGCTGAGAATACGCTGCCCTCTGCTCACACCCTTGTCCACCAGCATCTGCGCGAAGAGGGCCAGATCGGTGGCGGTGGAGAAGACCCCGGCGTGGCCGGCCACCCCGCCCATGCGATAGGACGTGGGGTCCGACACCTGGCCGCAGCGCAGCACGCCGCCCTGCCAATCGCAGGCCGCGAACCGGGACTGCTTAACCCCGGACGGCCTGAAGGAAGTGTCTTTCATCCCCAGGGGCCGAAAGATTTCCTGGGCACAGTAAACGTCCAAGGTTTTGCCCGAGACCCGGCGGACCACTTCCCCCAGGGCGATGAAATTGGCGTCGCTGTACCGGAATCTGGTCCCCGGGGGATTAACCGGACGGTCGGCGGCAATGGCCATTATGGCCCCCCCGTAGCCCCGCCAGCGGACCCGGGAATTGACTTCCGCCCGCAAGCCGGAGGTGTGGGTCATGAGTTGGCGGATGGTGATGCCTTGTTTGCCATGGGCGGCAAATTCCGGCCAGTACCGGGCCACGGGCGCGTCCAGGTGCAGGCGGCCCTGATCCACCAACTGCATAATGGCCGTGGTGGTGGCCACCACCTTGGTCAAAGAAGCGATATCAAAGATGGTGTCCACGGTCATGGGCTGCATCCGGGGTTCCAGGGCCTGATGGCCGAAAGCCCGGCGATAGACGATACGGTCCTGGTGGGCCACCAGGACCACCACCCCGGGGGTGTGCCCGATGGCGATTTCCTGCTTGGCCACTGAGGCGACGCGGCTAAAGCGGGGATCGTCAATCTCTCCGGGAGGAGTGGGGGGCGGTTTGGGCTTGACCACCGGCGGGGGAGGGGGCGGCGGCAGGCTGACCATGGGCGGCGGCGTCGGCGCACAGCCGAGAAGACCATGAAGCATGAACCCGAAGACCACTAACAAAAGGACAGCGGTGCAACTACGGGAAACATCCTGGCTCATGCGGGCATTGTAGCACAAAGAATACAGGTGTCGATTAATTTGAAGAGGTTCCGGGAAAGATGTGAGAGTGGGTGAAAATTTGTCTGGAATGACGGTGGAGGCGATCTACCCACAATTAAAAGGCGGGCCCGAAAGCCCGCCTCCCTAAGACGTTAGGTTATGCCGCGACAAAGCCTGCCGTTCCCTGCTACTTCCCTAATTGCGTCCCGCCCAGGGATTTGTATTCATCGTAACAGGACCAGAATTTGGATGAATCCGGGGCGGTCACCCGCTCGCACAGTTTGCGGCCATGGGTCATGGCTTCATACTTCTGGTAGGCGGCGCCATCCCCGATGTATAATCTTTGGGCGTGCTCATCCGTATAGGCGTGGTAAGTTACCCCTCCCTTTTCGAAGGTAGTAATCTTCCCTCTGGGGATTGAGTTCAACAGCGCCTGTCTCTTGGGGGTGGTATCGTTCACGGGCCACTGCTGGAATCCGGCTTTGTCCAAGAAATACTCGGTCGTCACCAAGTCCTGGAGGCGATCCTGCCGCGCGGCGCAACCGGCGAGAAGAAGGGCGGTGGAAAAAATAAAAAGAATAAAGAGTATAGTGATAAATCTGGCTCTTAAGGAAACCGTCATCTGGCCCTCCCCTGGGAAATGGTTTTCAGTTTGCGGATAAAATCGGCTAAAAAGAGAAAATTGTCAACTTAAACCATTTTTCCGAGGGAAGCCCGGGTGTTCGCCCTGAAAGGTCTCAGCCGCTGGCGGGAAGGTAGTTGGCTTTTTCCCAGCCGCCGCCCAGGGCTTTATAGAGGGCGATGAGGTTGGTGGCCAGGGTGCGGGTGCTCTGGGTCAAGGCGTCCTCGGTGACATAGAGGGAGCGCTGGGCCGTGAGCACGTTGAGAAAATCGGTGCGGCCGGCAAGATAAAGCTTCATGGACAGATCCACGGCCTGGCGGTTGCTGGCCACGGCCGCGGCAAGAGAGCGATAATGCTCCTGTTCCTTGGCGTAGGCCACCAGGGCGGTTTCCACGTCCTGCAAGGCGGTAAGTACGGTCTTTTCATAAGCCGCCAGGGCCTCTGCCTGGAGGGCGTCCTGCAATTTGATATTCCAGCGGATGCGGCCCCCCGCAAAAACCGGCCAGGTGACGGAAGGGCTGAAGGACCAGAACTTACTGCTGCTCACGTTGCCGATCTTGGTCAGGTCATCGGCGGAAATGCCCAGGCTGCCAGTGAGGTTAAACTTGGGGAACAGGTCGGCGGTGGCCACGCCGATGCGGGCGGTGGCCGCATGGAGCCGGGCTTCGGCCCGGCGGATGTCCGGGCGGCGCCGCACCAGATCCGAAGGCAGGCCCACGGGAATGGTAGGCGGAGTGGCGGCTATGGGAGAGATGACGGCCAGGTCCTTGGCCAGGAACGCGGGCTGGCGCCCCAGCAAGACCCCCAGGCTGTAGATAGCCGCCCGGGCCTGGGACTCCAGCAAGGGGATCTGGGCCTCGGTGGTGGCTACCTGGGCATCGGCGTTGGCCACATCCAGTCGGCTGACAAACCCGGCCTCGAAGCGCTTGTGGGTGATGCGGGCCGTCTTTTTCTGGGCCTCCAGGTTCTTGCGGGCGATGACAATCTGTTGTTGGAAACCCCGGAGGTTGAAGTAATTAGTGCCCACGTCCCCCACCAGGGTGATGAGGACGTCCCTCCGGTCCTCCACCGCAGCCTTCAGGTCGGCGGTGGCGGCCTCAATACTGCGCCGGGTGCCCCCGAAGATATCCAACTCCCAGGAGGCGTCAAGGCCCACCTGAAATAATTCCCGCACGCCCCCCACAGTGGCGATGGCCCCGCCGCCTGCGGCTTCACTGGACCCTTGACTCTTTTGGTAAAGAGCCGTGGCGGCCACCTCAGGGAGCAGGGGCGCGCCCGCCACCCCCCGGGAGGCCCGGGCCTGGAGGATGCGAGCCTCGGCCTGGCGCAGGTCCAGGTTGGAGCGGATGGCCATTTCCACCAGGGAACTGAGAGAAGGATCGTTGAAAGCGTTCCACCAGGCCACCAAAGTTACCGGGGCCGTGGAGGTTTTGCTGGGCTGCTCCTTGGTGACCACAGCCTGGGCGTCCCATTTCTCAGGGACTTTGGTCTCCGGCGGCCGGTAATCCGGGCCCACGGCGCAGCCGGCGCCCAAGGCCAGGCAAAAAGCCGCCAACCCCAAGCTTAAAAAGAGTTTTTCGGCACAGGCCGGAAAGCCTGTGCCACCAGCCTTTTTTGCTTTCTTATTATATCCTTGCAATCTTTGATACATCCGCTTGGCCTATTTATTAAAATAACAGTCAAGAATCGGTGGCACAAGCTTTCCAGCCTGTGCCCCTTTTACCTGATTATATTTCAGGTTCTCCTGGTTCCCAGAGGAAGGGATAATCCTCCGGTTCTTGGCATAATTCAGCCTTGGTTGGATTATCCCGGATATAATTCCATTTCTCTAAATATTCGTCATAATCTCTCACAATGCGGTCATAACTTTCATCCAACCACAAGAAGCCTTTTCTACCTCTGGATTTGTTGATTTCCCGGGCGCTGAAGCCTTTGATACCCTGCATAATGTTGCTGAGGGAAAAATCTGTACCAGATTCAGAAACAACAGGTTTAAGCAAAATATGGACATGGTCCGGCATGACAACGGCACAAGTAATCCAGTATCTAATTGTATGAAAATGCTTTATGGCATCTAAGACAATTTTCCTTTCATCTTCAGAAATAATCCCCGCTTTAAGACGAAAGGTGACAAAATATGTGCTGCCGGGGAACTCCCAGTGAGGCAGATATCGGTATCGAATTGATAATTCCTCTTCTTCGGCACAGGCTGGAAAGCCTGTGCCACCGGGTTTCTTCTTTTCTTTCACCTTCATATTGATAAAATTTAGTCTTGGTGGCGCAGCCTTTCCAGGCTGTGCTCACCTGTGTGGTTACTTTTTGAAGGCTTCATTAGGTCAAAATATAAGACTATAATTGATACTTGGATTTATCCATTAGATTATCGATGAGTATCCTTTCTTCATTTTCATTAATTTCTTTTGCGTCTGTATGCCTTAATAGCTTTTTTATAAGCAGGACAATCAATACCACTATCACCAAAGTCTGTTTCGATTGGGTAGTCCTCGCATGGCCCAGGCTTGACTTGATGAATTAAACAGCTCTTGTCTTTTCCAAGAAGACGACAAGGTCGTGTTAATTCATCTCTTAGTTCGTAAAATTTTTCTCCATCTTTTTCTATTATACTTCCATAATACCTCGTAATAAGCTCATCCAAGTTAATATCTAGATATTCGGCGATTTCATGGACTTTGAATGGGTCCCATGGGAGTCCGAGTTGTTCACAGCATTTACCACACCTTTGGCATTCAAAGAATTCCCATATTTTAGATTTCATTTCTTCTCTCTTATGAGAAATAAGTCAACATCTTACCATCATTCATACCGCAAAGCATTGATGGGGTCCAGCCTCGAGGCTTTCCAGGCCGGGTAATAGCCGAAAATAACGCCCACGGTGACGGAGACGGCAAAGGCCGCCAGGATGGCGTCCAGGGACATCTCCGTGGGCCAGCGGAGCAAGGCGCTGATCAGCAGGGAGATGCCCCGGCCCACCAAAATGCCGACAATACCGCCGCAAAAGCAAAGCAAAACCGATTCCGTCAGAAATTGCTGGAGGATGTCCCGGCTCCAGGCTCCCACTGCCATGCGCAAGCCGATTTCCCGGGTCCGCTCGGTTACCGAGACCAGCATGATATTCATGATGCCCACGCCCCCCACCACCAGGGAGATCAAGGCCACCACCAGCAGCAGCTTGGTCATCATGGTGGCGGTGGAGGACATGACCTTGGTCATTTCGGTCATGTCCCGGATGTGAAAATCTTCCGGCTCACCGGGTTTGATACGGTGCCGCTCCCGGAGAAGCTGGGTAATCTGGCTGACGGCTGCGGGAATCTCCCGAGTGGAGCGGGCCGCGGTGAAGATTGAGTCCACATTGGTGAACCTGATGGGCTGGGGGGTATTGGCGAGCTGGGAGGCTGATTGTTCAGGATAGAGATTAACTTTGGTACTGGGGTAAATATCGCTTAAGGTATTGACTTTCTGAGAAGTATCGGAACTGGAGGTGGTCCGTTCGCTTTGGTTGGCGTCGGTCAAGGAGGAGCCGGTAACTCGATATTTAATGGTGGTCCAGGGCGCCAAAAGGATGTCGTCCTGATCCATGCCCACCATGTTAGCTCCCTTGGAACTCAAGATGCCGATGACCTTGAAGGCCACGTTGTTTACCCGCACTTCCTTGCCCAGGGGCGATTCACCCTGGAAGAGTTCCTTAACCAGGGTTTTACCCAACACGCACACCTTGCTGGCATTGCGGACGTCCTGGGCGGTGAACATCTCCCCCTCGGCCAGAGGCCATTCCCGCACGTCCAGGTACGCCGGGGTGCTGCCGTAGAGAAAGACCGGCACCCAGTTGCGGTTGCCATAAATGATCTGGGTGCGGGCGCGCACCAATGGCGCCATGGCGCGCACGGCCGTAATTTCCTTCAAGATGGCTTCGCCATCCTGGGGGGTAAGGGTTTTGGCGCTGCCCGCCCCGAAGCTGACACCCCCGCTGGAGGCGGTGCCGGCCCTGATCATCAGGACATTAGCCCCCATGCTGGCGATGGTCTTTTGGATGGCGCTGGATGAACCCCGGCCGATCTCCATCATGGCGATGACCGCGGCCACGCCGATGATGATCCCCAGGGTGGTGAGCGCCGCCCGCATGATGTTGCGGCGCAAGCCCTGAAGAGAGGTGCGGAGCATCCAGCGCATCCGGGGGAGGCCCCAGAAGGGACGGCGCACGGGTTTAACCTCTTCTCCGGCCGAACTTGTGGCCGGAGGTGAAACTGCCTGGGGAGTTTCGTCTCCCGTTACCATGCCATCATGGATGCGGACGATGCGTTTGGCGGCGCGGGCCACCTGTTCGTCGTGGGTGACCAGAATGATGGTTACCCCTTCCTCGTTCAGCTTTTTAAAGAGGTCCAACATCTCTTTGCTGGTCTTGGAGTCCAGGTTGCCGGTGGGTTCATCCGCGAAGAGCACGGAAGGATGGTTGACCAGGGCCCGGGCAATGGCCACCCGCTGTTGCTGCCCGCCGGAGAGCTGGGAAGGTTCGTGGTCCAGCCGCTGGCTCAGTCCCACCCGCGCCAGCAGCTCCTCGCCCTGATGGCGCGCCTCCTGATCCGACAGGTTGATGCCGTTGTAAGACAGGGGCATGATGACGTTTTCCAGGGCGCTGGTGCGGGCGAGAAGGTTAAAGGTCTGAAAGACAAAGCCCAACTTCTGATTGCGCAGCTTGGCCCGCTCGTCGGAGGAGAATTCGGTGACGTCCTGGCCTTCCAGCCAATAACGGCCGGAGGTGGGACGGTCCAGGCACCCCAGGATATTCATCAGGGTGGTTTTGCCCGAACCCGAGGTGCCCATGAGGGCCACGAATTCCCCCCGGGAAACGGTGAAGGAGACCCCCTCAAGTACCGGCACCTCGATTTCGCCCAGGTGATAAGTCTTATTAATATCTTGCAGTTCTATCAGTTTCATGAGTTTGCTTGGGGGCGAACCCGGGGTTCGCCCCTCCTGAGCGGTTTACTTTTTCCGGAAGAATTGGGGCGTAAAGGGACTGGAGGAGTCTGCGCCTTCGTTGCCGTTATTCTGCTGCCGTTCCCCCACCACCACCTGAATTCCTTCTTTAAGTCCGGGGGCCTCTACCACCGTCATGGAGCCGTCAGTGGGACCCCGGCGGACCTTGAGGGGGCGAACATAATCACTATGGAGGACCCATAAGGTCCCGGCGGCCTGCTCTCTTTTTTTCTTGGAGGCCGTCTTCTGGGAGCCAGGTTTCCGGCCCTCTTTTTTCTTGAAGGCCCCACGGAATTCAGGATCTATCTGGTTCGGCAAGGGGGTCCAGCGCAGGGCGGCGTTGGGAGCCAGAAGAACGTTTTTCTTTTCCGCCACCAGGAACCGCAAATTCGCGGTCAGATAAGGAATCAGCTTGCCATCAGAGTTATCGGTGCTGACCTCCACCGTATAGGTCACCACGTTTTGGGTCATGGTGGCGTTAAGCCTGACCTTGGACACTTCGCCCTGAAAGGTGATTCCGGGATAAGCATCCACGGTGAAGTTGACCGGCTGGCCGGGATGGATATTGCCGATATCCGCTTCGTTCACCGAGGCCCAGACCTGGAGGCGTTTGAGGTCCTTGGCCAGGAGGAACAGACTGGGGGCGTTGAGGCTGGCCACCACCGTCTGGCCGATATTCACCCGGCGGTCGATGATGACTCCTTTGACCGGGGATTTGATGGTGCAGTATTCCAGGTTTTGCGAGGCTCGCCGCAAGGTGGCCGCGGCCTGGCCCACTGCGTCTTTGGCCTGGATCACCGCGGCTTTGCCCACATTCAGGTTGGCTTTAGCCACTTCGAAGGCGGAGAGCGCGGCGTCATAGTCGCTTTGGGACAGGGCATCGGAAGGCCCCAGCTTCTGGGCCCGCATCCAATCCCGCTCCGCCTGGTAGAGCTTGGCTTTCAACTGGCCCAAATCGGCCTCGGCCCGCTGTACATTGGCCTTGGCCTGGGCCAGCGCCGCCTTGGTCTGGGACACGTCCGCGGCGTACAGGGCGTCATCAATCTTGGCCAGCACCGTGCCTGCCTCCACCCGGGAGCCATAATCCACGGTTTTGCCGTCTTTATCCTTGCCGAAGGAGACGATCTTCCCCGCCACCTGGGCGCCGATGTCCACCACCTCCTCCGGCTCCACCGTGCCGGTGGCGCTGATGGTGGCCAACAGATCGCCCCGGGTGACGGGCACGGTGCGGAAGGTCGTGGAGCTTTGGTGGTTATCATGCAAGAACCACAGGATCAGCACCAAGACCAGAAGCACCGGGAGGATAAGGATGAGACGCTGTTTTAAAGAGCGCTCTTTAAGGTTCAGCAGCAGGTTATGAAAAAAATTTCGCACTAGCATTTTCCTTCAGGCCGCGGCTTGGCCCAGGCTATTAATCTTCACGGGCCGGGAATAAGCCCGCACCCGATCTAACCGATCTATTTCAGGTTACTATTAAATTATAACACGTGAGATCATTATTTACGGCGAGGAGAATGCATTTTTACCGGCCGGGGAGATGGCGCGCAGGGGATTCTTTCCCGGAGGAAGGCGGGAAGGGAAGGAAGGCGGAGCCGGCAGTAAGCAGTAAGCGACCAAAGGAGAGGGGCCGAGGGTCTCTGCGCTTACTGCCCACTGCTCACGGCTCACTGTTTATAGCCGGTTGAAGGGTAGATGTTCCGGGGGTTCCAGAACATCCAGCCGCTGGAGCCGAAATCATCCGCGGCCTTGATCTGGATGCGCATCTCTTCTTCGGCAAAGATTTTGCGGCCGAAGGCGTAATCCCGAAAGGCCTGGAGCCAGGGCCGGAACCGCAAGGGCGAGGCGCCGGTGCGTTCCTGGGCCCTTTTCAGGGAGAGATAGACGATTTTATAGGGATGTTTCACCGGATTGCGGTATTTGGGAATCCCCAGGTGGTAGCCCGAAGGGTAGACCATGGGACAGACCACGTCCACGGAGTCCACCGCCGGCTGGATCTTCTGGCCGATGTCCGTATCATTGGTGTTCCAGCTGACGTAACCGAAAATATCCGCGCCCACCATGACGTTATAAGGTTCCAGCGCTTTGTAGGCCGCCTTCAGAAAACCGGTGATGGCTTCGGTGCGGGTCTCTTCGTTAGCGGGCTTAGAGAAAGTGCATTTCCGGCTGTCCGGAAAGCGGACGTAGTCGAACTGCACTTCATCGAAACCCACTTCCGCAGCCTTCTTGGCGATGGCGATGTTGTAATCCCAGACCTCCTTACGGAAGGGATCGACCCAGCGCAGTTTCTCCCGGTCCCGGAAAAAGCCGCCGGCCTTGGCCTTGACGGCCAATTCCGGTTTGGCTGCGGCCAGGGGATCGTCTTTAAAGACCACGATGCGGGCGATGAGGTAGAGCTTCTTCTCCTTGAGACCATCCAGAGTGGCCTTGATGTCTTTGAACAAAATGGGTTTGTTGGCCCCAATCTCCTGGACCAGAGGGAGATCCACTTTAAAGGGGATAAATCCCTTATCCCCTTTGACATCGATGACCAGGGCATTGAGATTGTTTACTTTCACGGCCTCCAGCACCGCCGTCCGCAGCTTCTTGCTGGCCAGGCCGTAACTGGTGAGATAGAGCCCTTTGACCTTAAAAGAGGTCATGGGGATTTCTCCGGAGCCCTTGGTCACCTCGGCCACGGCAATCTCCCGCTTGGCGTAGCCGGGAGCCCGCACTTTCAAGGTCTCCCCGGTCCCTTCCAGGCGAAAGACGCCCTCCTTATCGGTGCGCACCGCTTTGTCGCCCCAAGTAACCGCAGCCGCCTGGATGGGAGCCTTGGTTTTGGCGTCCACCACCTTGCCGGCGATGCCTTTCCCCGGAGGTGGCGTTTCTTTCTTGGCGGCGGCCACCGGAGCAGCTTCGGTCTTGGCGGGAGCGGCCGGTTTGGCCTCGGTCTTAGCCGGGGCAGCTTCAGGCTTGGCCGGGGTGGCAGGCGTCGCTTCTGTCTTAGCCGGAGTGGCAGATGTCGCTTCTTTCTTAGCGGGGACGGTGGGCGCTGCTTCAGTCTTAGCTGGTGGGGCCGACTTAGCTTCGGTCTTAGCCGGGGCAGTCGGTGCGGTTTCAGTCCTAGCCGGGGCAGTCGGTGCGGTTTCAGTCTTAGCGGGGGCAGCCGGTGTCGATTCTCCCCAGACCGGGGCGGCTAGGGCTACCATCATCATGATCAGTAAACCAGTAACAAACTTCTTCATATAGACTCCACTATCGGAATTCGGAATTTTGGACGGAGCATTTCCGCAACCAAAACCAGGAACAAACGGAAAACTGACTTGAAGCCATTTCAAAACCTTCATTTCCCCTAAACTGTCATTCTGAGCGGAGCGAAGAATCTCGTATTTTCGAGGCGTTGAGATCCTTCACTGCGTTCAGGATGACAGAAAAACAGGTTCTGCCATGGCTTTTACTGACTACTGGCCACTGATCACTGACCACTATCTTTAATAAGTCTTGTGACCCTTCTCCTGAATTTTGCCGCTGACGATGGCGGCAAAGCCTTTGACTCCGTCGCCGTTGGACATCAGGTAGCGGGGCTGGGACATGTTGTTTTCCGACTTATTGGCAAAACGGCGGTCGATGCTGAAAGCCACCACATAGCCCGCTTTGGCGGCTTCCTTTTCCAAATAGGGGTCATAGATGCCGAAGGGCCAGGCCAGCACGTCCACCTTGGTGCCCAACTTTTTTTCCAATACGGCCTTGGACTTACTCAGTTGCGTATGCACCGACTTTTCAAATTCCCCGGGCTTCATCTTTTTTTTGTCTTTCTTAAAATTGGGATGCCAGTAGGTATGGCACTGGATATCGAAGAGGCCGGTTTTCTGCAATTCCTGCAACTGCTCCCAGGTCATGCATTTAACGGAGGAAACCCTGGAAACGCAGGAGGGATAGCAGAACACGGTCACAGGAATGTTGTACTTTTTCACCAGGGGCAGCATGTCGGAATAGACCGTCTGGTGGGCGTCGTCCACGGTGATCACCACCGATTTGGGCGGCGGCGCCGGACCCTTGTCCAACAAGTAGTTCACCAGGGTCCTTAAGGGGATAACGGTGTAGCCGTTGTCCTTGAGCCACTTAAGCTGGGCCGCAAAGACCGAGGTCTTCACGGTCATGGAATCGGCCACAGTGGGGCCGAAACGATGGTAACAGAGCACGGGCACGCCGGCCGGGGCGTCGGCCGCGGCTGCAGGAATGCAAAAGCATAGCGCCAACCCAAGAATAGCGGCAAGTAAACGCTTCATTTAATTAATCCTTTGGGACAATGGAATCTGCTGCGGGGCAAGGGGGGCAATTAGCGGTTGCTCCACTTTCTCCTTAGCCGGTGAAGATGATGGCAATATACCAGAATCGCCGCCAAAATGAAGATTAGAAATAAGCCGGCAGACGATTTTTCCTCTTTATTGCCGATAATGGCGTCGATCCCTGGTTGACCTGAGTATACCGATGCCTCAAGGGCCGCGCTTTTTCCGCTTTAGCCAGAGGTTGAAGCCCGTGAAGAGGGGTATCTTCGGAGATACGGCCGGATGGGTTATCGCCGGAGACAGTCATCAGTAGAAGGTATATTCCCGGGGCAGAAGACTGCGCCGCGTTGCCTTTAATTTGCCTTTAACGAACTGGAAGACCAGGGCCCTTTCGTCCCGGCTTTGCTTGTGTTTCTTGAACCACAGATTGTCCTGGAAGAGCCGCAGAAGTTGCTCCCGGGCCTCCCGATTATCGAGAGTCTCGATCTTGGCCGCCACCCCGGCGAAAGGCTGAAGCCGGGCCAGATGCTCCCCAAAGAAGCCCTCCAGCAGGGATTGGGGTATGGTGCCAGGCGCCGGATTTTCTGCAGCTTCCGGGGCCATCCCTGCTTTAGCCCGTTGCTGCAGTTCCCGGGCCAGATTGCCGAAGTCCAGATAGCAGGGACCGTGACCAAACAGGTAGATACTGGTAAAAAGGGTTTCCCGGGCCCACATTTGTTTGAGCCGGGCCATGATCCCGGCCCGCTCCGGGGAGAGTAGAAGGGGGCGGTGCAAACAGAGATAATCCCGGAAATGCTCCTCCTTGGCCGTAGCCGCGAGCTTCCCCTCCGCCCCCAGATATTCGGGAAAAAGGATGCAGGGCAGGGGCCGCACCGGGTAGATGCCGCAGAGATCGTTTTCCAGAAAAGGACAGGGCCTCTGGAGCTTCATGCCAACCATCCTGATCAAATCGGTCCTGCCGTCGGGGAACAATCCCAGGGAACAATAACGCCGGTAAACCGTGGCTACCGGCTCCTTCAACCGGCCGGCCAGGCCCAGGAGATCAAGGATACTCACCTGGACCAGCAAATCCAAATTTTTGCATCCCGGTCTGGAGCAGTCCGGATCACACTGGAAGTCCGAAGCGAGGGAGGCCAGGCGGGCCCGGGTACGCAGGTAGGCAACCAGCCATTGACGGGGATCTGCCCCGGGGGCGGAGATCACCTCCATATCTTCCGGTCGTTTCATGCAGTAGTTAATAGCACAAAACTTGGGTCAAGAGAAATGGCAGGGGGGAAGGCCCCGGAGGCCTTACCATACCTGGGCGATGATAATGATGACCGCAATGATATAAGCCAGGGGATAGAAGATAATGACCATTTTGTCCACCATCTGCACATGCTTCATCTTGCCGTCCATCTCCAACCGCTTCAGGACCACGGAGAGCAGCAGGACAAAACTGGTGATGACAAAGGTGATGATCAGGATGAGGTCCAGGAAGGTGAGATACCCCAGATGGGGGAGCAGCCCGGCAATGGCGAAGTTAAAGGCGATGAACAAGAGGAGATTGCCCCCGGCCACGTCCACCCGTTTGCTGTAATCCTTCAGGAAGAAGGTGAACCAGGAGACCGACAGGATGATCAAAATGGGGAGAAAGATACGGAAGAGGTAGAAGGTAAGGTGCCGTTTGGCCCGGAAATGGAAAGAGAACCGGGAGCCGGCCAGATCGGTGGTCTGGGTCTGGGTGGAGAATTGGGTGTTAAAGCCGGTGACCACCCATTCCTCTTCCCCTAACTGTTTCCCCACTTCGCTGAACCCTTTAAGCTCCTTAAATACATAGATCCAATCGGGGCGCAGGGAATCGACGCGGATATAAAAATCCTGATGATCGAAAGGAAATCTGCGGAAATCGAAGTCCGGCGCCTGGAGGGTAACGGAGAAGCGCTCATAGTAGATGCACCAGCCGTCGGGCCAGACCAGCACCAAGCGGTTTTGGAACCAGCGGTTACCCTGCTGGTTGAAGATGGCGAACTCCGGCCAACGCAGGCCCTTATCGGCTACGAAGCGCTGGAAGGCGTCGCCGCTGTATGTCTTAACGAAACACTGGCACTCCTCGGGGTTGAAGCCCAGGGCCGGGTCCCGCCAGATGAGCTTGAGGCTGGCCACCACTCCGAAGTTCTCCCCTTTCTGGTCCACGTTGGTGATCTGATCCATTCTCAGGCCGATCTCCACCGGGATGGGGTGCTCGATGATGGGCCGCCCGTGCTTGTGAGCCCTTCCGGTGAGGACTTGGGGAGCATTGAGGCCCACCAGGAGGCGGTAGGCGCAATGGCGGGGCTTCCCAGGCCCGGGGGGGAAAAAGACTCGTAAACGGGGGCTATTATCCGTTTCCCCAAAAGTGTGGGTCAAGGTGAGAATTTTCTTATCGTTTTGGGGGTGGCCGCTGACCAGGGGAATGCCACTGTAATCTTGCAAGACCACCACGGGGAGGCTGCCGGAGGTGACCTCCAGGCGGACGTAGAGGGTCTCCCCCTGATAAATCCGGTTCAGGCCCACGCTGCGGTATTGCTGCTCGACGCTGAGTTCGCCGTTAATCTCGTCCACCCTTTTGCCCGCCTGCCAGACGGCCTTATCATGATTGGCCAAGAGATGGTCGGTGGGCTGGGCCTTACCGGACATGACTGCCGGGGCGTTTAAGCCCAAGAGCATCTGGAAATTGCCGAAGGTGGGGCGCCAGGGGGTGCTGCACACCAGGAGGCGGAAGGTCCCCGGGGCCGGCGCGGTAAACGCGAAACAGGCGGCGTGGCCCTTCCCGGAATTGTCATCCCAGGCGGCAAAAAACTTGTCGTTGAGCGCGGCCAAGGCCTCGGGTTTTGCCTGGAAAAAATTCCTCTTTTTCGCCAGTTCGGGGAGATAATCGCGTTGTAGCGTCTCCAGATCGACCCCTGGTTTGAGAATGGCGGCAAAGGGGTCCAGGGTGCCGGAGACGCCCTTGAGATAAACCGAGAAACGGTCGCCCGCCTTGAGGCCGGGCACTTCATAAAGGAGATTTTCCTGGAGTTCCAGCCGGCCTTTGATCTCCTGGACCTGGGGAGACTCTCCCCGGGCGCAGGGAGGGAGCAGGAAACCTACGGATAAAAGGCAGGAAAGAAAGGCCAGCCAGCCGAGGGCGACCCGAAGCAACCGCACCTTCCAGCCAATCTTCGGTAAGACTTTATATCTTACTGATATGCCATGTTGTGTTTCTACCTTTAAGCTCCTTGACC
>JAQTXE010000333.1 GCA_028688935.1 Syntrophales bacterium
CTATCATTTCGCCAAGAATCTGATCCTTCGCTTTGTTCAGGATGACAGAGGAGGGTTTTGCCAGAGCCCAAGTTTTTCTCAGTTTCTTTACTGACCACTGACCACTGGCCACTGATCACTTTAGCTCTTCCCCTCCAGGGCGATGGCCAGGGCAGTGGTGAGCTTGATGACATCCTGGTTGGATTTCCGCAGGTGCCGGGAGAGCAGTTGGGCCAGGTTCAGGACGAGCTTCAGGCCCATCTCGGGGTTTTCCCGGACCAGGTCCAGAAATTCCTGGCGGGAGAGTTCCAGGAGGCTGCAATCAGAGAGGGCGGTGACCGTAGCGGAGCGGGCCTCGTTTTCCAACAGGGCCATTTCCCCGAAACAGACTCCATCCAAGGCCCGAAGACGGATCATCACCTTTTCTCTGGGGGTGTCTTCATCCAGCACCAGGGTCAGGGCCTTGGTGATTTCCACCTCTCCCTGGCACATGACAAAAAGGCTGTCCCCCGTCTCCCCTTCCCGCAGGATCACCGCCCCCGCGGGAAAGTCCCTGGGGGTGGTGCGGTCCACCACTTGCTGGATTTCGTTTTCTTCCAGGTCCTGGAAGAGGGAAATTTTCTTGAAGAACTCATATTGTAAGGTCATAGGAGAGGCCGCTGCGGGGCAATGACCACCACGTACTGGTGGGGCCCCAAAATCTGGGAGTCCGGGGGGTTGACCTGACATTCCACTTTGGTGCGTCCAAAGAGATGGGTCATGCCGCTTTCCGTGAATTTGCGGCGGATGAATTCGTCGATACCGGACGGTTCGCCGGACAGCAAGTCATCCAGGGCCAGGGCCTGGCCTTCGGTATAAACAGCCACGGGGAGGGCTTTATAGCGCTCCTTTAACAAAGCAGTCAGCTCTCCCAGGGGCCGGCCGTAGAACCCGGCAGGCACCTCCACCGGCCAGAGGTTCTGGCCTTCCACGGAAAGCAGGGTGGTAAAGATGTGGAACAGGCCGGGGGAGGACAGGGCCCCGGCTAATAAACAACTGTCGTACTGGCCCCGGATCAAGATCTCATCCACTCCGGCGCGCTCCAAATGCGGCCGGTTTTCCGGGCGCAACAGTTCCGCCAGGACCCTGATCTTGGAGTTCAGGGACTTGAGGGTGAGGGAGGTAAGAAGGGTCCGCTGATCGACCTGCTCCGCGGTCTCTGCCTCTTGCCGTTCCGCCAGGACCAGGGCCTTACTGGCCGTGCGCACGTTGGCTTTCAGGAGAATATCCTCTCTTGAAGGATCGCCCCAGAGGTATTGCAAATCAAAGGTGGCGAACCTTTCTTTCAGGGCTTCCAATTGCTCGGCCGGCAGCCGGTTGACCAACACCACCGGAATGGGAGAAGGCAGGCGCCGCAGCAGTTGATCCAGGAGAAATTCCCCATCATAATGCCAGCCCAAAATCATAATGTGATTAACACTCTTTATGGCTTCCAAACCTCTCTCCCGGCGGAACTTGCGGGAAATGAAAACTGAGGCCACCGTGGCAGTGAGCAGAGAGAGGGTCAATACCCCGCCCAGCATCAAACCCATGCCCACCAGACGCCCCCCCAACGACTTGGGGACCACGTCCCCATAGCCTACCGTGGTGAGGGTGACCAACGCCCACCAAATGCCGTTGCCGAAGCGGTCCACCCAGGGCCCGCCACTTTCGAACAGGGAGAACCCCAATCCTCCCAAGAGAATCACCAAGGCCACAGCCCCCAGGAGGTAGGAGACCCGTTCCCGGTGCAGCACCTCCAGAAAGCTGGCAATATAGTCTTTGAGCACAGTCCCTCAAGATTACGGTTGCTTAGTTAAGCGCCATCCAAAGAAACCAAACCTCACCGGCCGCCTCAATTAAAGCTCCGGCTGCAGCAGCGGGCGCAGCCGGGGAAGAGACGGCGGCTGATCAGTTGCCGGAACCGTTGCATCTGCAAGCCGTTCCAAATTTCGTCGAAAGTCTGGCTGGTAATGTTCCCGGCCAACAAGTGCAAACAAGGGGACACGGTGCCGTCCGGGAGAACCCGGAAGCTCTTCCATAAGGCCTGGCAGACCTGGGGAAAGGGGTGCTCCAGATCCAGATAGTAAGGATCGAGCAAATCCGCCGGTAAGTTAGGCAAAAACTGAAGTCGCAGGCGGCCCCGGGCCTGCAGCTGGGCCGTTTCCAAACCGCGCCGGAGTTGCTGCAGATCGGCGGCGTCGATTTCGCTTTCGAAAAATTCTCCTGGGGGCATGGAAGGGAGGATCAGGTCCAGCCCCTCCCTCTGGATAAATTCCCGGGAGAGCCAGCGGTTATGGCGTTCCACATTGTCCGGGGCATTAAACATGGTGTGCTGGAATTGGAGGACATCGGCCCCCAACTCCAGGGCCAGAGGTACCATCCGGTCCAGAAAAGACAGATTGGCCTTGGACATGACACAGTTAATCAGAATCAAGGGGGAAGCATTAGGGCCCCGGGCCGCCGCCAAGGCGGCGATGCCTTCCCGGGTGCGCCTAAACGCGCCCTCTATCCCCCGAATGCGGTCATGGACCTCCGGCGGCCCGTCCAGGGAGACCGTCACTATTTCCACACCCTCGGCCACCAACAGGCCGGCAATCCGGTTCAAGAAGGTGCCGTTGGTTTGCAGATTCAAGTATAACTTCCGCTTCTTGACCTCTTGGAGCAATTCCGTAATTTGGGGATAAACCAGGGGCTCACCACCGGTGATATAGACCCGGGGGCGGAAGGAAGACACCTGGTCCAACAGCTTGGTCCAGGCGGCCAACGGCAGTTCCCGGTCCGGGTCATACCAGCTCAGAGCGGTGTAGTTCCCGGGCTGATGGCGATGCTGCTCGCACATCACGCACTTCAGATTACAGCGCCGGGTCAAATCGAGGATGAGACTCACCGGCGGGCTACTGCGCCCTTGCCGGTAGCAGCGATCCAGGGAGATGCCCCACCTCCGGCGATATTCTTCCCGGAGGACGGAGCGGATCATGCCGGGGTTGCGCCGGAATATTTGCCAGGCCCAGCCGACCGCAGACCGCCGGGACTTAACCGACGGCGCCTTATCCTGCTCTCCCGGATTTAGCATCCCCACCCTCTCACGGCGGCCAAGTCATCCCTCGAAATAGGAGGCGCAGGAAGTATCGGATTCCCAGACATTGACCCGGCTTACCTTCGCCCCATCCCGGTTGAGAACTGCGGTCAGGCGTTGGAACAGGAAAAAGGCCAGGTTCTCCGAAGAAGGGTTCAGCTGGCTGAAGGCCGGCAATTCATTCAGATACTTGTGATCGATCTCCTCCAGCAACTCCCGGGTGCGGGCCTTAACCACACCGAAATCCTGGAGTAACCCGGTCGCATTCAACCGGTCTCCCTTCAGAAAAACTTCCACTTTCCAATTATGTCCGTGGAGGGCCTCACATTTGCCATGGAAGTTTTCCAGACGATGGGCCGCAGAAAACGAAGTGATGATCTTAATCTCATACATATAAGTTTAACCAACACCTTCTTTGAGACGTCGCAGCCGGGTTTCCACCCGGCCGATAAAGGCTTTCAGGTCACTTTGCAGTCCCGCCAACTCCTTGTGATGTTTTTCCTGGATTTTTTTCAGTTCCAGAAACCAGAATTCCAGGATGGCCGTTTCCCGCTGGCGCAGTTCCTCTTCCACCCGTTGTTTTAATTGCTTTACCAGAGCTTCGTCCATAAACCACCTTTTTCTAGTTTCTAGCTACTCTAAATCCCCGCCCCTGTCAATCAGCCCGGGGCTTTTTGCCTCCTGGCTTAAAATGAACGGATGGGCCTTCGGTGCCGACGGGCCAGGCGCTTCAAGCGCCAGGAGGGATTGA
>JAQTXE010000334.1 GCA_028688935.1 Syntrophales bacterium
CATTATTGGTCCCTGTCTGCCTAGATCGAGGGAGAAAAGTAAGTTTCTCCGCAACGGATTTTTTCGATGGCCGGACACAAGTCGAGATCGAGGTTATCTTTAACGACAAATCCCTTCGCGCCGTTCTGCCGGGCGTAATTTAGGTACTCCTGGTGTTCATACATGGACAGAAAGAGGATTTTGATCCCGCCATTAATCGCCTTGATCTTTTTGATGGCCTCCAGATCACGCAGACTGGGCATGGAGATATCGACGATAACCATATCCGGAGTTTCCGTTCTCAGGATCTCCAAAAGCCGCTGGCCGTTACCTGCTTCACCCACCACCTGGAGATCGTCCATGGCTTCAATGATTCTTTTTACTCCCTGACGGACCATTTCGTGGCCGTCAGCCAACACCACCGAAAATGGCCTTTCCATAGCTATTCCCTTTTCCTGCTGTAGCGCAGGTGCGTGTTGGTTGGGCATAATGATAAAATTTAGTAACATTTCCACACCTTAAATGGTTGAGTCTAATGCAGCTGCAACAGTCTCAGGCCGGCTTCATAAATCTTTTTGCCCCGGAAAGATCCCAGTTGCCGGCAGGATAACCTGACCCTGGTTAACGGGGGAAGGGCCAACTCCTTATGTGGACGGCCGCCGGTCAAGGATAAGGTCTTGATGTCTTCTTTTGTTTTCGCGACCGGAACCGAGGGAGGCCAAAACTCTTCAGCCCCTGCAGCTCCCATCTTTTTATGGCGCCACCCCATATTCCCGATCCTTTCCTTAAAAATTGTCCAAGTGCTAGAGCGCAGATGAAAATAACGTCTACCACGAGATGGAGTTTATTCTTTTTATTAGTTTGCGGGGAGGAAGTAAATTGGTAGTAATACCTATTTAGATATCGGTAAAACTACCTAGATGCTGGGAAAAGGTTGGGGATGGGGCAGACAGGTTTAGTTTCCGTCGGTGGAGGTGTAACCTTTTTGGATGGCGTACTTCACCAGGTCTGCGGTCTTTTTAAAGTTCAGCTTGCGCATGATGTTGGCCCGGTGGTGCTGCACCGTCCGGGAACTGATAAAGAAGAGGTCGGCAATCTCCTTGCTGGACTTGCCTTCAGCAATGAGCTTGATAATCTCTCTTTCCCGGGTGGTCAAAACCTCCGAGGGAAACTTTCCCTCTCCTTCCCGGGGCCGCTGGCGCTCCAGGAAGATATCCGTCAGTTGGGGAGCCAACAAGGGGGAGATATAGGAGCCTCCCTGGCGGATGGTTTTGATGGCGGCAAAGAGTTCCACGTCCGCATCTTCTTTCAGCAGATAACCTTCAGCACCGGCCGAGAGAGCGTGATACAGATATTCCCTGTCTTTGTGCATGGTGAGAATAATGATCCTGATCTCGGGATAGGTCATTTTGATTTCCCGGGTAGCCTCCAATCCCCGGAGATTGGGCATTGAAACGTCAACAATCACCATGTCCGGGGGAGATTGTTTGACGATTTCCAATAACTGCAAACCGTCGCTTGCCTCCCCGACCACCTCTAATTCTGCGTTTTCCTGGATGATCCTTTTGACACCGCGGCGGAACATCTGATGGTCATCAGCCAGGACAATACGGTATCGGTTCGGCAAGACTCGCTCCTCCTCTGAAGGAAGAAATGTGGTTACCCTTCCGGCCCTTTGGCGGGGTCAGGTTAATCTCTTGGCTGACCCACCGGGATGGCGCAAATAATGCGCGTGCCCCGGCCTTTCTGACTATCGATCTGGAGAGAACCGCCCAGCATTTTGGCGCGTTCATTCAGAGCCGCCAGCCCCAGGCCCTTCTCCCGGGAGGAATGGCCCAGGATCAGGCTTGCTTCAAATCCCCGGCCGTCATCCTCCACTTCCAAGAGGACCGCCCCCTCAGCCTGACGGATGGCCAGATGCACCTTGCCGGCCTGGGCGTGTTTGGCGATATTGGTCAGGGATTCCTGGAAGATCCGGTAAATAATGATCTGGACCTACTTGGGAAAAAGATAATCCAGATCGACCCCATCAAAATCATGACTGATTACATAGTAATTGCTGAATTCGTTGACCAGGTATTTCAAGGCCGGGGCCAGACCCAGGTCTTCCAGAATGGCGGGGCACAGGGCCCGGGAAAGGCGCCGCACTTTTTCAATGGTTTCATCGAGATAGAGGGTAATATTTCCCAGTTCTTCTTTGACCTCCGGCGGCTCCAGCAAGTACCTCCCGGCGGTGCGCAGGCTCAGTTTTAACACGGTCAGGCTCTGCCCCAACTCATCATGAAGCTCTCGGGAGAGGCGCTTGCGTTCATCCTCCTGGGCGGTAAGAATCTGGGAAGCCAGGAGGCGCAGTTTGTGCTCCGATTCCCGGAGGTCTTCTTCAGCGCGTTTCCTGGCGGTGATGTCCTGCCCCACGGCAATGACGCCCAGGACCTCTCCCTCTTTCCCCAGGAGGCGGTTGACATTCCACAGAAACGCGCGCTCACCGCCATTCCGCAGCTTGAGGGGCATTTCAAAGCCCCGGATTTCCTGGCCGGCCAGGACATGCTTCATGTTGGCCCTTACTGCTTCCTCATAGGCCTCGGGAACAAATATTTTCCAGAACTCTTTTCCCAGCATCTCCTGGCGCCGCCAACCGGTGACCCGTTCGGCTTCCGGGTTGCCCTCCAAGATGATCCCTTCCGGGGAGGCCACGCCGATAACGCTGGCCGCGGTTTCAAAAAGCGTGCGGAAACGCTCCTCACTCTCCCGGAGTAGCTCCTGGGCCTGCTGGCGCTGCCGCCGCAATTCGGCTTCTTCCAGGGCCCGTTCCACGGCGGCGCCCAACCGGGCCAGCCGCTGTTTCAGCACATAATCCGTGGCCCCTTCTTTCAAGGAATCCACGGCCACTTCTTCACCCATGGCCCCGGAAACAAAGATAAAGGGGATTTCCGGGCAAATCTTCCGGGCTAGTTTGAGGGCGGAAAGACCGTCAAAGCTGGGCAGGCTGTAGTCCGCCAGGATCACCTCCGGGGGGCGATTCCTTATTTCCTCCAGGAAATCCTCCCGGGTGTCCACCCGCCGGAGGGTAAAGTCAATCTTGGCCTTGCGGAGTTCGAATTTCACCAGCTCGGCGTCACTGGCCACATCCTCCAGGATCAAGATGTCTAATTTTTCCGTCAAGACTACTGCACCGCCTTCAAGGTTGCCGCCTGAAACGTACTAATAGAGCGTTTTTATAGCACCCTTTAAAGTCCGCCTCAAGTCGGCACCTTGTTCAACAACAACCAATAGAGACCCATGTCGGCCACGGATTGGGCGAACTTGTCAAAGTCCACGGGCTTGACAATGTAGCTGTTCACTCCCAGCCGGTAGCTCTCGACAATGTCCTGTTCTTCCTGGGAGGAAGTCATAACCACCACCGGAATTGCGCGGGTGCGCTCATCCGCCTTGACCCGGCGGAGGACCTCCATCCCATCCACTTTGGGAAGCTTTAAATCGAGAAGGATCACCTTGGGACGGGAATTGTAGTTCCGGCCGGCATAGACACCGGTGGAGAAGAGGAAGTCCAGGGCCTCGGCCCCGTCCTGGAGTACCTGCACTTTGTTGGCCAGACCATTTTTCTTCAAGGCCCTGAGAGCCAACTCCACGTCATGGGGATTATCTTCGATGAGAACTATCTCTATGGCGTCAAGGCTAATCACCGGTCTTCTCCTTTCCGCGGCAGGGTAAAATAAAAAGAAGCTCCGCTATCCACCTTGCCGGTGGCCCAGAGGCGGCCTCCGTGCCGGGTGATGATGCGCTGGACAATGGCCAGGCCCACACCCGTACCGTCAAAATCCTCCCGCCGGTGTAAGCGCTGAAA
>JAQTXE010000074.1 GCA_028688935.1 Syntrophales bacterium
AAACAAGCCGGTGAGCAGGGCCCCCACGACGCCCCCCACGCAGTGCACCCCCACCCCGTCCAGGGAGTCGTCATAGCCCAGTTTAGGTTTGGCCAAAACCGCCAGGTAACAGACAATCCCGGCCACCAAGCCGATGAGAATGGCAGACATGGGACCCACAAAACCCGCCGCCGGGGTAATGGCCACCAGGCCGGCCACGGCGCCGGAGGCCGCGCCCAGGGTGGTGGGCTTGCCCCGGTGAATCCACTCGGCGCCCACCCAGGACAGTACCGCGGCGCAGGTGGCCAGATGCGTGGCCGTAAAGGCGGAGGAGGCCAAAGCTCCGGCCGCCAGGGCGCTGCCGGCGTTGAAACCGAACCAGCCGAACCACAGCAACCCGGCCCCCAGAACGGTCATGGGTAAATTATGGGGAATAAAAGCCTCCACCCCGTTGCCATAACCGGCGTAACCCTTGCGGGGCCCCATGACCAGGGCCGCGGCCAAAGCGGCGATGCCGGCATTGATGTGCACCACCGTGCCCCCGGCGAAATCCAGGGCTCCCAGAGATTTCAGCCAACCGCCGTCGCCCCAGACCCAATGGGCCACGGGGCAGTAAACGATGGTGGACCAGAGCACCATGAAGACCAGGAAGGTGCTGAATTTCATGCGCTCCGCCCAGGCCCCGGTAATCAGCGCCGGAGTGATGATGGCAAACATGGCCTGGTAGATCATGAAGGTCTGATGGGGAATGGTCTCGGAATAGGTCTTGAAAGGCTCGGCGCCCACGCCGGCCAGGCCCAGCCAGTCCAGGTTGCCGATGATATGGCCCACATCGGGGCCAAAGGCCAGGCTGTAGCCGTAAATGGCCCAGATGACCCCCACTACGCCCAACATGATAAAGTTCTGCATAATGGTGGCCAGCACGTTTTTGCTCCGCACCAACCCCCCATAGAACAGAGCCAGTCCCGGGGTCATGAGCATCACCAGGGCCGCGGACACCAAAACAAAGGCGGTATCAGCCGCGTTCATAATATACTTGCCTCCCCATGAGAATAGAATATTGCTATGAGGCACTACAAGCAAAGATGGTGCCATGAGAAATATTTATAATATCAGTATGATAGCCAGACAGAAAAATACCCTAAAATTACAATATTGTATATCGCTAATTTTTCAATTACATTATTGTATAAATTCCCTTTTTCGCAGTTTTCTTTCTCCTGGAGCAATCCCGGGGCAAATATCGCCAAATACTCAATTGAAAAGAGGAGCAGAAGCCGCTGATCCAGGCTCCTTTTTCCACCCGCGCCCCCTTGCCTCTAGCGCACCTGTCCGAAAAACTTAAAAAGACTAAGGGATTAAACCGTGACAGGCGATTTTAATCCCCCGGGAGCGCCTCTTTATGGTATGAATATCCTTGAAGCTTGCTCCCTTTTTCTTTTCCGCCCCGGGGGTCGTATAATGAAAGTTGTGAACCGGTTTCCTGCGGGAAAGGCGCGCTCCGCCAAGATGCTTTCCCGGCTCCGCGCCCCTTTCTACTGCTGGGTTGTGGCCCTCTGGCTGGTGGCGGCCTGCGCTCCCAAGGCGTCGCCGCCGCCGCCCCTGCCCCTCTACCCCACCAGAGTGATCACGCAAGGCGGTATGGCCTTTATGGTCAAAGATTTCAGGTTGCCCGGCACCCGTCAGGAATTGACCCTGCGCTTTGACGGCAGCCAACAGTGGATGGACCTGAATCTCATGCAAAGCGTGCGTTTTACCGGACCTGTGGATAAGTGGTATCGCCCCGCGGAGATCATCCTCACTTCCGGAGAGAAGATGCAGGCTGAGGTCTTCGTGAATACTATAGTGGAGGGGAGCACCGACCTGGGTTACTGGAATATGCCCCTATCCCGGATAGAGCGCCTGGATCTGGGGAGCGATTGATTCTCCAGGCGCGCAGCTCCAGTAGATAATCATGGCAGTCCAGGTTCTGGTATTTCTGGTGGGGTTGTCTTTGGGGAGCTTCCTGAACGTGGTCATCACCCGCCTGCCTTTAGAAGAGCGGGCCTGGGCCGGCCGTTCCCGTTGCCCCCATTGCCTCACCCCCCTCCCCTGGCGGGACAACCTGCCCCTCGTAAGCTTCTTTCTTCTCAGGCGGCGCTGCCGCTTTTGCGCCCACCCCATTTCCTGGCGTTATCCCGCGGTGGAACTGGCCGGAGGCCTCCTGGCCCTGGCTTTGTGGGCCAGGTTTCCCCACAGCTATCTGCTCCTGGTTTACGGGCCTTTCAGCGCCGCCTTGGTGGTCCTTACCGCCCTGGATCTGGAGCACCGCTGGCTCCCGGATGTCATCACCCTGCCCGGACTAGGGCTGGGCCTGGTTTTCTCCCTGATCTTCCCCCACCTCGCCTTTTGGCAGGCCCTGGCCGGGGCCCTGCTGGGCGGCGGGGTGTTTTACTTTTTGGGATGGGGTTATGAAAAACTGACGGGCAAGATGGGTATGGGCGGAGGGGATGTGAAGCTCATGGCCATGATCGGGGCCTTCCTGGGCTTTAGGTCCGTGCCTTTGGTGATTCTCCTCAGCGCCGCCCTAGGCAGCCTGGTGGGTCTGGCCGCGGTCCTGATCTCCGGCACCTGGCGCCAGGGGGGGTGGCGGACCACGGCTATTCCCTATGGTCCTTTCCTGGCCGGGGCCGCCTTGGTCTATCTATTGGGGGGCCGGGAACTCTTCACCTGGTGGCTGGCAGGGTTTTGATCCGGTTGAGGAAGGGAATTGAGGGGCAGGCGGTAAAAAGCTAGAAGCGGGCGCCACGGCCCGCCTTCTCCGTTGATTACCCTCTTTTTTAACAGAAAACCGACAACGGTGTCATTTAAAGATACCGTGCTCCGCAAATCTGGGGTCATATTGGCCCAGACGGCGTTTGAAAGTCCAGCCTCCCACCTGTTTTACTCCCCAAGCCGCAGTTCTCACACTGCGGGAAGGCAGGTTAAAAGGTATGGTAGCGACAAACACCCCGGTGGCGACAGTGGTGGTGACCAGCCCCAGGGGACGCCCCACCAAAAGGTCGGCCGTAATTTTCACCGAATTGGGCTGAGAATCCTTGGGGGGGGCCCCCCAATCCCGTTGGGCCTTTTCCAGGTTATAGGCCTTGCTCAAGCTGTAGGGCTCTTTGGCAGCCCCAAGGCTAACCCAGGTTCCCACCAGAATTATGCTCAAGATTATCACTATCATTGGCCGGGGCATGGCGGTCCCCCCTTTGCTTTTCCCTGGCTTTGATCGCCTAACTTTTCTTTCGGATAGCACACTTAGCTTCTTAAATCAAATTTAATAAGGGCTGTGAAACGGCTCCGGGGGTTTTGGCGGCTCCCGGCGCAAGGGCGGCGGCTCTTCCAGTCCCACCTTCTCCTTCATTTCATGGGTGACTCGGGCCCCTTCTTCTAAGTTAGTAATAATATGGGGGGTAATCAAGACCAGGAGTTCGGTCTTTTGTTTGCTTACCCCTTCCGACCCGAACAAGGGGCCCAGGATCGGCATCTTTCGCAGCCCGGGAATTCCGGCCTGGGTGGTGGTCTTGTCCTCCCGGATGAGTCCCCCCAGGACCACGGTCTGGTTATCCCCGGTAATCAGGGAGGTCTTGGCCTGGCGCACTGTGAAGGTGGGGGTGCCACTGACGCCGGTGGTGGTGGTGTTGGCGTTGCTCACCTCCTGGGCGATTTCCAGGGTCACCATGCCGTTGGCGTTAATCTGGGGTTTTACCGATAGGATGATGCCGGTATTGCGGTACTGGACCGTGGAGGTCTGAAAAGAGGTGGCCTGGCTGACCAGGGGCACCGATTGGGACGTGAGGGTGGGCACTTCTTCGCCGATCATGATGGTGGCCTCCTGGTTGTTGGCGGCCATAATATGGGGCGAAGCCAGAATGTTCACCTTGCCCTGGGAAGCCAGCAAATTAATGACACCTTTCAGTTTATTCAGGGTATCCGTGGCCACAAAAGTAAAGCCGCTGGCAGCCGTAAACGCGGCCGAGGCCGGGCCGGAGATATCCACTCCGGCAATGGTTCCCGGAGCCGTGGTGGTGGCGCTGCTGCTGGAGACCAGGACTCCCGTGGTGGAAGTGGTGCCGGTATCCGTACCCGTGGAGGTGCTGACCGCGCTGGGGGTCCCCCCCAAAAGGAACTCGATGCCGTATTTCAATTCGTCCGAGAGGCGGATCTCAGCAATTAATACTTCGTTCAACACCTGCCGGGGCATAATATCCAGGCTCTTGAGCAGTCTGGAGATGATGCGCCATTCATGGGGGGGCGCCACCACCACCAAAAGATTATTTTCCTCATCGGGAATGATGCGTACCCCTTCTTTGGGAGAAACCCCTTGCTGCGCTCCTGCGCCCAGGGGCACGGCCCGTTCTTTCAAGGCGGGAGCCATGCCGCCGGCGCCCAACCCGGTTTGAGACCCCAAGATGCCGGTCCCGCCCGTACCCGATCCCGATGTTCCCAGGCTGCTCATACCCGTGCTAGTCTGGCTCTGGGTGCCCGTGCCGCTCCTACCTAAGCTGCTGCCAAAACCGGTACTCCCCAGGCCCCGGGCCCCGGTCTCCGGCTTTTTCTCCTTGACGGTGGGGGCCGCAGCCGTGCCGCCGTATACCTGGGTCAAAAGATCAGCCAGGTTTCTAGCCTTATAATTCTCCACGTTATAGACGTGGACATTGGCCAGCATGTCGGTGCGCTGGTCCAAGTGTCTGGTCCAATAAAGAGCCCGCTCCATCAACGGCCCGGAGTCAGCCAGGATCATCACCGCATTGAGGCGCGGCACCGGCATAAAGCTGACCCCGAATTTGCTCTTCTTGGCCAGGGTGCCGTACGCGGTGAAGATCACCTCCAGTTCGCTGATGATTTCGCCGGGGTCGGTATTATCCACCTTCACTACCCGGACCAGGGTTTGGGTCAAGGCCTGGGTGTCGATCAGGTGCACCAATTGCAGAAGTTTTTCCAGGTTAGCAGGGTAATCTATGATGATGAGGGAATTATGGGCCCCCTCGGCTATGCTGCCCCCCGGGGATAGCAAAGGCTTCAGGACCTTCACCATCTCTTTGGCCTCCGTCTGCTCCGGAAAAACCACCTGGGCGCTCATCCCCACGGGGGTTATGCCGCGCCGGTCAACCGGCATGGCCCCATGAGCCGCTTTTTCCAGGGGGATTATCTTGTATTGATTGCCCTCCCTGACCATGGTGGCGTTATTGACCAGGAGGGTGGTCTCCATTATCCCCAGGCTGTCGGTTTCGGTCAGCTTCCCGGAGGCCCGCACGTTGGCGGTGCCCTTGACCCGGGGATCGATGGTGTAATTGAGGCCCAGGGTATCCGCCAGGACCCGGATGGCCTCCACCAGGTCCGCACCCTTCAGATTGAGATCCAGGGGATAAACCTTCTCTCCTTTTTTAGGCCGGCGCCGGGAGGTGGGGATTTTCTTAATGGCCCGGGCAAAACGTTCCGGCCCCAGTATATCCCCTCTGGAGGCGCGCCGCGCTTTTGCCACCTTGGCCCGCAGGTACTCCTTGCTTACCGGTTTTCGAGGAGCTTTGGCCACCCGCACCGGCACCTGCTTGGGGGCAGGCGGAGGAACAGGGGCGGTAACCGTTGTCTGCGCCGCACAACCGGTCAAGGATATGGTCAGCAAAAAAATAAGCAGGCGTGTCAGGCGGTTTTTCCCCCCTGACCAGCCAATCAAACCGAAGAACTCACCCATAATCATCTATAACTGGGCCTCATTCGGGGAAGTTTAACCTTTTTTTCCCATCCTTGCCTTCAAAAACTACCGACTCATTGGAAATCTCCACTACTTTAAAACCCTCCCATTCCTCTCCCAGACGGACCACGTCCACTTCGGAACGCCCCCGGCCCCGGGCCGCTTTTATACTGATTAACGCCGCCCTTTCTTGGCCGATAATTATGATTCCCAGGAGGGTGCGGCCTTCCAGGGTCGCCTGGGGTTTGGCGGTTTTCGTGGTGGGACCCTGGCGCTCCTGGCTGAACAGATCTTGGGAAGCCACCACGGCAAAAGCCTTTAAGGACTGTTGATCTCTCAGGGGTGTGACCTTGGGCACTGCCGGTCCCTTCCGGAAACGGGAGGCCACCGGGGCCTGGTCGTTGCTGAACCATACCCGGAAAATCCCCACCAGCAGCAGGCAGCTTCCCGCCAGTAACAGCAGTTGCCACCAGAGGTTGCGACGCCAGATCACGCGGTGGTCCCCTTTTTAATCAACCCCGTCACCACCAGATTCACCTGGAGGGTGGGGGTTTCATCCTTTTTTTTGGCCACCCAACGGGGCGCGGTAATCTCCAACTCCGGAATAAACAGCAATTTCTTATGATGTTCCAGATGATAGAGCACAGTCAACAGTTGCGTTACATTGGCCGACAACTGCACCTGTACCGGCACTTCCTGGTAAGGACCGGCATCTTTGGGTTGCAGCACCTTGATGCTGGTCATTTGCACCCCGTGAGCGCTGGTGACGTTCTTTAAAATTTCTTGCAGGTCCGCGGAGGCCACCGCCGCGTTACCCCCGGCCAAGAATTGCCCCTCCACCTTCCCCACCGTGTTCTTTAGGGTCTTAAGGGCCAGGGCCACTTTATTCTTACTGGCGAGCAAGGTCTGGTAGCGCACCAGCAGCTGGCGTTTGCGGACCAAGTCCTGGGACCAGCTATTCTCCAAAGCCACCAGGGGGTAAACCAGGACAAAGTAGAGCACCAGCAGGAGTAATAAACCTGCCCCGATCCAGGCAAGACGCTGCTGCTGAGGAGTCAGACCCTCAGGGACCCAGTTCCAGTCCTTTAATTTCTGCCTTAATTTTAAAATGTTCGAGCTTATTGGCATCGGTCACAATGGGAGAGGCAAATTCGGTTTTGGTGAGCCAACCGGATTTCTCCAATAGAGGAATCAGGTCCGCGGCTGACCGGGACATCCCTCCCATCTCCAGGTTTTGCTGGCTGATCCGCAGGTTGAACAGCCAGGTATGCTTTGGTATTATCTGGGTCAAGTCCTTAATAACATTAAGTTTATTAGGAGATTTTTCCAGACGGCGGAGGTTCTGCATCTGCTGGGCCAGTCTCCGGACTTCATTGAGTTGTTTTTCCACCTGGCGAAAACCGGGGGTTATCTGGGCCAATTCCCGGTCCACCTGGTAAAGCTGGATCCGCTTATGCACTAATAGATTCACGGGATACAGAAAAAGCAAAGCCACAAAGACTAACAGCAGCACCCTTTTCAGGGAAAAGCCGGAGGACGTGACCGCGGAACGCTCCTCCGGCGGCAGGAGGTTGGTCCCCACCGGTACTTTCGATGAACCCCGGAGGGCTGCTCCCACCGCGGCCAGGGCCACCGTTTCCAGGTCCTTTTCCGGGGCCAGGCCTGGGATATTAAAACTATCCGGCGTGATTACCGCCAGGTTCTCCTGCCGGGCCAGCGCCGTGATTTCCGGCGCCGCGGCTATCTGGCCGTAAAGACCCAAGGCCTGGGGCGGATTACCGGCCTCCTCCAGGTGGCGGATTTCCGCCTCCAGGGCCTCTCCCAGGCGCTGTCGCGGCTTGGGCCGCAGCGGCCGGGAGAAACCCAGGGTCCGGCCCAGGATGTGGGTGAGCTCTATTTCGCCTTGTTCTTCCTGGATTAGCAGCCAGGAAGCCGGGGGTTTCCCTCCCAAAAGGGTGAAGGCGTTGGCCACCGCCACCGGTCCGGGTTCCACGGAGTAGGGTTTTAAACCAGCCCGGGTTAGGAGTTCCAGGCATTGCTCCACCGGTTCCCGGGGCAGAGCCAATAACATCAAGTGGATGCCGCTCTCCGTTTCTTTTAAGACCTGATAATCGTAGAATAAATTAGGAGCAGGCAGCGGCAAAAACCGGTCCAGCTCATAACTCACCACCTGGGCCAGATTTTCCGCGGCCGCCAGGGGCAGCTTCACTTCCCGGAAAAAGCATAAATCCCGGCTCACTGCCAGGTTCACCGGGCAGTTCGCCAGGTCCCAGGAAGAAATAAGCTCTTGGATTTGGGGTTCCAGGGAGGCAAGAACATCTTCACCCCGGGAGAGACGCTCCAGGTGCGTTACCTGGATACCGGAAAAACCTTTATGCACCTGGGCCAGAGTGAGGCCACTCTTCTCCAGGTAGACCCCCAGATTGCTGGCCTCCGTCAGTAGGGCGGCGGAAATCGTCTCCCACCAACTTCCAGGTTTCCAGTTCATTAAAGCCTTTTAACCAGGGTAATCATCCGCCCAATAGACGAACTTCCAGGGCGGGTCCCCTCTCAGGGAGAGCCGCACCACTGCCTTGATAGTGTGGCGGGGCCCTTCCTTTTTATTTATCATGCCTGTTGCCACGATTGTGAAAAAAGACGAACTCTTAAAGGAAAAGCCATATCGGTTCCCCTGCGTTTGGCTCTCTGCAGTCAACCGCGGCAAAATCTCCTCGGGGCGTAAAGGAGCATTCTCCCGCTCCTGGACCAGGGCCTCGGCCACTTCCTGAGGAAGCCCCGCGGCCTGCAGCACTGCCACCGGGGCGGTGTTCACATTGATGGCTGAGCCCTCTTCCTGGACCGTAAGATACTCCGACAAGCGGACTGGCAGGGGGGTGCCGGCAAAACCCCGAACCCAAGCCAGTTCCTCCACGGTGTCAAAGAAGGTCCCCTTGACCGGGTAAGGGGGCTCCAAACCTAAATAATAGTCGCTTTTGGCCCCGAAGGGGCGGGGCAGGAGCCCCGGTTGCCGCCAATCCTCGATGGAGTCCACCATGACCCGCCATTTCTCCTCAGGGATACCCAAGGCCATAAAAAGGTGGGCCAAAACCTTGCCTTCGGCTTTATTCAGATTGATCTTCCCGGCTTCGTCAGCCACCTTAACTTCCACCCGGCTTCCGGAAATTTCCAGTAAGTGGCGTTGCTGATCACCAATCCAGGGCTGTGGTTGGGCCGATAATTGCATCTCGGGTCCCGCAGGGGTGAGCTCCGCGAACTTGGCCTCCATCAGCTTGGCCAGAGCGTAATAGACGCCGGCCTCGGCCAGGCTGTGGCACTGTTGGTCTCCCCGGAAATTGGCCGCCAGCTTGATCTCCGTGCGCCATTCCTGGGCCCAGCCCAGGACCACCACACTGAGCAAGGCGATGACCCAGATCACCAGGAGCAGGATGGCTCCTTCTTCTCGGGCCCGGACTGGCGGTCCTCCCGGATCGCCCTCCTTCCTAAGTTCTGGGAATCTCGAAAACATGGATGGGAATTAACCACTCCTGGGGCTTTTGGTTCCCTAAGGCCAGTCGCACCTTCACCCAATCCGGGAGCCCGCCGTTACGGCGGGCGTCCCAGTTGTCGTATTCTTTGCCGTTGCTGCCATAGAAAAAGCGGACTGAAGTCACGTTTTTTAACAAGATTTGCCTGATCTCCACCCCTTCAGGGTCCCGGGTCCAGTTAATGCTTTTGGTCTGTTCCACGGCCAAGACCCCTTGCCCGGCTTCATTCCGCCCCACCAGAACCCGCCAATGATAGATGCCTCCCAGGTTGAAGGCCTCCAGCGGCAGAAAGGTAAAAAACCGTATCTGCTGAGGTTCGCCAAAAAAGTAGGTCCTGGCTTCTTTGACTTCTTTCAGGCCCGCGGCCGCGGAACTCAGGCTCCTTTCCATAAAGCCCTGGCCCACCCGCAACTCCTGGAGGTTTTCCGCGGCGGCCTGCCCCCGCCCCACTGCCTTCAGGCTCAGGTTCATGGACATAAAAGCCACCAGGCTCAACAGGCTGACCAAGGCCAGGGCGATCATCAGCTCCAGCAAGGTAAAGCCCGCCGCGCTCTCTCCCGGTTTCTCCTTCATGTTGAGTACCTTGGCTTCTCTTTGCCTGGACCCGGCAAAACGATTTAATTCCTCTCACCCGGCCGTGGGACTATTTTTTGACCATCGTCCTTAAGGTCTGGAGTTCCATAGTCTTGGTTCTGCCCCGTTCCTCCCAGGACACCATCACCTGCAGCAAACTACAGACCAACCGCTTATTCTGGCCGGGAAAAGGTACCTGGAATTGGGGCGTCACGGTCACCTGATAGGCAAAGCGCCCTTCTTTTCCCTGAAAGACGCCTTCGGCCGCTTCTCTGGCGCTAAAATTTTCGAGTACCATTTGCGCCGTCAGCACGGCCTGGGTATTGCTCCTGGAGGCCTCCTGGGCCTGGAGGGTGGAAGTGAGGACCTGGAGGATGATGACCAGGACCAGGCCCATGAGGGTGGCGGCCACCATCACTTCCAAAAGAGTGAAGCCTCCGGCTTTTTCTCGTTGCGGCCGGCTCGCTGGCTGGTTCATGTCTTAGCCTTTATCAGAGTGACCTTGCCGGTAATAATTTCCACCTCCAGGACCTGCCGGTTACCTCCCAGATCCGTCAACGTCAGGTGCCCGCCGCTGGAACTGCCGTCACCGTAAAAAGCGATGTAGCCCTGGCGGGCGCCACGATCCTCCCATACCAGGTGGGCGTCCCCCAGGCGTAATCTGCGGGACAATTGCCCGGTGCGGGAAGTCCCTTCCAGGCGGTAATTCCCCGTCTCCAGGTCCAGAAAGACCCGTACCCGCTCATGCCTGGAAGCCGCCAGGCTCCGGGCCATGCGCATGGTGGTCATCAGCTCCCGGAGGCTGGCCCTCTCCTTGGCCCGGTGCCAGGACCCGTACATGCTGGGCACCACCAGCCCCATCATCAGGGCCATGAGACCCAGAACCACCATCAGCTCCAACAAAGTGAAGCCCTGTTCCGGGTTAGCCGGGCCTCGGCGGCCTCCGGCTCCGTCAGGGAGAGGCCTGGTAATTGCTAATGTCGGTATTCTCACCTTCTCCGCCCGGTGCGCCGTCGGCTCCCAGGGTGCTCAGATCATAGGCGCCGTGTTCCCCGGGAAATTTATACATATAGTCCCGCCCCCAGGGGTCCTTGGGCAACCCTTTATCCAGATACGGCCCGGACCATTGCGGGAGATTCTCAGGCTTTTGCACCAGGGCCTTCAGACCCTCTTCGCTGTTGGGATAGCGCCCCACGTCCAGGTGAAAGAGATCCAGCGCCGTGGACAACATCTGTATCTGGGCCTGGGCGGCCTTTTGTTTGGCCTTGCCCACCCGCCCCATCAACCTGGGAGCCACCAACGCGGCCAGCAGCCCCAGGATAAAGAGGACGATCATCAGTTCAATCAGGGTAAAACCGGCTTCACGCTGGTCTTTTCTCATCAAGGTTGTGATTCCTCCTGGCATTAAAATGAAATATCGTAGAGGTTCAAAATAGGCATCAACAAGGAGACGACAATAAAGCCCACCACCAGGGACATGATCAGGATCAGCAGGGGCTCCAGCAGGGCCAGCATACGCCGCACCGCGGCCCGGGCGTCATTTTCCAGGGAATCCGCGGCCGACAGGAGCATCTCCCCCAAATGGCCGGTCTCCTCGCCGATGGACACCATCTGCAGGAAGAGCTCCGGCAACAGCCCCACCTTCTTGAGCAGGGCGGAAAGCGGCTGTCCTTTCTCCACTTCCTTCTGCACCCCCTCCAGGGACCGGGCCATGAACCGGTTGGGCACGGAGGTGGTCACCACCCGCAGGGCCCCCACCAGGGGTACGCCGTTATTCAGCAGGGTGCCCAGGGTCTTGGCAAAAAAGGCCGCGGAAATGCGTTTGGTCAAATCCCCCGCAAAAGGGGCCCGCAACTTGGCGCGGTCCACCATCAGTTGTCCCTTGGGCGTGCGCAGCAGGCGGATAAAGATGAGAGCGCCCAAGGCCAAAAGCAGCCCCCCCACCCACCAGTAAGAGCGGAAGGCCTTACTGAGGGCCAGCAAAAAACTGGTACTCCAATAGAGCGTCTGGCCCATTTCCTTAAAAAAGGACTCAAAGCGGGGCACCACGTAGATGAGCATCAGTATCAGGGAGAGGGAGCCCACGCCCGCCAGGACCATGGGATAGATGAGGGCGGTGAGCAGGTAGCTCTTGAACTCGCTCACCGTCTTCAGGTAATCCCCCAGCCGCGCCAGGGCCACCTCCAAAAAACCCCCGGTCTCCCCCGCCTGCACCAGGCTGACATACAGCGGGGAAAAGACCTTATGGCGGCTTAAGGCCTCGGATAAGCTCTTGCCGGCCTGGAGGTCCCGGAGCACCTGGCTGAGAACCCCCTTAATACCCTTGCCGCCGGTCACCTCCAGCAGGGCCTGGAGGCTGCGCTCCAGGGGCAGGCCCGCTTTCAGCAGGGCGGCCAATTCATTGGTGAAATGGACCACCTCGCTTTGGGGCACTCTCCGGGTACGCCGCCAGCTCAGGCTAATCTGCCAGCCTCCCGGCTTCGCTTCTTCCGCGCTGACGCGCAGGGGAATCAGCCCCCCCTGCTGGAGGTGCAGCACCACCAGGCGCTCTTCCCTGGCCTCCAGGGTGCCCTGGATAATGTTGCCGCCGGGGTCGCTGGCCCGGTAATGGAAAACCGGCATGCCTTACTCCTGGGTCACTCGCAGCACTTCCTGGCTGGTGGTGAGGCCCTGGGCCACCTTGGCCCAACCGTCCCCCGCCAGGGTCTGCATACCATGGGCCGTTGCCGCCTGGCGCAAAGCCGCGGCATCGGCCCTTTTCAAAATCAACTGGCGGATGGACTCATCCACCAGCAGCAGTTCATAGATGCCGGTGCGCCCCTGGTAACCGGTATGGGCGCAGGCCGGACAGCCCTGCCCCATGAACAGTTTATCCGGCAGATTGCCGGGAATCTCCTGCCGGAGATCCTCCACCATTTCGGGTGATAAGGCCGTTTTGCACTCCGGGCAAATGATGCGCACCAGGCGCTGGGCCAGGATGCCCACCACCGCGGAGGCCAGAAGAAAGTCTTCCACGTCCATTTCCAGCAGGCGGGTGATGGCCCCGGGGGCATCGTTGGTGTGCAGGGTGCTGAAGACCAGATGGCCGGTGAGGGCCGCGTGCACCGCGATCTCCGCGGTCTCCCGGTCCCGGATTTCCCCCACCAGCACCACGTCCGGATCCTGGCGCACGATGTGCCTCAAACCCTTGGCAAAAGTGAGGTCAATGGAGGGCTTGACCTGCATCTGGGTGACCCCGGAGAGCCGGTACTCCACCGGGTCTTCGATGGTGATGATTTTTTTGTCGGGGGAATTTATGCGCTCTAGTGCAGCATATAGAGTGGTGGTTTTGCCGCTGCCGGTGGGGCCGGTGACCAGAATCATGCCGTAGGGTTTATGAATCAAATCGTCGAACTGCTTCAACTCCTTTTGGGGGAAACCCAGGAGGCCCAGGTCCAGAATGACCTTTTCCCGGTCCAGGATGCGGATCACCATGGACTCCCCCAGGAGAGTGGGCAGGGTGGAGACCCGGAAGTCGATGTCATTCCCCTTGACCTTCAAGCGGAAGCGCCCGTCCTGGGGCAGCCTACGCTCGGCGATATCCAGCCGGGACATGATCTTCAGGCGGGAGATGACCGCGGCCTGGAGCGCCTTGGGGGGAGATTCGGCCTCATAGAGGAGGCCGTCCTTGCGGTAGCGCACCCGGAAGCTGTCTTCAAAGGGCTCCAGGTGGATATCGCTGGCCCCCATCTGGATGGCCCTAAGCACCAGAAGGTTCACCAATTGGATGATGGGGGCTTCCCGGGCCATGTCCCGGAGATGGCCGATTTCCGCGGCCTCTTCCGAGGCCAGATCAATCTCCTCCGTTTCCAGGTCCCCCACCAGGCGGGCCATGCGGCTGCCCGGCTGGTAGACCGTCTCGATGGCTTCGAGAATCTCTTCCTCCGCAGCCGGCACCGGCGAGACCGGCGCTCCCAGGGCCACCTCCATGGCCTGGTTGGCATCCCAGTCATCCGGATCGGCCATGGCCAACAACACCCGGCCGTCTTCCTTTTTCAAGGGCAGGCAGCGGTTATCCTTGAGGAAACGCACGGACAAGCCGGCAAAGGGCTCGATGGCTCCCCAGTCTTTCAGGCTGACGGTCTGGTTATCCATTGCCAGTCCTCTAGTTGGACGGTAATAAACTGGAAACAGTTAGCCTGCCAGGTTCCGGCCACCGCCCCGACTCCTTTGCTTCCGGGTCCGGCACTACTCCGGCGACTCGCCGGTTTTGCCAAAATCTTCACGGCCGCTGACGCCGGGAACAGGCCCCCGGGGTCTGTTCCCGGAGAGCCGGCGTTAACGGGGTGCGTGGCCGCCAGGAGGCGGGGCCGGTTTATTAGGGGCATTTTCCGGCTGGTGAGGAGCCGCGGGCCCGGGTGGCCGGGGCGCCGGTTCGCGCCTTGGGTGAGCCCCGGGCCCCCTTACCCTGGATGGACGTCCCGGAGGGTTGGAAATGGTTAACGGGGGCTTGCCTTCACCGCCCTCATTGGAAATATGCAGGGTGCCTTTATCATCCTTAAAGCGCTTGATGGCCGCGGCCCCGGGGCAGGAAAAAAGGAGCACCAAGGCCAGAGCCGCCAGCAGGCAGCTGACTTGCATCCAAACCTTTTCCCTTCTCTCCGGCTTCTTCTCCATAAACCTCTGGCACCCAGGGGCCTGCCAGTTACCTTTACCACCTAATGTCTATAATTCTAATGAACCCAGTAGTAAAAATCAAGAAGGGGCAAGGAGGCGGAGATATTTTGTAACTTCCGGCGATTTCAGGAAATAATCGGCTGGGCCATTTCCTGGGGGGGCGGTTACCCGGGGGCGCTCCTAAGCTCTGAGGTCCGTGAAGATAAACTAAGTCAGGCCGGGAGGCCCCCGGGCCTAAGTCACCCGCCCTCTCTGTTCCCCTCCCCGGCTATTTGAGGATTTCCATCAGGGCGGAAACGACCCGCTCCTGTTCGTCGTCGGTCATCCCGGGGTACAGGGGCAGAATAATGCTGCGATCCTGCAGGCGTTCGCTCACCGGCAAGGGAAATCTCGAGGGCAGTTCCCGGTAAGCCGGTTCCCGGTGGGCGCACATTACCCCCCGCACCGTGCGGATGCCCTTTTCCAGGAGGGCCTGCATCACCTGCCGCTGCTGGCGGGGGCACTCTTCCTTGAGGATGATCCAGAAGGATTGCCAGTTGCTCTTACCCCAGACCGGCTCCTGGGGCAGATCCAGGAAAACCTGGTTTTCCAGGGCTTCCCGGTAACGTGCGGCCAACCGCCGCCGTTCCGCCACCAGGCCGGGGAGCCGTTTCACCTGCTCCCGGCCCACTGCCCCCTGGATATCGCTCAAGCGGTAGTTGTAGCCCACCTCCGCATACTGCTCGAAGACGATGCCGCCGGCCCGTTCCCGCTCCGCGGTGGACAGGGACATGGCGTGGGTGCGGAGCCTGGCCATGCGGGCCATGATTTCCGGGTCTGTGCCCGTGATCATGCCGCCGTCCCCGGTGGTCAGCACCTTGCGGGGATGGAAGGAAAAGGTGGCCAGGTCCCCATGGGGCCTGCCGATGGGCTCCCAGTCTCCGGGGGCCAGGCTGATTTCCGCACCGATGGCGCAGGCCGCGTCCTCCACCACCTTCAGGTTATGTTCCCGGGCTAACGCCAGGATGCGCCCCAGGTCGCAGGGCATCCCCAACTGATGGGGGACCAGAATGACCCGGGTCCGGGGGGTGAGGGCCGCGCCGATTAGCTCCGGGTCGATATTCCCGGTCAAGTATTCCACGTCCACAAACACCGGCGTGGCCCCCACGTAACGCACCGCGTTGGCCGTGGCGATGAAGGAGTGGGAGACGGTGATCACTTCGTCACCCGGCCCCAGGTCCAAAGCCGCCAGGGCCAGGTGCAGGGCCGCGGTGCCGCTGGAGCAGGCCACCGCCAGGGGCGCGCCCATCAGGGCCGCGAACTCTTTTTCAAAGGCCGCCACCTCCGGCCCCTGGACCACCCAGCCGGAGAGTATCGCCCGCCGGGCTGCGGCCGCTTCTTCCTCTCCCAAGGTGGGCCGTGCCACAGGGATCTGGGTCATTTGTTCTCCTTCATGATCGCCGGAGAGGCAGGGTGGTGCTGGCTGGTCTCTAACCCCCACCGGCAGCCCCAGCCCTCTTCCGGGTATTTATACCGGTTGCCGAAAGTTTTTTCCGCCCCCCCCCCCCCCCCCCCCCCCCCCCCCCC
>JAQTXE010000075.1 GCA_028688935.1 Syntrophales bacterium
TAGCTCACGGACAGACCCAGACCGGTGCCTTCCCCCACCTTTTTGGTGGTGTAAAAGGGATCGAAAATCTTGGCCTGGCTCTCTTTGGGAATGCCGTTGCCGGTGTCTGTGAACTCAATGGCCACCCTTCTGCCGTCGGAGGACAGACGGGTATCCACTTTGAGCAGACCCCCGCCTTTCATGGCGTCCATGGCGTTGTTGACCAGATTAATGAAGACCTGCTGCAATTCCCGGGGATCGCCTTTGGCCCGGGGGAGATTCGGGGCCAGACTGCTTTCCAGGCGGATTTTCTTGGTCAGCAAGGTATTTTGCACCACCGCCAGCATCTGCTCCAGGATGCTGTTAATCTCAGCGCTGGTTTCGGTTTTTTCCGGAGTGCGGGCAAAGGTGAGGAGATTTTCCACGATCTTTTTGCACTTCAGTCCTTCTTCCTCGATGACTTTCAAGGTTTCATGGACCTCCGGAGTCTCTTCGGTCTGCTCCAGCAGATGTTCGGTGAACCCCAGGATCACGGCCACGGGATTATTGATTTCATGGGCCACACCCGCGGCCAGAGTGCCCACGGAGGCCAGTTTCTCCATGTTGACCAGTCGGTCTTCGATGGCCTTGCGGCCGGTGATGTTCCGGGAGATGATCTCGTAGGCGAAGATCTCCCCATGTTCGTCCCGCAGGCCCACAATGCTGGTGGAGAACCAGAACTCCTGGTCGCCGATGGCCACTGGGTGGCGCTTGCTGCGGGTGCGCCCGGTTTCCCTGACTTCATTGATCCATTCCAGATGGAAGTCCGCTGATTTCCGGCTGAAAATATCGTAAAGGTGGCGGCCGACAAATTCCCTGGGATCGACCGTATCCCGCCCCTTTAAAGGCAGGGCCATGGCAAAGAGATTGGCGGCAAAGCGGTTGATGGACAGGATATGGCCCTTCTCGTCCACGGTGTAGATGAGGTCCGCGGCGTTTTCCACCAGGGCTTGGTAGCGGGCCTCGGTTTTCTGCAGTTTTTCCTTCTGGCGGCTGACTTCCTCCTCCAGAGAGGCGGAAAATTGCCGTTCATAACGAAAGTTAAGCATGACGATGGTGCCCGAGAGGACAAAGAAGCCGATGATTACTTGCAGGAAAAACTGCCGTAAATAGAGGGAATGAACCACTCCCTCCACCTCATTGGCCGGGGCTACCACCGCCACCGACCAAGAGGGCGCGGTTTTAGCATCCTTGCCGAAAACGGGTTCGGTCAGGCGCACCGGAGAATAGGCGATGAGTTTTTGGATCTCCCCGGCCATGCCCCGGTGCCACCCGGAAATATAGGTGCCCCAGCCTTCCTGGCCGGTGAGCATTTTTTCCCGTTGAATTTCGTTGATGGCATCGAAGGAGATGGCGGGCATGCGTTCTTTGCGCACCGTGAAGGCGTTTTTGCCGATAAAATCCCGTTCCGGATGACTTAAAAAAGTCCCCTGGTTGTCCATGATCCAGGCGTAGCCCGTCTTGCCGCTCCTGATCTGGCGGGTGAACTTATTGGCCAGGTGATGGACGTCCAGGTAAAAGAGCAAGACCCCGGACATGGCCCCGGAAGGGTGGGGATGGCTCTCATCCACTGATTCCTCATAGGTGGACACCGCCATGATGCTGATGAGGCGTCCCACAAAATTGGGGACCTGGGTGGAGATGGGACCTACATAAATCAGGCCCTTATTTTCCGGGGATCGGGCCCATTTGAGATAGGGCGAGTTCTGGAAGGAGCCGGAAATTATATGGTCCACGCCCCGGGAGTCAACCAAATAAGCCCTGGTGCCTTCGGCGTTAATGCGGCGGATTTCCACCACCCCGTCCTCCCGGAGGCTGGAGAGGGTGGCCCGCATGCGGTTCGCCCAGGTGAGTTCCTCCAGGTATTGGATGGAGGGGGAATAATTGAGGGTGCTTAATTCCCGTTTGAGGAAATTAATGTCTTGTTCCAGCAACCCTGCGGTATGCTGGGCCAGCACCAATTGTTGCTGGTTAAAGTCCTCCTTGACGATTTCCCGCATCTGGTTGGCGGATTTCACCCCCAGGTAGATGCTGACTCCCAACAGCAGGATATTGACCACCAGGATCAGGGCCAGGGCATGGCGGGATAATAAAAAAGGGAAGCGCCGCATAGCCGGTTTTTATCCTTAAAGGAGAGGCTAACCGTCAAGGATTAAAATATAGCCGGAACTTCTGCTCAAGTCATGATTTTTTCTAAATTTTAGCGTATTTTCCCCCACCCGGTCAAGTTTGTTGGAGCCCGGGGAAAAAACAATATCGGTGGCGGCGCCAGCGGCCGCAAAGAGGCCCTCCCCCGACCCCGGAGGCGAGAGCCGGGGAAAGCAAAATAAAGCCGAGGCGGCACCGGGCTGCCTCGGCGGTGATAATCTCCGGGATAACGGCTCAATCTTCCTGCAGCTTCACCACCAGCACGGAGCAGGGGGAGTAAGTCACCACCTTGCTGGCCGTGCTGCCGATAAAGGATGGGGTTTTGGCCCCCAGACCCCGGCTGCCGATGACGATGAGGTCAGCCTGTTCCTTTTTGGCCACCTCCACGATCTCCTCCGCGGGGGACGGCCCGGTGGCCAGGAGCACCTCGGCGGTGACGCCCTTACCCTGGGCCGTTTCTTTGGCCTTGGCCAGGGCGCTTTCCGCCTGAGCTTTCATTTTTTCATAGATATACCTCCCCTCAGCCAAATCGGGGATTTCCGTGGCCGCCGCCATCAGGACGATGGTGGACGGGGGGTTAGATTTAGCCAGATTAATGGCGTTTTCCACGGCTTTGAGAGAATTAGCCGAACCATCCACCGGAACCAGGATTTTCATAATCAGGCTCCTTCCTTAACGGCATAAGCCGCTTTTTCAGCCTTCTCCTTCTTGAAGCCCTGCCACAGCTTGAGCATAATTACCGCGCACATTCCTAAGGCGGCGCACATCACCACCCAGCCGGCGAGGTAAGTAAAGTTGAACTGTTTCAAGGCTACTGAAGAGCCAGCCAGGAGAATCATGATGGCAAAGAGCAGCCGGATGCCGTAACCCCGGATGTATTTCACCGCGGTCACGCCGATCTGGGCCCCCACCGAAGCGCCGATGAGCATGAGAATGGCGGCCATGATTTCCACCCGGGCCTTGACGCCGTAGGTAAAGCAACCGTAAGCCCCGGTAAAGACCACGGAGAAGAGGTCGGTGCCCACGGCGATGGCAGTGGGGCAGCCGATGAGATAAATGAGGGCCGGCATACGGATAAAGCCGCCCCCCACTCCCAGGAAGCCGGAGAGCCAGCCGGTGAAGAGAAAAACCCCGGTCACCGTCCAGAAGGAGATGGTAATGCCCGAAGCCGGGAAGTGGATCATGGGGGGCAGACTCCAGGCCTTCTTGGCCGGAGCCGCGCCCATGGCCAGGCTTGCCTGCTTGGCGGCCTGGGCCGCGGCCCGTTTATCTTTGGTGGCATAATCATATAGCATATAAATGCCCAAACCAAAGAGCAGGCACATATAGGTATAACGGACAATGGGACCGGCCAGGCCCAGGCGGGTGAGCCACATGACGTTTTGGGCGCCGATTTCCACCCCGATGACGGAACCGACGATGGACAGCAAGCCCAGCTTCATGTCCACGTTGCCCATCTTCCGGTGCTTGGCGGTGGCCACGATGGACTTGCCGAAGATGTGGGCCAGGTCGGTGCCGATGGCGTAGGCCATGGGAAAGCCAAAGATGTTCAGGGCCGGGGTCACTACCCAGGCGCCGCCCACCCCGAAGAAACCTCCCAGGACGCCCACCGCAAAGCCGATGGCAATCAGGATCAGGGCATTGAAATGCAAGCCGGCAATGGGCAGGTAAATGTCGAACATACTCATATATATATCTCCTATCCCCTGATTATTCGTGGTGTTCTATCTTGCTGACGTCCATGCCGATCATCTTCAGGATGATATCGGTGCCGGCGGCGATGGCCAGGCCCACCAAGCCCATCAAGACGGTGGCGATGGTGGCATAAACCCAGAGGTTGTCGTTGTACCACTTGGCAAAAAAGTGGTTAAGCCCGCTGAGATTAGCCAGATCAATTTTTCTCTCCAGCTTTGAGGCTTTCTTAACCGCGTCGGCCCAGGCCAGAGTTGGCACCGTCAGCATGAGAAAGTTAAGGATGATGACCCAAATTCGTTTCACTTTCTTTCACCTCCCTATCCGTGGTTAGATGTTCAATAAGTCCAGGCGCGGTCCCTCAACGTTCCCTGCCGCCTGAAACCTTTAAGCTCTCAGCTTAAGGGTGGCGCTAATGATCTTCTTCCTGCCTCAAGCTTTGCCGGCGAACCCGATGCGGATTTCCCTTCCCCGGCAAAACGTTGTTCTCGGTTAAAAGAACGTCTGCTAATTACCTATCAATGCCCGTGCCAGAATCCCAGGAAATTTCCCTGGGCTAACTGGTGAATTCAAAAGACAAAATGACTGGATGTAAAAATGCTTATGTGATCTGGCCCCCTACCCCTGTCAGAAAATTTTACGGTTTGTAAAACAAACGAGCAGTTGCGGGTGGTTATCAGAAAACGCACCGCCAAAAAGGCTTTGTTTCTGTAGGGATAGCCGCGGCCTCGATTCGGCCCGGAAGTTGATAAGGAGTCTGGGAGCTTTTGAGAAAGAAGGTAAGTGAATAAAATCACAATTTCCCGGCACAAAAAAAGATTAGCCATGGACCTCCAAGACAGGGTAAATTCTCACTGAGGCAATCTTTATGGGACTCCGCAGTTTTTTCCGGAGAAAAAAGAAGACGACGCCGGGCCCGGGCCTGAAAGAGATCTTCCAGGGTTTTCAGCAGGTGCTGGTGGCTAATAACGAATCCCTGGCCCTGATGGGGCAGTTGGAGGAGAAGGCCGCGGAGGGCCAGGGCGGCGACTGGTATTTTTTCCGCCGCGGCATCGCGGCTTTGGATCAGCATCTTCAGGACCTGGTGGCTGCGTTGCAGCGCATGTCCGGAGGGCGCTGGCAGGAGTTGGAAAAGGCCCGCCTCAGAATCAAAGAGGCCATTCACCAATGCCTGGAAGAGGCGCCGGATCACCGGACCCCGGAAAACCCCCGTCTGCAGCCCTCCCCCGTTTCCGAGAATTTGCGGGCCTTGGTGGACCTGGTGGCGCCCTTAACCCTGGTGGACCGGCGCAGCCAGGACTTTCGCCCGGAAAACTGCCGCACCTACCGGGACATCGCCCGTTTCGCCCATGAAAAGGCGATTCAGGCCATGTTCGGTCTCATGGACGGAGTGGAGGCAGGGCGCTATCCCGCGCTCCGGCTCCTGAAACTGGAGACGCCGCTGCCCCTCAACCTCCACCTCATGGACCTGGGAGGGGGCCTGGCCACCCACGAGACTCCGGTGCCTCCGGCCAGCATCATCTCCCGGCCCATGCGGGCCCTGTGGCGGGGCATCAGCCACCCGGACATCACCTGGGCCGGGCCGGTGCCGGTGTCCGTGGGCGGCTTTTTCCACGTCCTGGCCCAGACCGCCATCCGGCCCCCGGAAAGGTTCTGGGACAAGACCTACGCCATTGTCGCGGCTAATTACGTGAATTACAGTTGCCGCCTGGGGTATCACTTCACCACCGTGGACAGCTTTTGCGGCCCGGTGGCAGATAATAATTTCATTAATTTCGTCTTCAAAGGCGGGGCTGCGGATGAGATCCGCCGGGTACGCCGGGCCAAGCTCATCGCCATTGTTCTGGAAAGGCTTGGTTTTGAGCTGGAAGTCCACCAGGACGTGGTCCGGGCCCGTTTCCGCAAGCGCCCCGCGGCGGAAATCGAAGAGCGGCTGGACCTTTTGGGCCGCCTCATGGCCTACGTCCGCCAGATGGACATGCTCATGTCCGACGACTCCAAGATCTATCTGTTTTCCGAACGCTTCCTGGCCGGCCACTACGAGCGCCCCGACAAAGAAGAGCAAGAAAAATAGGGCTCTGCAAGCCTTATAGTGATGAAGGGGGTGGTCTGTGGTAAGATTTCTTCCTGAGGCCCAATTCCCGGAGAGTTCATACAAGAGAAAGATTAATGCTGTTCAATTCCTATGCCTTTATTTTCCTTTTTCTGCCCCTGACTCTCCTGGTCTATTTTCTTCTGGGTAAGGCCAGACTGACCCTGGCCTCCCGGGCCTGGCTGGTTTGCGCCTCCCTCTTCTACTACGCCTGGTGGAACCCCGCTTATCTTCCCCTAATTTTAGCCAGCATCATGTTCAACTACGCGGTGGGCACGGGGCTGGGGCGGCTCGGCAAACCGGAAATCGGCAAGGAAAACCTGAGAAAAATCATCTTCTTGGCTGGCATAATCGCTAACGTCGCCCTGTTGGGCTACTATAAATACACCGATTTCATGATCACCAATCTCAATTTTTTAACCGACAGCCAGGTGCAGCTCCTGAAGATAGTCCTGCCCTTAGGGATCAGTTTCTTTACCTTCACCCAGATTGCCTATCTGGTGGATGTTTACCGCCATGAAGCCAAAGAATACGACCTGTTAAACTACATTCTCTTCGTCACCTTTTTCCCCCATCTCATTGCCGGACCCATCATCCATCATAAGGAGATGATGCCGCAGTTTGCCGCCATCAGGAACAAGTTATTCAATTACCGGCATTTTTTCCCGGGTCTCTTTTTATTTTCCATCGGCTTATTTAAAAAGGTAATGGTGGCGGACACCTTTGCCGTCTGGGCCAACCACGGCTTTGCCAGCCCCAATCCTTTGACCGGGCTGGAAGCCTGGGCCGCATCCCTTTCCTATACGCTCCAGCTCTATTTCGACTTTTCCGGCTATACCGACATGGCCCTGGGCTCATCCCTGATGTTCAATATCAAGCTGCCCATCAATTTCAACAGTCCTTACCAGGCCCTGGACATCAGAGAGTTTTGGCATCGCTGGCACATCACTTTGAGCAGGTTCTTGAGGGACTACGTCTATATCCCGTTAGGGGGCAACCGCCGGGGGCCCCACCGCACCTATGTCAACCTGATGGCCACCTTCCTGATCGGCGGCATCTGGCACGGAGCCGGTTGGACCTTTGTATTTTGGGGGTTCATCCACGCCATGGCCATGGTGGTCCAGCGAATCTGGCATAGTATGGGGAGGAACCTGCCCAAGGTCCTGGCCTGGTTCCTGACCTTTAATTTCGTCAACGTGGCCTGGGTCTTTTTCCGGGCCCGGGATTGGGGCGAGGCGGCCAACGTCTTGCAGGGCATGTGCTTTCTCAATGGCGCCGGCTTCCCCAGCCTGGAGCAGATCCTGGCCTGGAACGTCAAGTTTCGTCTTTTTCTAAAGAATATCCAGGGAACCAACAACACCATCTGGTATATTTTGTTGGCCTTGGCGGTCTGCTTTTTTTGCCGGAACAGCAATGAGATGGTAAAAGACTTTAAACCGAACTGGAAGTACGCGATGTTTGGAGCCGCTTTGTTGGTTTACTCGCTAATCAACATTGATAAAGCCAGTGTTTTTCTCTATTATAATTTTTAGAACCGATGCGTAAAGATTATAATAAATACCTAAGACTCTATGCCATATCTCTGGTAGTGGTCTCACTACCCTTTTTATTTAATTTTATTACTATTTATAATGCGTGTGAGGTGATGCCGTATGAAGCAATAGTTAAAATGCAGCAAAAATTAAATGCTATTTATGGTTCGGCTTTGAATGGCAATCTTTTCAAATATAAGCTGGAGATGGCCAAAAATCGACGGCCGGCCATCATAGTTTTGGGGTCCTCCCGGGTAATTGGCATGCGCAAGCAGTTTTTCCACGGCAGCTTCGTCAATTGCGGTCTGGCCATGAGCCATTTGAACGAAGGAGCCATGTTCCTGGAGGAGGTTCTCAAGTTTCATCGTCCCCAGGTAATCCTTTTGGGGTTGGACTTCTGGTGGTTTAACGCGGCTTACGCCCAGCCGCAAACTTATCCGGACCATGACGCGTCCGGTACCGGCAATCTCCTTTACAAAATTAAGGAACCTTTTACCTGGTTCGCAAAAGACAGGATTTCTCTGAGAACCTATCTGGCTATTATGCTTTTTCGAAATAACCGAAATAAGATAACTAATTATGACAACATGGGGGTTTTGGCCATTAAAGATTCCAATGGCTTCCGGGAGGACGGCTCCTATCTGCATGCCGAAACCATTTTTGGGTTCAATCCCACCTTTGAGGATATTAAATTTAAACAAACCCTCGAGTTTATTGATAAGGGGGGCCTGAGATTTGAATACGGCCAAAGGGTCTCTCCGGAAAGAGTCAAGGATTTTCACAAGATTATGGCAATCTGCCGACGCCATAAGATCCCTTTGGTGGTGTATCTGGCGCCAGTGGCCCCCAGCGTTTATCAGAAAATGCAGACCATGGACCGAAAATATGCCTATATCGGCGAACTGAGGAGTTACCTCCAGACTCTGCCGGTGGAATTCTATGATTTTTATGATATTGCGGAGATAACCGCCAGGGATTGCGAATTTTTTGATGGTTTTCACCCGGGAGAGGTTCTCGATCAAAGGATACTCTTGCAAATAGTGGAGCAAAATCCCCATACTATTTTAAAGAAATACCTGAATCTTTCTCTGATGCGGGCCAAAGTCAAAGAATTTTCCGGGCATGTGCTCACGGAATACCATAAGTCCAGGTATAATTTCCCGGAGACGGATTTTTTGCACTTAGGCTGCAAAAAAAAGGGAGTGGGCGGCGCCAGGGGTCTATCCGGCGCCGGTTCTCAGGGCAGGTTCAAGTTAACCAGGGAGAACTGACATGGAAACGCCTATCTGTCCGGATAAGCCTGAAAAGTTGTTGGTCTGCACCGACGGTTCGGAAAACAGCCGGGCCGCGTTGGCGGAAGCCCTGTCTCTGGCTAAGGAATGCGGCAGCCAGGTATATCTCCTGCAGGTGGTGCAGATTATCCCGGAATTCGAGATCGCGGCTCCGGATCTGATGGCCCTGGTGGGGGAGGAAGTGGCCAAGCAGCTTGAAGAGGCCAAGGCCGCGGCCGCCGGGACCGGAGTGGCCCTGGAGACCCGGATAAGCCGCGGCGTCTCCGTGGCCAGCGCCATCCTCCAGGAGGCGGAGGAAATTCAGCCGGATATGATTGTCATGGGCCTCCATGGCCGCACCGGTCTGGCCCGGCTCCTGGTGGGCAGCGTCACTGCCCGGGTCATCGGCCATAGTCCTTTCAATGTCCTGGTGATCCCCAAGGGTGCGGGCATTTCCTTCGGCCGCATCCTCATCGCCAGCGACGGCTCCCCTTACAGCCAGGCCGCGTTTGCGGTAGTCCTGGAGGTGGCCCGGCGGCAGGAAAGCAAACTGTTCGCGGTCTCCGTAGCCACGGAAGAAGGGGAGATCGCCCAGGCGAAAGAAACTATCAAACAGATGTTGGCCGCGGCCAATAAAACCGGGTTACCCCTCCAGGGCTCGGTGCCCCAGGGAGTCCCCGCGGATGACGGCATCATCCAGGCGGCCATTAAAAACGAAGTCGACTTAATCGTTATGGGGAGCCACGGCCGCACCGGCTTGAAAAGGCTGCTCATGGGCAGCGTCACCGAGAGGGTCTTGGGCCAGTCCCCCTGCCCGGTGCTGGTGGTGAAAAAAGGGTCAATTACCGGCGGCAGATAGTATTTTTACCTTGATTTTCTTTGATAATTTTACATATTATCCCGATTAAATATGGGATGAATGTAAAGAAATATATTTTAATTATTTTAACCGGAGCATTCCTCTTCACGCCGCACACTGCCCAGTCCAAGGCTGCCTGGACCGGGATGGTAAGCTTCAACTTCGACGACGGCCATAAGAGCGTTTATGAAAACGCCTTGCCTGTCTTTAAAAAATACCAGATTGTAGGATCTATTTTCCCCGTAGTGGGAGCCATCGAGGACCAGGAAGACTGGATCGTAACCTGGCCGCAACTATCAGAATTCCAAGCGGCCGGCTGGGAGGTCGGCAGTCACACCATGACCCATCCCCACTTGACCACCCTCTCCGCCGCGCAGGTAGACTATGAACTGGGGGAATCACAGAGAATCTTGGCCGAACACGGCATAATCGCCAAGACCCTCGTGTTCCCTTATAACAGCTACAATTCCCTGGTTCTGGATTACACCACGCGTTATTATGAAAACAGCCGCACAGTTGGAGAATTTAACGGCTTCGACTGTAATCGCTATCTGATCGTCTGTAAAGAGGTGAGCGCCGCCACCACACCGGAAGAAGCCATTGCCTGGATCCAGGAGGCAGTACAAAAGAAGATGTGGTTGGTGTTGATGATGCATGAGATAGTCACCGGGCCGCCGGCTGGTTATCAGTACAATGTGGCCGATCTGGAGAAGATCGTCACTTACGTGGCGGCTCATAATATTCCGGCGCCCAACATGCAGGAGGCCCTGGCGCGGCGGCAAGCCGATCTCGGCCCCAATCTCATTGCCAATCCCAATTTAGAATACCTGGACCCCTTCGGCTGGGCCATCGCTTGGAGCCGTAATAATGCGAGTCAAGTATCGGTGGAACCCGCTCCCGTGGCCCGGGTATTTTCCTCCGGGAACCGTCTAAAAATTGTGGGATCCCCTCAAAAAAATATCGCCAGCACGAATATCATTGAATTACCCGATTATAAGCCACGCTTTTTTTTCTCCTTTTTCGCCGCGGTGACGAACGCCGGTCAAGACGCCGAGGCTGAGATTTACCTGGATGAGTTCGATGCGAATGGCCAATGGCTCGGCGGCCAATGGCTCGGAGGCTTCTATGAAGATACCTGGGGCCTGCCCGGATATCTTTATCAACCAAGTTCTCATCAGGTCAGGAAAATCATGATTGATATCTATACGATTCCCGGCGCTAACATCACCATTTGGGGGGACAATTTCTACTTCGGTTTTATCAAGAGACGCAAACACCTGCCAGCGATTGTCAATATACTTCTAACGAACTAACAGCCATGGCTCTCCTGCATCATCCTATGATCTCCGGGTAATACTTCCGGGGAATCGGCTGCGAGTGCGTCTGGTTTACCGGAACTAATACCAATTTTTCATCAAACCTAGATTTCTGCGTAGGGGCGAACCTTGTGTTCGCCCAGCATGCATCAGGCGAACACAAGGTTCGCCCCTACGATACCTATACCTTTGATAATGGATTGGTATAATAGCTGAAATTGGAGGGGAAGCCGGGGGTGCCGCTACCGGTCCGGCCTTGCTGAGGCAGCCAGTCAGGGCCGGGGGCTATTGGTAGCGAGGAAGAAAGGCTATAGTTCTAAAGGGTTAAGGGTAAGGGAGAAAATGCCTGATCCCGGGGTTAATGACTGTTCTTCGTTAACACTTCATCGACGGTCACCAGCCTATAGCCCCGGTACTTAAGGACCGGCAGGATGGTCTTCAGGGCCTCCACCGTGGGGGTGCGGTCCTTCAGGTCCTTTTCGTCGCTGTCGTGAAAGTAGATGATGGCGCCGTTGCGCACCCGGGTGAGGACGTTCTGCTCGATGGCCCGGGCGTCCAGCCCCCGCCAATCCCCGGAGTCGATGTTCCCCAAGACCAGTTGCCGGCCGGTGTGCGCCGCGTAAGAGACCAGCCGTTCATCAAAAGCGCTGTAAGGCGGGCGCACCAACTTATGCTGGCAGGGGCAGCCCAGGAGGTCCAGGTCCAGGCGGGTGGTTTCCAGCTCCCTTTCCCGGGCCGCTTGCCCGGTCTGGGGGAGGTGGGGATGGCTGAAACTATGGTTGCCCACCTCATGGCCCCGGCGCAGCATTTCCTTAATCAGCCAGGGATATTTCTCCACTTTGCAGCCCAGGACAAAAAACGTGGCCTGGGCCTGATACTTATCCAGTAAATCCAAAATTTGGGGCGTATAGAGAGGGGAAGGGCCGTCATCAAAAGTGAGGGCCACCTCCGGCTCCGAAGGGAGACCGGCCCGGATGGTCACCGGCTCCCCGGCGCTGACCGGCCCCGGCATCCAGGACAGGGCCAGGATGAGGCCTAGCAAAGCGAACGCGATCTGTAGATAGGACCTTAGCTGCATGAACTCCGCCTTCGGCCATTATATATTATCTATCATCGTACCTTTTGGTATTTTTCGAAAATTCATAAATTCGCCCGGGATATTTTTCCCAGGCACAGGTCTTTTTCCTTTTCCCCACTAAAATGACAGGCCTTGCCGGTTAAGGGGCAAGGCCTGTTAGATTTTAGTAAACCGCGGGGCCGGTGAGGCGGCGGAATTAGCCGGTATGCCTTTGGTCACCTCTCCAGCCCGATGAGCTTTCTGGGGGCGACTTCCTCTAATTGTAGAGGCCCGGGCGCCGCCGCGAGGCTTTTGCTAAAGGCGTTCGAACCCAAAAGCCGGTGATGGTTGTTGCCGTTATTGTTCCGGTGGCCGACAATGGCTGCCAGCTTGTCCACCATCTCCTTCATCTGGTAAGACTGCGCGGTTAATTGTTGGGAGGCGCTGGCCCCTTCCTCGGCCGCGGCCGGGTTTTGCTGCACCACCTTATCCATTTCCGCCATTGCCTGGCTGATCTGGTCCACCCCTTGGGCCTGCTCCTGGGAGCCGGCGTTGATTTCCTCAATCAAGTCCTTAACCTTACCTGTGCTCTGGACCACTTGGGAAAAAGACTCGGCTGTTTTGCTCAGCAGCTGCGAACCGTCTTTTACCTTGGTGATGGTGGTCTCAATCAGGTCTGTGGTAGTCTTGGAAGCCTCGGCGGCCCGCAGGGCCAGGGAACGCACCTCGTCTGCCACCACCGCGAAACCGGCCCCGGCCTCCCCGGCCCGGGCCGCTTCCACCGCGGCATTCAGCGCCAGAAGATTGGTCTGGAAGGCAATTTCATCGATGGTCTTGTTGATTTTGCCAGTTTCCTCGCAGGCGCTGACGATTTCCTTCATGGCCTGGAGGAGGTCATTCATGGTCTGGTTAGAGGATTCCACCACTTGACTGGCTTCATGCACCAGGCCATTGGCTTGCAAGGAATTACTGGCGCTCTGGCGGCTACCCGCGGCCATCTGCATTAAGGAGGCCGAGGTCTCCTCTAAAGCCGAGGCCTGCTCGGCTGATCCCTGGGCCAAATACTGACTGGAGGAGGAGACCTCCCCGGAAGCCGCGGCCACTTGTTGGGAGCCCGCCGACAGATCCATGATAACTCCCTGGATGGGCCTGGTAATGCTGCGGGTGATTAAAACCCCCAACAATAATCCCAAAAAAATGGTGACCAGCGGGACCGCGATCAAGGTTCTGTTGGTCCAGAGAATGAGAGACTGCATCTTCTTTCTTTGGTCGGTTATTATTTCGTTCAGATGCTTCCCGACATCTCTGCCGGCGGTCAACATCTGGTGGTCCAGGGCCTGAAATTCCTTATCCTGGGCTTTAGTGGCTTTCTTGGTCTTCACCCATGCCTTTAAAAGGGTAAGGGCTTTTTCATAATCGGCGACGGCCCCCAGGGCGCCCTCCAGCCGCTGCTTATTGCGCCCATCTTTAAATTTGGGTTTGAGATCGCCGGCTTGGGCTTTTATGTCCCCTAAATATTTCTCCACCAGGTCCACCCATTTCTGATCCCCGCGCATCATAAAGTTCTTTTCATGCCGGCGAGTTTGCAGAAGCTGGAAGAATAACTTATTCGCACCCTCAGCCCTTTCAAACCGTTCCACCAGGCCTTGCATCCCGAACCAGCCGACTGAGGCAATCGCCAGGAGGACCAGGGCAAATCCAAAAACCAGAGAGAGAATTTTCGTGTTAAGCTTCATATTCCGGGACATTAGGCTGTACCTCGAAGTATAATATGTTAAAGCAATGCTAAACAGTTTTTAATTTAGTTAATTAACCGGTTGAGTTATCTTAAAGTATTAAATTAAGTTATAAGGAGATGTAACTGCGGTAAGCTGGTGAGCAATAATGGTGCCAAAGAAATTGGCTAACTAAGGATGAAAGTAATATCGCTATCCTTAAAGAAAAATTGCCAAATGCTCTTCAAGCGATCCCGGAATAGGTGTCAGTTATTTTGACGGGTTGTAAAGAACCAAAATTACAGTTAAACAAGGTTTTAATTTTTTTATTGTCAGGAGAAGGAATTCATCGTCCCGGGCAGCAGCCCGGTTTCCCTGACCCCGGCAGATCATCCGGCGTGAGAGAGCGGTAACTGGCGGGCGGCTCTGCAGTGCCTGCCGTCATTAATCCCTGGCCTGCTCAGAGCCGTATGTGAGGTCGATTACCTTGGCAGTCTCTGGCGGATTTCCTCCAGCAACGGCGGGATAATCTCCCGGAAATCCCCCACCAGGCAGATGTCCGCCACCTCGAAGATGGGGGCTTTGGGGTCGGAGTTGATGGCCACCACCAGTTCGGACCCGTCCATGCCCACCACGTGGTGGGACATGCCGGAGATGCCCACACCGATATAGAGGCGGGGCCTGACGGTTTTGCCGCTGGTGCCGATCATTTGCTCCTGGAGCGCCCAACCTTCATCCACCGGCGGCCGGGTGGCCCCCACCGCGCCTCCCAGGAGCCCGGCCAACTCTTCCAGCAGGTGCCAGCCTTCCGGCCCGCCAATGCCGAAGCCCCCGGCGACCACCATTTCCGCGGTCTCCAGAGGTCTGGTTTGGGGCGCCTCCCGGTGCACTTCCAGGATCCGGGGACCGGAGAGGTCCAGGTCCGGGGGAAGAGTTAAATTAACCACCCGGCCGGTCCGGGGGGAGGGCGGCAGTTTTTGCATCACCCCGGGCATCACCGTGGCCATCTGGGGACGATGGACCGGGCATTTGATGGTGGCCACCACGCCTCCGCCCCAGCCCGGCACCATCTGGAGCAGATTACCGTCGGCGTCCAGTTGCAGATCGATGCAGTGGGCAGACAGGCCGGTATCCAGGCGCGCCGCCACCCGGGGCGCCAGTTCCATGCCTAAGGCCGTGGCCCCGAAAAGCAGGATGGAGGGCCGGTGTTCCCGGCAGGCCTGGCTCAGAATCCCGGTATAAGGCAGCAAGCGATAGGGCTCCAAGGCCGGGTCTTCCGCCACCAGGACCAGGTCGGCGCCGTGGGCGCTAACCTCATCGGTAAGGTGCGCCACGTCCCCACCCAGCAACAGGGCGGCCACTTCCCCGCCCTGGGCCCCGGCCAGCTCCCGGGCCTTGCCCAGGAGTTCCAGGCCCACGTCGTGAAGCACTCCGCCCCGCTGTTCCATAAACACCCAAATCTGTGTTTTTTCCATATCGCGGGTTCCAGTAATAAATCAATTTGTGAAGAATACAAAAAAGGTTAATAAAAAATTATTTTTTCACCAATATTTCCTTGCCGTATCTCTCTCGATCCTCGTCAACAAGATAAATGTAGATTTTATTATCTATATCCTTAATCATAATCCTTTTGAATCCAAATTCATGTTTTTTCCCTCCAACAGGTTGGCTATTAATTATTCTTTTACATATGTAATAGTTGCCTCGCTCTGAGCGTTCTCTTTTAGAGTCCATGGCTCACCCGTTTTTTCAAAACCATAACCAAGGTAGCTTCCTGCGGCCTTACCGAACTTCTCTCTAAGGTCCTTTTTGCGCAAGTATTTTTCAACCAATATAACAATGATTGCAGCAAAACCTGACGCTGTAGTTCCTAAAAGTAGTCCATTCCATAATTGGCATATATCGAAAGAGCAACCAGCAAACATAATATTACCTATTGTTATTGTTAACAAACTTGCTTGGGAATGCAATAATACTCAAGACTTCGCCGGGGCAAACTAATTACTGATGGTTTTTTTATAACGAGTTTCAATCAAAAAGGTATTAAATCGTAGGGGCGAACCTTGTGTTCGCCCTGAAGCCACCGGGCGAACACAAGGTTCGCCCCTACGGAAAATATCCCTTTGATTGCTACCTGGTATTAGAATAACCTGATTATTTTCTTAATAAAAAAAAGTCTTACAAAAAATTTGGTTCCCAGGGGGAACCTGGGAACCGGAATAAATGCTATCCAGGTGCCTAGCTCATCTACCGCGGCATTTCCTGGGAAGCTTTGGCAGAAATGGTTGCCGAT
>JAQTXE010000335.1 GCA_028688935.1 Syntrophales bacterium
GACGAACTCATGGCCCTTGGCGAAATTGTGCTCGATTTTGCTGATTTTCAGTTTTTTGTCGTCGATGGCGGGGTGGCAATGGGCGCAATTCAACTGCTGTAAGTTGTGAATGTCCGGGTTGACCCGGTCGTTCCAGGAGAAGCCCCGCTTCTTCATGTCCGACATGCCGTGGCAAAAGACGCAGTTTTCCGCCGGGGGAGGATAGGCCAGGTCCAGGACCACCTTGCCGTCCTCGTTGAAGAGGCGTTTGTTGTAGACCACTTTAGGCTGCTGGCCTTTTTTGACGGCGCCGCTCACCAGGCCGATGCCGGAGGCCGCCACCGTGGCCCACTTGAAGTTCAGGGACTGGAGCTGGATATTCCGTTCTGTGAAATTGTAGCCCGGCAGATGGCAAATGAGACAGTCGGCCTCCACCACCCCGGTTTTGTCCCACTTGCTCTGATAATAATCGCCGTCCAGGCTTTGGGCCAAAGTAGGGTCGGCCTGGAGGCGGGTATCGTAGCGCTGGCCGTCCCGGTCAAACTCAAGGCCGCCGCCGCCGGGATGGCAGCCGCCGCAACCCGGGGTTCCCGGTTTTTTGGGGTCCCCCGCGGCCACAAAGGCGAAGGTGGTCAGGTCGATCTCATCCGCGTTTTGGTTGTGCTTTTTCGCCAACTGGCGAAAAGAGGGCGGTCAGAACTTCCCCATCATGCCGTCGGACAGGACCCAGGGCTTCTTTTTGCTGAAGTCGTCTTTGACCTTATCCCAGCCCTGCTGGAAGTGGTAGCCTTTGGTGATTTTCTCGTAGTCGTGGCAGGCGCCGCAGGTCTGGCGGGGGCTGTAAGGCTGGTCGGCGTTTTCGCCGGTCAAAGGATTGATGATCTTGCCGTCTCCGGTCTTCAGGTGAAAGGGCACACAGGCCCTGGTCTGGGCCTGGAGCGCCGCCGGCAACAGCAGCGCCAGCCCCGCCACCAGGGCTGCTAACGCCAGCCCCCCGGTCTTCTTCATGGGCTTATCTCCTCAAAAATTAACGACCCGGTAATCCGGGCTGGTCATCATTTCCACCAGGGCCGGGGCTGTGGAAATCCGGGCGCCGGGAATGATCTCATCGGGACCGATGAGACGTTTGTCCGCTCACGCCTTGCAGGCGTGGAGGGGGCAATTTCGCCCCACGAGCTCCTCCAGGAAGTCCTTCATGACCTCCCCGGTAGTGGAGCGGATGCCTTCGGCCATGCCCACTTGGGCCCAGTGCACCGCGTCGTCGATGAGAAAAACTTCCACATGCTTGTCTTGGGCCGCGGCCAGGCTGGCAAATTGCAGGGCCCGGGTGGCGCTGCCGGAGCTTTCCAAACCTTTGCTGATGATGAAGAGAAATTTAGACATCGCCTGCTCCTTTCCTTAATGAATTATGGGTTTGCCTAGCCACAACTTAACCATGGTCCATTAAAAAGCAAGGAGCGGTGCCGGGCCCAGAGGCGCCGCCCTCGGCCGGGGCCGGTCCCCGGACGGCCCATCTCCAAGGGGCTTTCCCGGCCCTGGCGGTCATTCCTTTTTTTGTCTGTTTCATTGTTTATAAATATCTTAACAATGCCTGCTTTATAATCGATTCCCCCGGCAAAAGCAAGATGCCGGAGACGGTTTTTTCACGTTTTTATGGTGGGTTGCCCGGGAAAAGATATTTTTCTAGCGGGAGGAAATCAGGGGACGTTAACGTAGGTGCAGAAACGAACCGGGAGAATTGTGAAATTTTTTTTAATTCTAACTGAACCGGAGAATTGCTAGATATTTACGGCAGGGGTGGGGCAGCCGGGGCAGTGACGGGGAAGGGGCCGGGGGCCGGTGGTTTTAGCTGCTGAATTCGCCGGCCCTGAGATAGTTGTCGATCTTTTCCTGGTAACCGTTGAGATCGAGGTCCTCATCCCTGTCGTTCAGCCTCCTGACCAACCGGTAACGATCCCTGAGGGGCATGGTGAAGTAAAAAGGGCTTTCCACCAAGACGGAGATTATGGCTTTCATATTCGCATTCCCTTGCAAATATAATACCCATAGGGGCGTACCTTATCCATCGTCACAAAGGCGCATTTACTTCACCGGGAAATGGGGATTCTTAGGAAAAAAGTCGATTTTTCCTGAAGAAGAGGGGGCCAGCAGGGGGTAGAAATTGCCTAGCAGCCCTTTCCAAACCTGTCCTTCTGTCATCCTGAACGCAGTGAAGGATCTCAACGCCCGAGAAAGGCGAGATTCTTCACGGCGCTGCGCTCCGTTCAGAATGACAAGTATTGTGTAGGCGAGCGTGTATAAAGTTGGGAGGATGTCTCAGTCGTCGAACTTCTCGTCAAAGACCTTCATGGCGCAGAATTTGCCGCACATGGTGCATTGGTCTTCTTTGGCCTGGCTCAGTTCCCGGTAGCGCTGGGCTTTGTCGGGATTGATGGAAAGTTTGAGTTGGGTGGGCCAATCCAGGGCCCGGCGGGCCTGGGACATTTGTAAATCCCAGTCCGCCGCGCCAGGGATGCCTAAGGCCAAATCCGCGGCGTGGGCGGCGATGCGGGAGGCCACCACCCCGTCGATGACGTCTTCCACCTCCGGCAGCTTCAGGTGCTCCGCGGGGGTGACGTAGCAGAGAAAGGAAGCCCCCGCGGTGGCGGCCAGGGCCCCGCCGATGGCCCCGGCGATGTGGTCGTAGCCCGAGGCCACGTCCGTGACCAGGGGCCCCAGGACGTAAAAGGGCGCGTTTTTACAGTATTTCTGCTGGAGGCGCACGTTCTTCTTGATGGCCGACAACGGCAGATGTCCCGGGCCTTCCACCATCACCTGCACCCCTTTATCCCAGGCCCTCTGGGTCAACTCTCCCAAAACTTTGAGTTCGTGGAGCTGGGCCCGGTCGGTGGCGTCGGCCAGGCAGCCGGGGCGCAGGCCGTCACCCAGGGAAAGGGTCACGTCATGGGCCCGGGCGATCTCCAGTAAGCGGTCGTAGTGCTCGTACAAGGGGTTTTCCCGGCGGTTACGGCGCATCCAGGCTACCAAAAAGGCCCCGCCCCGGGAGACCACCCCGGTGACGCGTTTTTTCAGCAAAGGGATGGCCTTGCGGGTGACGCCGCAGTGAACCGTGACAAAATCCACTCCCTGTTGGGCGTGGTGCTCCACCATCTCCAAAAACCAGTCGCCTCTGACTTCGTCCAGGCTTTTGGCTTCGGTCATCACCTGGTAGATGGGCACGGTGCCAAAGGGGGCAGGGCATTGCGACAAAAGCGCGGTGCGCAGCTCATCCAGAGGCCCGCCGGTGGAAAGATCCATGATCGCGTCGGCCCCGTAGCGCAAGGCCGCGGCCAGCTTGGCCCGCTCTTTCTCCAGATTGACGTCGTGGGGGGAGGTGCCGATATTGGCGTTGATCTTGACCCGGACGCCTTGGCCGATGGCCGTGGGCGACAGCCCCCGGTGCCCGGGGTTGGCGGGCACCACCAGGGTGCCCGCTACAAGCCCCTGGCGGATGACCTCCGGGGCCAGCCCCTCTTTCCGGGCCGCCTGGGCCATCTCTGCGGTAATTTTGCCAGCCAGGGCTGCAACGCGTTGAGTCATATTGTCAGATTTTTTGGGGGAGGGCCAGAGCCCCTTACCCCTGGTAACGTTTTTTATACATGCATTCTATCTGAATCTCCCAGGAAAATAAAGGGTACTGGGTAGTGCGCTCCTTTCACAATGACTAATACCAAGTTGCAGTCTATAGACAATTAATGATCCAATCGAAGCCTGTGGTGGAGGAGACCAATTCTTTATCGTTTTCCAGGGCGACCAACGCTTCCACCAGGCGATCCTCCACGGCATCCAG
>JAQTXE010000076.1 GCA_028688935.1 Syntrophales bacterium
TCGACGCCTGTCCGGTGCAGTGCATCCATTGGGCGGATGAGATGGAATAATTCCCTTGATCGCGGGCGCTGGGGGTAAGGCCGCACTGCCCCGGATTTTCCTCTAAAACGCTCCTCGGGGCGGTCTTCTTAGGGATGGAAAAATGAAGGCCCCGGGGCTCAAGAAAATTGTATGCAACTGACCCAAGAACTGGCGGAGGGAAAATTGTGAAAAAAGTCAGTCTTTTTGAAGAGGGCAAATTTGGCGACAAGGGGATGGCAAAACTTCTGGTCCATGATTCCCCTTATTTCAAAATCATCAATTTCAATTTCAAGCCGGGTCAGGAACTGCCGGTGCATGCCCACGACATCGAAGGCCAGTTGAGCTTGACGGTGCTGGAAGGGGAGGGGGAATTTTTGGGCAAAGACAACGCTTCTATACCCGGGAAGACAGGAGACATCTTGGTTTGTGACATCGCCGAACCCCACGGCTTCAGGGCCAAAACCAAGGTGCGGCTCCTGGTGGTTATAGCGCCTCCCATTTGAGGTGAAATAAATCTAATTTCGTCTGCGTTCAGAAAACGGGTGAAAATCCCAAAGCTGAAAGGTGGTTATGATGGCTCAAAGAGTACCAAAAATCGAGGTAGAAGAGTGCATCGCCTGTGGCAACTGCGAGGCGGTGTGCCCCGAAGTCTTCCGCCTCAATGAGAACTTGGGGCATTCCGAAGTCATAAATCCCCAGGGAGCCCCGGAGGAGAAGATTCAGGAGGCCATAGACCAGTGTCCGGTCCAGTGTATTCACTGGGAGGAGGAGGAAGATTGAGGTGCGGAGGGGTGCGGTTTCGACCTCCGGCTCAAGTAGCGGCGGTGGAGATGCCGTGATCGCAGGACCGGCGCCGGAAGGCGGCAAACGTGCCGGGGAGTCTTATTCCCCCTGGCTTTTACCGCTAAATATGGTAATTATATTTAGATAGTTAAAGAAACTTGAAAACGGAGCATACCTGGTATGACGGAAACCCGCAGGCTCTTCGGCACCGACGGGGTCCGGGGAGTGGCCAATATCTATCCCATGACCGGGGAGGTGGCCCTGCAACTGGGAAGGGCCCTGGCCTACGTTATCAAGACCAGCCCCGGGAAAGACAGCATCGTGGTGGGCAAAGACACCCGTCTTTCCGGATACTTGCTGGAATACGCCATCACTGCGGGTATCTGCTCCATGGGGGTGGATGTTTTCCTTTTGGGGCCGCTGCCTACTCCGGGTATCGCCTTCATCACCTCTTCCATGCGGGCCGACGCCGGGGTGGTCATTTCCGCGTCCCACAATCCCTACCAGGACAATGGCATCAAGTTTTTTTCCGGAGACGGCTTCAAACTTCCCGATGAGATTGAGGCCCACATCGAGAAGTTGATGACCGATCCGGGGGTGGAAGAGGCCCGGCCCACGGCCACCGACATCGGCCAGGCCTTCCGCATTGACGACGCCCGGGGCCGCTATATTTCTTTCTTGAAGAGCACCTTTCCCAAGGACCTGGACCTTGACGGCCTGAAGATCGTGGTGGATTGCGCCCACGGCGCCACCTATAAAGTGGCCCCGGAGGTCCTGGAAGAGTTGGGCGCGGACCTGATCACCGTGGGGGTGCGGCCCAACGGCAAGAATATCAATTACAAATGCGGCTCCACTTATCCGGAAGTGACCGCCAAGCTGGTGCAGCGCCACCGGGCCGATCTGGGCCTGGCTTTCGACGGGGACGGGGACCGGGTCATCATGGTGGACCATCAGGGGCAAGTGGTGGACGGCGACCATATTATGGCCATCTGCGCCCAGAATTTGCTTAGCCGGGGGAAACTGCGGCGCAAGACCGTGGTGGGCACGGTAATGTCCAACCTGGGCCTGGAAGTGGCCTTAAAAGACCTGGGCTGCCGCCTGCTGCGCACCACGGTGGGAGACCGCTACGTGGTGGAAGCCATGCTGCGGGGCGGCTATAATCTGGGGGGGGAACAGTCCGGGCATTTGGTCTTTCTGGACCACACCACCACCGGGGACGGCATCCTCACGGCATTGCAGCTACTGGCGGTGATGCTCCGGGAAAACCAACCCCTGGCGGAATTATCCCGGGTCATGCAGGACTTTCCCCAAATCCTCATTAACCTGCGGGTCAAGGAGAGGCGGGATTTGCAGACCTTGCCGGAAGCGCGTCAAGCCCTCCAGGCCGCGGAAAAACGCCTGGGGGCGTGGGGACGCTTGCTGGTGCGTTATTCCGGGACGGAGCCGCTGCTGCGCATTATGGTGGAAGGAGACAACGACCAAGAGATTCAGAGGGTGGGCCAGGACCTGGCCCAATCCCTGGAAAAGCTGTTGAGCTGAAGGAGCGAAGGTTCATGCTGCTGGTCATGGATGTGGGCAACACCAACACGGTTATCGGCGTCTACCAGGGAGAGACCTTACTGAGCGACTGGCGCATCCGCACGGAAAAAGAAGCCACCATTGATGAATTGGGCATCCTGCTGCGCAATCTCTTTCAGGCTCAGGATCTGGTCCTGGAGCCCGGCACCGATCTGATCATCTCCTGTGTGGTGCCCCCCATGGTCAATACCCTGGATGGTTTTTCCCAGCGTTACCTGAAGACCAAGCCTTTTTGGGTGGGGCCGGGCATCAAGACCGGCATGCCCATTCATTACGATAATCCCCGGGAAGTGGGCGCGGACCGTATCGTCAACGCGGTGGCCGCGTACGAGCAGGTCCAGGGCAGTGTGATCGTCGTGGATTTCGGCACCGCCACCACCTTTGACGTGGTTTCCCGCCAGGGGGAATATCTAGGAGGGGTCATTGCCCCGGGGGTGATGATCTCCTGTGAGGCCCTGTTTCTTAAGGCCTCGAAACTGCCCCGGGTGGAGATTTTTGTCAAACCCAAGAGCATCATTGCTAAAGATACCATCAGCAGCATGAACGCCGGCATTATTTACGGTTATGTGGGTCTGGTGGACGGCATTGTCAGCCGTATCCGGGAAAGCCTGCGGGACGGGCCCAAGGTCATCGCCACCGGCGGCCTGGCCTGCCTCATCGCCTCGGAAACCAAAAGCATCGACTGGGTGGACGACTATCTCACCCTCAAGGGGTTGAAGATTATCTATGAGAGAAACCGGCCCCGCCGGGAGAAATAGCTATCAGCTTTCAGCTAAGACCGGAAATTGACGTGGCGGGCGGAGGAACAGCCGGAGGCGGTCCTTCCAAAATTTTTACTCTAGCGTCTTTGCGCCTTGGCGTGAGGTTTTACTCTTTTCCCCTGAGGTCATTATGAGTGCCGACGAGCCGGCCATCGGCCGCCGTTATCTGCACGAGACCCGTTACCGCCGGGACGAACTGGGAGCCCGGGGCCCGGCCTATCCTGCCGCTCCCCGTTTTAAGGAATACGCCGACGCGCCCCGGCGTCTAATCCTGGACCCCGCGCCCAGCCCGGCCGGAGCCGATCTCTGGGCCTGCCTGAGGGAGCGCCGCTCCTTGCGGAAATACCGGGACCGGCACCTATCCCTGGAGGAACTCACGGCCCTGGTGTGGGCTACCCAGGGAGTAACCCAGGCCAGCCATCCCTATCTCTTAAGGACCGCGCCCTCCGCGGGCGCGCTCTACCCGGTGGAGACCTACCTGGCCGTGCACCGGGTGAGCGGCGTGGACCCGGGTATCTGGCACCTCAACATCATCGATTTTGCCCTGGAACTGTTGACTCCCGGCGACTGCCGCCGCCCCCTGGTGGAGGCCTGCCTGTCCCAACAATTCATGGGCACTGCGGCCGTGGCCTTCATCTGGACCGGCATCCTCAACCGGGCCATGGTTAAATACCGGGAGCGGGCCATCCGCTACCTTTTTCTGGATGCGGGCCACATCTGCCAGAACCTGATGCTGGCCGCCACTGCCTTGGGTCTGGGCTGCTGCCCGGTGGGGGCCTTTTTCGACGGAGAAGTGGAACAGTTGATCCAGGTGGACGGCCAAGAAGAAGTGGCCCTCTACCTGGCCGCAGTGGGAGCGGTGCAGTAACTTGGGGGTGAATCTGGTAAGCGCCCTGAAATCCCTCCAATTCCTGACCTTTGATAAGGAGAAAGTATGAGATTATTTATTTTGGCGATGATCGTCTCCCTGCTTCTCTCGGCCGGACCCTCCCTGGCGGCCAGCAAATCCCAGCAGGCCTCAGAAAAGGCCGCGCGGGATTACTTGAAGCTCGGCCTTTTGCAAGCGGAAGGCGGCAATGATGAGCAGGCCGCCGAGGCTTTCCAGAAGGCAGTAAGCATGAAACCGGACTGGGCAGAGGCCCGCAGCCTTTTGGGCAGCGCCCTGGCTCGGGCCGGTAAGTACCGGGAGGCGGAAGAACAACTGCGGAAGGCCGTGACCATTAAACCCGATTACGGCGAAGGCTGGTACTACCTGGGTCTGTTCCTGAAAGACCGGGGCAAGACCCAAGAAGCCGAACAAGCCTTGCAAAAGGCCAAACAACTGGCCCGGTGAGGGAGGAAAGGGGTAAAAGGGGAAGAGGGGAAAAGGTGAAAAGGGCTTAGGTTAGAATTCATTGAAATCTTTTCTTTTTCTTTTCCCCTTTTCCCCTTTTTCCCCAGATTTTTCAGTCTCCCCCAGATTTCTTTCCGCCCCGCTCGTATCTCTCCCTCTCACTATAGATGCAACCGCAGTATTGCTGCCGGTAGAGGCCCATTTCCTTGCTTTTCTCCTGGCCGGTCCGCCAGCCCTCCCGAAAGTCGGCGTAGTAGAAAGGCAGGCCCACCTCTTGGGCCACCTGGGCGCCGATTTCCCGGATGAGTTCGTGTTTCTGGTACTTGCTGTAGAGCAGGGTAGAGGTGAAGGCGTCGAAGTTGCCTCCCCGGGCCACCCGGGCCGCGGCCGTGAGACGGAGATGGTAGCAGAAGCGGCATCTTGCCGCCTCCCGGAAGACCACTTGCCGCAAGAATCCCTCCAGATCATAGCTGCGGTCCCAGATGAGCGGCAGTTCTTGGGTAGCCGCGAATTCCTCCAGGGCCTGAGCCCGCCTGGCGAATTCCTGGTAGGGGTGGATATTGGGATTATAGAAAAACCCGTGCACATAGTGCTCCTGGCCGGTGAGGACCTGCACCGGATAGACGGCGCATGGCGCGCAGCAGATATGCAGCAGGATTTTCATTTTAAAGACCGTTTTCCGTTTTCTGTTTTCCGTTTTCCGTGAAAAGCCTTCAACGGAAAACAGAAAACAGGAAACAGAAAACTGAAAGCCAAAACCAAAGACTGGAGACTGTAGACCGAATCTAACCGAATCAGTATTTCATAACCCGCTTCACCGTGGCCCCCAGGTCGCCGATATTGGCCACCACCGTTACTCCGGCAGCCTGGAGCGCGGCCATTTTGTCCGCGGCCTTGCCGCTGCCGCCGGAGATGATGGCGCCCGCGTGACCCATGCGTTTGCCCGGAGGCGCAGTCTGGCCGGCGATGAAGGCCACCACCGGCTTGGTAACGTGCCGGGAGATAAAGGCCGCGGCCTCTTCTTCAGCCGTGCCGCCGATTTCGCCGATGAGCACCACCCCTTCGGTCTGAGGGTCGGCCTGGAAGAGGGTGAGCATATCGATGAAGTTGGTGCCGATAATGGGATCGCCGCCGATGCCCACGCAGGTGCTCTGGCCGATGCCCAAGAGCGTCATCTGGTGCACCGCTTCGTAGGTGAGGGTGCCGCTCCGGGAGACCAGACCCATGGGGCCTTCCCGGTGGATATGTCCGGGCATGATGCCCACCTTGGCCTGGCCCGGAGAGATGATCCCCGGGCAGTTGGGGCCGATGAGGCGGATGCCGGTGTCTTTGAGGACCGCCATGACCCGCACCATCTCCAGGGTGGGGATGCCTTCGGTGATGCAGACGATGACCTGGGCGCCCGCGGCCGCGGACTCCAGGATGGCGTCCGCGGCAAAGGCCGGGGGCACGAAGATCAACGAGGTATTGGCCCCCGTTTCGTTGACCGCCTGGGCCACGGTGTTGAAGACCGGGACCTCGTCCATCTTCTGGCCGCCTTTGCCCGGGGTCACCCCGGCCACCACTTTAGTGCCGTAATCCCGGCAAGCCCGGGCATGGAAGGAGCCTTCCTTGCCGGTAATTCCTTGTACTACCACGCGAGTTTCTTTGTTAACCAAAACGCTCATTTCTCACCTTTCGCCATCATTTTGCTTGGATATCGTCTATCTCTCGTAAGTCCTCATGGGCGTCCTTAGGAGCAAAAGCCGCATCGGTCTTCAGGCCGGGGGTGCTTCCGCCGCGCCGGTCCAGGCCGTCCTGACGCTACCTCTTTTTCAGACTCCGGCGCCACAGCGGCATACCCTTCTCATCCCGGAGCTTCACCACCTGGTCCCCTTTTTTTACTTCCCCGGCCAGAATGATGGCATTCTTAGGATGCTTGATCCGGGAGCCGGTGACCTCCACTTTATCGCCCACGGCAAAATCCATCTTCTGCTGCTCCAGGAAGGAGGCCGGGCCCAGGATGGCGATCACCGTCTCTTTATCGGTTTTCACATGGAGGTGTACGCCCTGGGAGCGTCCGGGCGACTTCTGCACCTGGGTTAGTTCGCCCTGCACGGTCTCCAGGTTATTAGGATCATACTGGATAGCCATGCCCCCTTTACGCATCATCCCCTTACCGTCTCCGGGAGCAGCCGGTTGCGCCCAGGCAGAAGCGGTGAGGAGCAGGCTCAGGATGCCCAGCCCCACTATGATTTTATGCAGTTTATTCATGAGTTTATCCTTTTGGTAAGTATTGGCCCCCGGTCTCGCCGGCAGGCATAAAGTTAGCAGTTGCAGAGAAGGCATGCCGGCTGACCGCGGCGGTCCCGGTATTTAAGCGGCTGTGCAAACCGCCGCCGCGTCCGCCGCCGCGCCCTCTCTCCTGCACGTTCGGAGAGATCAGGAACGGCAGAAAGAGGCAAATCGCGGTGATGATCAACAGTGCGTAAGTCAGGCGCTTCCGGGTCTCCGGATCGGGAATCAACCGGGCATAAAGCCCTAAGATCATCTGCCAGTGGAGGTAGAGATGGATGACCAGCAAACCCAAGAGGATGAAGGCCAGATACAGGTGAATCTGCCCCCAATCGTGGCGGTCCCAGCCCAGCCAGGTGAGAGTTACGCTACGGCCGTATTTGGCCCAGGCCTCCCGGCCCGGCACCAGGGCGTATTTCATCAGAAAGCCCAGCCCGGCCAAGGCCATCAGGCAGAGGAACATCAGGGCGTCAATGACAAAATTGAAATTCGTCCTATCCATGGCCGCTCCTTCAGGAAAAGCGGGGGAGTATCCCGGTCTTATCGCGCCTCAGCGCCCGGACCTGCCGCGCCATAGGGGCTGGCCCCGGTCGTTCCGGAGTTTCAGAACCTGGTCTCCTTTGCGGACTTCTCTAGACAGCAGCGCCGGTTTTCCTTGGACCAAAATTCTGGAGCCGGTGACCTGGACCTTATCCAGGTCGGCGATTTTCAGGCCTTGCTGTTCCACAAACCAACCGGGTCCCAGAAAAACGATGAGGGTTTCCTGTTTCGTTTTCAAGGTTAATTGGGCCCGCTCCGGCAGACCGCCCTTGGGGGTGGGCTTGGGTGCGGCCACCACGATCCCCTGAAGGGTTTCCACGGTTTTGAGATCATAGGCTAGGGGCTTGCCTTTACCATCGCCCTGGGCCTGGGCCCAGGGAACACCGGCGAGCCGGAAGCAGATAAACCCGGCAATGATCAAGATGCTCCACTTTTTCATGCGGTTAACTCCAGACCCGATTCGGGACCCGAAAGGTAACATGCCGTGTCCGGCTTATATCCCCGGCTTCTTCATTCCTCGCCAAAGGGCGTGGCCATTGGCATCCCGGAGTCGCAGAACCTGGTTGCCTTTTCTGACTTGAATGGCGATGATCCTGGTCATTCGGCGTGTCGTTACCCGGAAACCGTTCACCTCCACCTGGTCTCCGGCGACAATCTTGACGGGTTGCCGGTCCACATAGGCCGCGGGGCCCATGAGCACGCGGAATACCCTCTGGGGAGTCTTCACCACCAAGACCACGATAGCTCTTTCGTTAGGCTCTAGGGGAGCGATGCGTCTCACTTCGGTTACCGTGCCGCTGACGATCACTATATTGGCCGGGTCATAGACTCTCTTCCCCTTGAGCTTGGGGCTCCCGGTTGCCGGCGGCGGCCCGGATTGCATCTGCGCCTCCACCTGGGCGCCCGGAGCAAAGGCTAATAGCACAATCATTGCCAATACCAGACAGAGTCTTGCCATGGCGGTTTACCTCCGGTAATTTCCGGAAATAGAGTTCTAGGCTTGCCTGAGCCAGCCTCTCACTGCCAAAATATTCTTTCTCATCCCACCAGGGCCGCCACTTTTTGGGCTGCGTCCCGCATATCCGTGGCCACGGTGAATTTCAGGCCGGAGTTGGCCAAGATCTCCCGCCCCTGCTCCACGTTGGTCCCCTCCAATCGGACGATGATGGGCACTTTTACCTGCACTGTATTCACCGCTTCCACCACGCCGTTGGCTAAAACGTCGCAGCGGAGAATGCCCCCAAAGATATTAATGAGCACGCCTTTGACGTTAGGGTCCCCCAGGATAATGCGGAAGCCGTTGGTCACCATTTCGGCGCTGGCGCCGCCGCCCACGTCCAGGAAGTTGGCGGGCTCCGCGCCCGCGGCCTTGATCAGGTCCATGGTGGCCATGGCCAGACCCGCGCCGTTCACCATGGCCCCCACGTTGCCGCTCAGGCGGATGTAATTGAGATGGTGCTTCCGGGCTTCATGCTCCAGGGGGTCCATTTCCGTGGGGTCTTCCAAAGCGGCCAGGTCGTGGTGGCGGAACATGGCGTTATCATCGAAATTAAGCTTGGCGTCCAGGGCCAGCAAAGTGCCGGATTTGGTGATTACCAGAGGATTGATCTCCGCCAGGGAGCAGTCCAGGGCGATAAACAACCGGTAGAGGTTTTCGATGAAGCTCACTGCCGGCCTTAAGAAATGAGGCTCCAGACCCACGCCGAAAGCCAGGTTACGGGCCTGGTAGGCCATCAGCCCGGAGGTGGGGTTCACCGCCTCCTTGATGATCAGCTCCGGGGTGCGAGCAGCCACTTCTTCGATTTCCATGCCGCCGGCGGCGCTCATCATAATCACCGGGCAGCCCAGGCTGCGGTCCACCACGATGCCTAAGTACAACTCCCGGTCGATCTCCTGGGCCTGCTCCACCAGGACCTGGTTAACTTCCTTACCTTCGGGGCCGGTCTGGGGGGTGACCAGGGTCATGCCCAGAATCTGGTCCGCCAGCCGCTCCACCTCCTCCGGGGTGGCTCCGGTCTTGATACCGCCGCCCTTGCCCCGGCCCCCGGCGTGGATCTGGGCCTTGACCACAAAGGGTCCTTCCGCCAGTTCCTCCGCCACCTGGCGGGCCTCCAGGTTGGTGTTGGCCACCGCGCCCTCGGGCACAGGCACGTTAAATTTCTTGAGCAATTCTTTGCCTTGGTATTCGTGAATCTTCATTAAGGGTCCTTTCCATTTTTTTCGGATGATAAAAAAGATTAAATCAGAGAAGAAGAGAATCAAAGAAAAATCAGGAATGCCGTGGAAAATAAGGATATTCCCGACAGCCGTGTAGGTAAATTTCTTATAATTTGATTTGGTATAAACACTTTTCTCCTCACCTTCGTAGACTCATTTCGCCACTGGCTGAAGATTCTGGATGAGGAAATACTTTTTTTCGGTGCCTTGACTCAACCTGATATATAATGGGCATAAGATGACCTCGCGACTAAAGATAAAGTAAATCAAAGACTTCTATGCCACCACCAAATTCTTATGCATTGCCGACTGGCGTTAAGGTCCATAGACTCCCCACCGGCTCTCTTTCCTTATCGGATGCGCTTGTGAAAATGCTGGTGCAAGCGCGATGCGATTACGATTGGCCTGCTGGTAGGGGTGCTGTAGAAAGCCAGCAAACCATCCTCAATCTTGAAGCTAACATTGCCCAGTTAATGCAAGGGTTGGACGAAGAAAACGCTCACCGCATTGTGTTAGCGGTCTCTGCCTGGGCTGGCAATAATGCCCGTTCACATGATGATATTGTGCAGGCCACTCCTGCCGACAAAGTACAAATGTTATCTTCACTTCAATTATTCAACACCCCCGATGGCCTCGCCAATGCCATGGACGCTCTTTGCCTTTTGCCGGGCATAAGGCTTGTCATTGCCAGCAAGATTTTTCGTTTTTGCTGCCCAGCGATGGGGGCAGCGGTTGACCGCCATACTTCTTATTTTTTCAATTCGCTTGGGGCTACCAACTTCCGGCGGGAATGGTCGAATGGCAAGCACAGAGCTTCTCGTTTAGCAATTTATCAATCTGCTCCTTATACCCGGAACCGGCGCGAATTCGTCACGGTTTACTTGCCGATGTTGCGGTCCATGGCCAATGCCCTGAACGCCATACCAGTCCCCTATCATTGCGCGGCTACCGGAGAGCAGAAAAAATGGCGTCTCACCGATGTGGAGATGGCGGCTTATTATTGGGGGGCTTGTAATGCTCCAAGATAATGCTGCCGCACAAACGGGGATTAATGAGATCACGGAAGTGGAGAGATAGCGAGAATATTATCGCGAAAAAATCTTAAGGTGAAAAATTAAGTGTATTTTGAGATAATTGGGGAGATAGAAGAAATTGAGACGATGGCCATCGGAGGTGGCATCCGCGATATTATGCGGCTTCAGAAACAGTTCGGTCGCGGCCGCTGGCGAAAACTTAAAGGAGTTGCGAAGGTGAGGCTGCAAAGCGGCCATATCCGTAAAGCTGAATTACACTGGTATGAAGCCCACGGAATTGGTAAAAGGAAGATGAAAATAAAAAGGTTCTTGGATTAAAATTATGGCTAAAAAAAGAGAAAATTATAGATTTGTTCTGTGCATTGAGAATAAGGACTGCGAGGATTTGGAAAAACGCAAGATTTACCAGATGCTTCAGGATGAGGAGGCCGAAAAAGAGGGATTTATCAGGGTCATTGACGAATCTGGTGAAGGTTATCTCTATCCTAAGTCCTATTTCATTGTTATCCTATTACCCCGCGAAGCGGAAAAGGCGCTGCAATTATCAGAATAAACCTATTCATATCTTTTAAAACTCACCACGCAAAACAAAACCTCCGGCAGACATGGAATTCGCTTGGTCACAGTGCTCAGGATTTCAAGGGTAGGCTCACCCGGCTGATCTCCTGGCAGCGGCCCTGGGCGTCGATCTTGAGGATCACCCCTTGCAGTTGGATATTCTGGGTGGCCACCTTAAAGGGCTGGGGCAGCTGGCTTAAGAAGCGTTCCAGGATGATCTCTTTTTTCATGCCGATGACCGAATCCACCGGGCCGGTCATGCCCGCGTCCGTGATATAGCCGGAACCGCCCGGCAGGATGCGTTCGTCCGCGGTCTGCACATGGGTGTGAGTACCCACGATGGCGCTGACCCGGCCGTCCAGGAACCAGCCCATGGCCTGCTTTTCGCTGGTGGCCTCGGCGTGCATATCCACCAGGATGACCTTGACTTCCTTAGGGATGGCCTCCAGGATCTTATCCACCGTGCGAAAAGGGCACTCCAGGGGGCTCATGAAGACCCGGCCTTCCAGGTTGATGACCGCCGCGGCCTCACCCGCCGCGGTTTCCACCACGGTAAAACTCCGGCCCGGGGTCTCGGGCGGGTAATTGGCTGGGCGGATGAGGCGGTCCGTGGCTTCCAGGTAAGGGATAATCTCTTTGTGCTTCCAGATGTGGTTGCCGCTGGTGAGGACGTCGATCCCCTGGCCCAAAAGCTGGTCCGCAATCAGGGGGGTGATACCCAGGCCCCCGGCGGCGTTTTCCCCGTTGGCCACCACCAGATCGATGAAGTGGTGGTCCACCAGCTTGGAAAGCAGTTCCTCCAAAGCCCGGCGTCCGGGAGCGCCCACCACGTCACCGATAAACAGGATATTCATGGCCGCGCCTTAACGGGCGTATTCCACGGTGCGGGTCTCCCGGATAACGGTGACCTTGACCTGGCCGGGATAGGTGAGGTCCGACTCGATCTTTTTAGCCACTTCCCGGCAAAGGAGGGCTGATTCTTCATCATTGATCTTGTCGCTTTCCACTATCAGGCGGATTTCCCGGCCTGCCTGGATGGCGTAGGACTTGCTAATGCCGTTGAAAGAGCGGGCGATCTTCTCCAAATCCTCCAGGCGTTTCACATAGGTTTCCAACATCTCCCGCCGGGCCCCGGGCCGGGCCCCGGACAGGGTGTCCGCGGCCTGGACCAGCACGGCCAGCACGCTCTCCGGGGGGATGTCCTCGTGGTGGGCCGCCACCGCGTGCACCACTTTCGGGGATTCGCCGTAACGCTTGGACAGGTCGCCACCGATCAGGGCATGGACCCCTTCCGACTCCTGATCCACGGCCTTGCCGATGTCATGGAGGAGACCGGCCCTCTTGGCGTGTTTGACGTTGATGCCCAACTCCGCGGCCATGATGCCGGTGAGATAACAGACTTCCACCGAATGTTTGAGGACGTTCTGGGAATAACTGGTGCGGAATTTCAGTTTGCCCAACAGCTTGATGAGTTCCGGATGCAGCCCGTGGACCCCGGTGTCGAAGGCCGCCTCCTCCCCGGCTTCCCGGATATTGGTCTCCAACTCCTGGTTGACCTTGTCCACGATTTCTTCGATGCGCCCGGGGTGGATGCGGCCATCGGAGATGAGGCGCTCCAGGCTGCGGCGGGCCACTTCCCGGCGGATGGGGTTGAAGGCGGAGAGGATGACCGCTTCCGGGGTGTCGTCGATGATGATGTCCACGCCGGTGGCCGCCTCCAGGGCCCTAATGTTACGTCCTTCCCGGCCGATAATGCGTCCCTTCATCTCTTCGTTGGGCAAGGGCACCACGGACACCGTCTGCTCGGCCACGAAGTCGCTGGCATATCGCTTGATAGCCAAGGCGATGATATCCTTGGCCTTGCGGTCCGCGTGCTCCCGGGCCTCGGTTTCGATGCGTTTGACCAGCCGCGCGGCATCCGCCCGGATTTCCCGCTCCATGCTCTGAAGGAGCAGGTCCCGGGCTTCTTGGGCGCTCAAGCCCGCCAATTGCTCCAGGCGCATATTCTGCTCCGCAATCAGCGTCTGGTAACGCTCCGCCTGCTGCTTCAGGTCTTCCTCTTGCTGGGAGGCCTGGCGGAGTTTCTTCACCAAATCCGTCTCCCGCTCATCCACCAGGGACGATTTTTTCTCCAGGTGCTCTTCTTTCTGCAGCAGGCGGCGCTCCAACTGGTTCAGCTCATGGCGGCGCTCCTGCGTCTCCTTTTCGAAGTCCACTTTGATTTGCAGGAGGAGGTCTTTGGCCTGGAGCCGGGCTTCCTTTTTGATGGCTTCCGACTCTTTGCCCGCCTCATCCAGGATTTTTTTGCCCAACGACTCCAGCGAGCCGACCCGGACGTCCATCACATACTTGCGGTAGAGAAAGCCCGCCAGAAAGCCGAGGCCCACAAAAAGGGCGTCCATTAACACTTGCATCCATATATTCATGGGAAGTTCCCTTAATGGTTATACCGGTAAAATCCTGGCGCTCGGCAGACCTCAGGTTAAGGCCGTAGAGCCGACAGGAAGTTGTACCTGATCGGGGCGGAGACAAGGGTGGCGAAAAGGGTTTTCGCCGGGGGATAAGAGGGGCCTAAGGTGGTGGGTGGAAGGGCCGGTCATCCTGACCAGCCGGCCAAAACAGCCAACTTAAGTTGCTTCTTTATTCAAAAAAAGCGCTGCTCCAGGGATTCTTTGCCCAACCTCCTCTGTTAGATGTCCGGAAATATGGTGCAGTCGATTAATTGACTGCGGTTTCAGCCCAAAACTCTCTTGGTTAGCACCCATATTTCTAACCGTGCTTACGCTCGGAATAACTCCCCGCTTTCCCTACTCACCCCTGGCCTGTCCGTCCCGGGATCAGGCTAACGCTGCAGGCTGGTTCTTTCTCCCCCAAACTGCCCCTCCATCATGGTCCGGGTGGGGAAGAGGAACTGTGGGCCTCCAGCTTTTGTATCAATTGTCGGGATCGTTGCTCAATATTTGTACGGAGTTGTTGATAGTCCTCCTTGCTTTCCAAAAGTTCACATGCCAGATTCAGGGCGGCCAAAATAGCCAGATCAGCCAAGGGGCTGGAGGGGAAAGCTCGCTGCAAATTCCGCAGTTGCTCATCCACCAAGCCGGCCACCATCTGCAGGCGTTCCGGGACGATACTTCCCGTAACTTGCAGGGGGCGCCCTAAAATTTCCACCACTACCGGCTTGTGGTCCTGGTCCAATGCTAGGCTGATTCTCCTTTATCTAGTATTTCCAATCTTTTCAGAATCTTGTCGATCCGTTGGCGAATTACCTCCCGTTCCTGATTGACTTTCTCCAGGGCGGCTTCGGCTTCCTTGAGGGCCTGATCCTTGAGGCTCAGATTATTCTGTAAGGCTGCGTTGGCCTCCTTGAGACTCTCAAACTTGCTGAGAATGCTCTCCAGTTTTTCTTCCAGATTGTTAAAAAGGTCCATTAACACCTATTTCCCTAAATTATTTGGTATAATTGTGCGCTTGCGTGGGGGAAATGTCAAGACTTTTTCCCGTTAGCGGCGCCAGAGCCTGGCGCAGCCGGGGCGCCAGATAGGTGTAGCGCCGGATAGGCTTATCATTACTGATGGCCATCCCCAGGGCCTTTTTGCTCCCCAAAATAATGACCAGGCGCCGGCCCCGGGTGACGCCGGTGTAAAGCAGATTCCTCTGCAGCAGCAAGTAATGATGGGTGGTGAGCACCAGCAGCACCGCCGGGAATTCGTTGCCCTGGGATTTATGCACGGTGATGGCGTAAGCCAGGGTGAGTTCCTCCCTTTCTCCCGGATCATAGGGGATGGCCCGGCCCTCAAAGTTCACCTGGAGTTGGCCGGTGCCGCCGTCAACCCCCATGACTTGGCCGATGTCGCCGTTAAAGACTTCTTTGTAGTAATTATTCCTGAGTTGCATGACTTTGTCGCCCCGGTGGAAGGAGCGGCCGGCCCAGGTCCAGGTGGCCTTCCCGGCATTGAGACGCTGCTGCATCAGATGGTTCAGGGTTTGCACCCCCAAAGGCCCCCGGTGCATGGGGGTGATCACCTGCAAATCCTTCAAAGGATTGAAACCGTAGCGCCCAGGCAGTTCCTTTTCCACCAGATCCAACAGACGGCGCTGCAGGGCCTGGGGCTCGTCCAATTCCAGAAAAACAAAGTCGCTTTTGCCCAGGTATTTGGGCAAGACCGGGAATTCCCCCTGGTTGATGCGGTGGGCGTTGACCACGATGAGGCTCTCCCGGGCCTGACGGTAGATCTGGGTGAGGCGGACCACCGGCAGGACCCCGGAGGCCATCAGGTCCTTCAAGATGTTTCCCGGACCCACCGCGGGGAGTTGGTGCGCGTCCCCCACCAGGATGAGGCGGGCCGAAGGAGGCACCGCCCGGAGGAGGTGGGCCATCAGGTAGATGTCCACGATGGAGGTCTCATCAATCACTACCACCTGGGCCTTCAAGGGGTCTTGGAGGTTGCGCTTAAAGCCCCCGGTCTGGGGGGAGAACTCCAGGGCCCGGTGGATGGTGGTGGCTTCCGCACCCGTGGCTTCGCTCAGGCGCTTGGCGGCCCGGCCCGTGGGGGCCATGAGCAGGACCTTGGACCCCAGGCTCCGGTATAAATCCAGGATGCAACTGACAATGGTGGTCTTGCCGGTGCCGGGGCCGCCGGTGATGATGAGCACTTTCTCCTTGAGGGCCGCGGCTACGGCCCGGGCCTGCTCCGAGGCCAGCTCCAGGTTCCGGGTCTGCTGCACCCGGACCACCAGGTCTTCTAAGTGCAGGGGCGGGGTGGAGCCGGGAGTGGCGGCCAAACTGCCCAGCATCTGGGCCACGCCGGTTTCCGCGGTCCAGGCTCCCCTTTTGTAGACTCCAGTTCCTTCCA
>JAQTXE010000077.1 GCA_028688935.1 Syntrophales bacterium
TTGCCAGAGGGGCCGACAATTCTTCCTGGATATTCCCTGCTTTGCTGCCATCCGGGTCAGCTGGCATTACGGAAAAAACCAGACGCTGCTTCAGGGCGGTGGCGATGCGGCTGAGCATGGACAGGGAATGGCCCTCGTAATCGGCATCCTCCAGGCGGCTGATCACTGATTGGGTGGTGCCGATCAGCTTGGCCAGTTCCTTTTGGGTGAGGCCCGCTTCCTTGCGCAAATCATAGATGATCCGGGCCACCTGGGCATGCACCCGCTCAGCCTCCAGGGACGCCTGCCGTTCCACATTGTCCCCGATGTAGCGGCGGTGCAGGATATCGACGGCCTGGGTGGTTTTATCGTTATTCTTCATGGCAATCACCCTTGTTCCACCAAGGAATAACGTTAGAAGTCAAATGCTGTCAAGAAATATATCGTTATATTGCGATATATTTTCCCCTGGATTGACTGGACCAGAAGGAGCGGTTATACAGAATTCAGACAAAAAGGCAGTAATATAAATCGGCGTGCATCGGCGGCTGATCTAATAACCGCCGATACAGGCCGATATTCGCCGATGAACTGTTCATCATTCATGGAAGGGGAGAAAATTGCCCGACTGGGGAGAAATCTTTGCCGCGCCGGAGATGCAGCGGCTTCAGCCTAATCCGGAGTTTCTGGCGGCTTTGCCGGAGATAAAGGCCGCGGGCTGCCGCCTGGTCCTGGACGCGGGCTGCGGCGCGGGGCGGCATCTGCTGCCCCTGGTACGGGAGGGGTTTGAGGTCTGGGGGGTGGACCGGGAGGCCGGGGTCCTGGCGCGGCTCCAGGAGAAGCTGCGGGCTGCAGGAATCAGGGCCCACCTGGCGCTGGCGGACCTGGGGCGTTTGCCCTTTCCGGCCGCGTCCTTTGACTTGGTGGTGTCCATCAACGTCATCAACCACGGCTACGCCCGGACTTTTGAGGCTTACTGCCGGGAGATGGACCGGGTGCTCAGTCCCCAGGGGCAGATCTTCATCTATGTCTCACCCCGGGAGTTCGCCGAGTTGGTGCGGCGGCCCGAGACCCGGGAGCTGGAGCCCGGCACCCTGGTGGATATCGCCACCCCTGATGGCAACCTGATCCACCATTTCCCCGCTCCGGAAGAAATAACCGCGCAATTCCCCGGCTACCGCCTCCTTAGGGCTGAGACCATTGCGGCGCCCATTCCTTTTATGAATGGGGTGGAAATGCCCCAGTACGTCTTTTGGGCTTGTAGGTAGTGAGTATTTTAGAGATTTCAGTGGCGGATTTGACCCCGGCCCGCAAGATTCACAGCTTACGCAGCAAATCCGTAAAGAGGGCGTGGCGATTATGAAGTAGGCGAGCCAGGGGCTGCACAGGCGGGACACCCGTGCCCCCGGCCCCCGGCTTCCTACACCAGACTTTCTTCCCTTACCCCCGCAGGTGGCGCCGGGTCAGAAAGTCTGGCTTTTCCCCCCCTTTATATACTCAACTAGAATCAGGTTAATTATGATTTACCATGTCAGTTCAGCCAGCGCCTGGCGAAGTTCCCTTACCGTTTCAGGGACAGGACCTCCTCCAGCAGGGTGTCGCTGGTGGTAATAACCCGGGAATTGGCCTGGAAGGCCCGCTGGTAGATGATCATGTGCACGAACTGCTCGCCCAGGTCCACGTTGGACTGCTCCAGGGAGTTGGAGGTGATGGAACCCAGGCCGTTGGTGCTGGGCGCGCCGGTGAGGGCCACGCCGGAATCCTGGGTTTCGGTATACATGTTGGAGCCTTCCCGGTGCAGCTTGGTGGGGGCGTTGAACCGGGCCAGAGTGAGTTGGTACAGAGGGATGATCTGGCCGTTGGAGTAGTTGCCGGTGATCACGCCTTCATTGTTGATGGAGATCCTCTCCAGGTAACCGGGGCCGTAGCCGTTCTGGGAGGCGTAATTGGTCACCGAGGAGGCGGCGTATTGGGTGGTGCTGCCGCCGCCGGTGCCGGTCAGCAGCAGGTGGGTTGTGACGCCCCCCGGCATAACGGGATCGTCCAAGACTAAATCATAGTCGCCGCCCGCGTCCATGGTGCCGCTGGTAAAGTGCATATCCGTAGGCGGGTTGGTGGTGCCGCGATCGTAAATGGTGATGGCGGTGGTGCCGTCGAGGGTCCCGGTAATTGACCAGGTATCCGCGGCGGCCTCTTTCGTAAAGGTCAAATTCACGGTGTGACCGTTGCCCACGGAATCGTAAACGGTGAGGGCCGAAGAGTAAGCTTCGCCGGTCACGCTGTTGGAGTTCAGGTTGAGGACCATGTCCATACTGTCAGTGACCTTGGGGTTGCTGAAATTCTGCTGGATGACGATATCCGTATCCACGCCGCTGGGGGTACCGTTAACCATCTGCTTACCTTGGACCCGGTAACCGTGGGCATTGACCAGGTAGCCGTCCTTGTTCAGGGAGAAATTGCCGTCCCGGGTGTAGTATAACGAATCGGTGCTGGGCTCTTTGACGATGAGGAAGCCGGTGCCGGTGATAGCCACGTCCACGTCGTCGGCGCTGGTCTCCAGAGACCCCTGGGAAAAGATGGGGGTGATCTCCGAGATGCGGCTGCCCCGCCCCTCCTGTCCGGGGCCGGAGCCGGTGGAGACCATCTGGGCCATCAGGTCCTCGAATTGCACCTGGCTATATTTGAACCCGGTGGTGCTGAGATTGGCGATATTGTCCCCCAATACCCCCATGGCCTCGCCGTTGCTCCTGAGGCCGGTTAAGCCGGTGTACATCGCGCTGGAAATTGACATGGTAAAACCCCTCCAAAGGCCTGATGGGGACCGCGGGCAGGCGGCCCCAGGTTAGTTAATTAAGATTCGTCGATGGAAAGAATACTATCCAGGGTCACCAGGAGGCCGTTAACCTTCAAATAGATCGTGTCGGAATCCTGGAGCACTTCCTCCACGGTGCCGGTGACGTAACTGGCGGTTTCCACTGTGTTCTTATTAGAGTCCGTGGCGGTCACCTGGTACCGATAAGTGCCGTCAGCCACCGTAGTCCCGTTGCTGTCCTTGCCATCCCAGGAAATCTGGACTTCTCCTTTGGACTGGCCGCCCATGTCCAGGGTGCGCACCAGCTTGCTGTTGCTGTCATAAATGGAGACCTTGACGGAGGCGGCGTTGCTGCCGAGGATCAACGACGCTTTATTGGCTTCCCCCTCCTTAACCACAAAGGCATTCCCCTGGGCTTTTACCTGCTTGCCTATGAGATCCAACCCCTGGGACAATTGCATGGTGGTTTGCATGGACTTGGAGGTCGTGCTGTAATCATCCAGTTTAGTATTGACGTTGATGAGCTGCTCCAGGGAGCTGAACTGGGACAGTTGGGCCACGAAATCCTTAGGGTCTTCCGGGCTCAGGGGATTTTGGTAACGCAACTGGGTGGTGAGGAGGAGGAGAAAATCCTCCTTGCCCATGTTGACTCCGCCGGTGAGGGAGCCCGAAGCGGAACTGGCCGCAGTGCTCGAAGTGTCAGTGCTGGTAGTATTGGGAATACTGGAGATGCTCGTAGACATGGTTCTAATCCTCAAAGAGATGCATCAGGCAAAACAATCGATGCCTCCGGCCCAGCGCCGCCGCCGGGGGTTGGGGGGTTGCTCCCACCTGTCCGCGCCTTTTTTCCCGGCCTGCCGCTGGTCTCCGGAGTTCTGAAAGAAGGCCAGATTAGACTGACTCGGGGCTTCATCCTGGTGATGGAACTGGAACTGGGTCAAAGTCAGGCCTTGTTGATTCAGGGCCTGGGCCAATTGCTGCACTCCGGCCGCGCCGGCTTCCGCCACCGCGGCATGGGAGGCGATGGCGGTCACCTCCACCAGGTCGCCTCTAACATTGAGGCTCAGGTGCAGGTTCCCCATTTCCGGGGGATTGAGGGTTAAAGTGACCTGGTTCACTCCGGGACTGAGGTTTCCCAGAACCCCGGCTTGCACCTGGGACCATAAGGCGGCCCGGGCTTCCGGGGTCAGCAAGGCATTAACTGTGGAAGTGGGGCTCCCGGTAACTTCTGAAGCCGTGAATTGCCCGGTGTTGAGATTGGTGTCACCGGTAAGAAGGGCCAGGAAATTATTCAGGTTTGAAGAGCCGGCAAGGTTAACCTGCTGAGTCTGGGAAGAGAAGGCGAAATTCTGGGTCCAATTACCACTGCTACTATCGCCGCTTCCCCCCTGACCCAGGTCAGGCTGCTGCCACATGGGAAACGCCCGGACGCGAACGCTTTGCGGCAGATAAAGGGGTTTAGGGATCTCCTGCCCCTGAAGCTGAACGGCCGGGGGGGCCATCTTCAGCAGACCGGTCCGCAACTCCTCCCGGGTGGTGGGGCTGGAGCCGGAGACCAGGGACTGGGCCACTTCCTGGTCCATGCCGGCCTGTTCCAATAACTGGCGCCATTTTCCCACCTGCTCCCCGCCGTTGAGCAGCAGGGGGGAATGGGCCAGGCTATCGGCATTTTTGCCGGCTTGCTGGAGGAGCTGCCAGACCTGGGTCAGGGGCAGGCCCTGGGGATAATTTTGCTCAGTCAGTTTGGCCACGGCCTCCGGCGCCACCCCTAATTGCTGTAACTCCAGGCGCAAATCCGCCAGGGATTGGGGCGGCAGAACCAGGTTTTCCCAAATTTCCCGGTAGTCCGACTGGCTGGTGAGGGCCGTGAGGGAGCCATTTTGACCCACACCCTGCGAGGCCAGAGAGCTTTTGATGCTGTTCTGCCAGGCGGCTTGCAACTCGGCGGCCGTCAGGCCTTGTTCCTGAAAACGGGGCGAATTCAGCAGTTTTTCCAATTGATCCGGAGAAATGCCGGTCCTCAGAAGAAAACTTTCCACTTCCGGGAGGCGGTCCGGGGGCACCTTCAGGTTCTGTCCGGGCTGCTGATTTACCAGGTCCATCAGAGATTTGAGGGCCGCGGGCATCTCGGCGGCGCCAACAGCCGGTGTCCCTTGGGCTACCTGGGCCGCCAGGGCCTGCTCCCGGGAGTTATGACAGGCTTCCTGCCAGGCGGCTTGCAAGTCCGCGGCCGTCAGCCCCTTAGTTTCAAAGCTGGACGAATTGAAGAGCTTTTCCACCTGCTCTGCGGGGAGGCCGGCCTTTAAAAGAAAAGCCTTAACTTGGGGGATCTGGTCCTGGGAGACTTTCAGGGCCTGTCCCGGCTGCTGGTTCAGGATTTCTTTCAAAGCCTTCAGTGCCGGAGGCATTTCGGTGCTGCCATCGGGAACCACTGCCCCGGTTGATTTGGCCAGGTCCGATTTTCCCCGGATCAACCCCAGCGTCCGGGAACGGCGGTCTTTTTGCAAAATCCGGGAAGAGGAATCAGCCTTCTCCATGGAGGTGGAAGACTTTTCCTGCCTTTGGGCCTGCGTCCTATTGCTAAGCTTTTCGGTGATATGCAACGGCAAGGGGTCCCGGGACCCTTTGGTGGAAGCGGTGTGCACAGTGAATTTGGGCATCTTGTTGAAGAGCCGGGAAGAAGCAGAGTTGGATGACACCGGCCGGGCCTGGCTCACCTGCGCCTTTAGACTGGCCCGGCTCAAGGGTCCGGTTGAGGCATTACTGCTGGCATACCCCCGGGAGAGGATCCGCTGCTGCAGCAGCGACTGGAACATATCCATGGCCGGATATGCTTCCGCCCGTCCCGGCGTCAGGGACTTCAGGTTCAAAACCGGGGGCGTAACGCCGATTGCCTGCATTCCTCCTCCTGACAATTCAAGTCTGCCAGGTGAGAAAGCAAGGCCTGTGCCATCCGCAAGTTAAAGAAATATCCAATAAAATTCAACACCAGGGTAAAATCGACCCTGGAAAACCCGGCAAAAAGCGCCACCCCGGTTAGGAAAAAAATGCCGCTTAAAGGAGGTTTTCGGTTTTCAGTTTTCGGTTTTCGGTCAAAAGATCAAAAGAATAAAGATAGTCGGAGAGTTACTCCGGGAGTTAGGTTAGTTTTTAGAAGTGAAGATGGTATAATACCTTTATAATTTAGACCTCTGCGAAAGTCGCCCAAAGGTCGAAATCAAAAGATTTTATCCCCTCTCCCCTCGGGGGGAGAGGGTTAGGGTGAGGGGGGCGTCTTGGGCAACTACCTGCAACCAGACCAAAAGACGCCACCCCCACCCCGGCCCTCCCCCCTCAGGGGGAGGGAGATTTCAAAAAGTCTATCTAATTAGACATTTCGCAGAGTTCTTAAGTTTTGACATTTTGGGGAATAAGTCCTATCTCTCGCGGATAACCTGCAAAGACAAACTCATGAAACGCAATGCCACCAGAACCATCCATATCGGCTCCGTGCCCGTGGGGGGAGAGGCCCCGGTGATGGTCCAGTCCATGACCAACACCGATACCCGCCAGGTGGAGACGACCCTGGCCCAGATCCAGCGCCTGGCCGCCGCGGGCTGTGAAGTGGTGCGCCTGGCCGTGCCGGATCAAAAGGCGGTCCGGGCCTTCGGAGAGATCAAGCGGGAAAGCCCCGTACCCCTGATTGCCGACATTCATTTCAACCACCGCCTGGCCCTGGCGGTCCTGGACCAGGGGGCCGACGCCATTCGCATCAATCCGGGCAATCTGGGGGGGGCGCAAAAGACCCGCCAGGTGGTGAACGCCTGCCGGGAAAAGGGGATCTCCCTGCGCCTGGGAGTCAACGCCGGCTCCCTGGAGGAGGACCTGCGGGCCGCCTACGGGGGGCCCACCGCCCCGGCCCTGGTGGCCAGCGCCTTAAGATGGGTGCGGCAATTCGAGGACTGGGGCTTCGGCGATTTTAAAATTTCCCTTAAATCTTCCGATGTGCCGGTCACCGTGGAGGCCTACCGGCAGTTGGCCGCCCAGGTGGATTACCCCTTGCACCTGGGAGTCACCGAGGCCGGGGGTCTGATCGCCGGCACGGTGAAATCCGCGCTGGGCATCGGCATGCTCCTGGCCGAAGGCATCGGCGACACCTTAAGAGTCTCTCTGACCCGGGACCCGGTGGAGGAAATACGGGTGGCCTACGAGATTCTCCGGGCCCTGCACCTTCGGGAGCGGGGGGTGGAACTCATCTCCTGCCCCACTTGCGGCCGCTGCGGGATTAATTTGTTCGACCTGGCCGAAGAAGCCGAACGCCGCCTGTTGAATATCGTCGCACCCCTGAAGGTGGCCATCATGGGTTGTGTGGTCAACGGTCCCGGAGAGGCCCGGGAAGCGGACGTGGGCATCGCCGGCGGTAAAAAGGTGGGGGTGCTTTTTAAAAAAGGCCAACTGGTGCGCAAAGTACCGGAGAAGGATTTGCTCACCGCGCTGCTGCAGGAGGTGGAGTCCCTCACCGGTGAGAAGGTGGGGTTGCCGTTAGAGAAATAGTTTTTTCCTGGGATTTTCCTTTTTCATTTCAGAAATTCGGCGTCATGGCCGAATTATAGGTAGAGTTAAGAAAATTAAAGTCTTAAAGGTGCGCCTCTTGCAGGAGAGATATTAAAAAAATCTCTTGACAAAAGCCCGTTAAGTTACTACCCAAGAAAAATAGAAAGTTTCAAAGCGTTATCCAAGACCATTAAGGCATCTAAGGCGTTGCTGGGGGAACGCCGGATAAGCAACAGAGTTCGATCCACCATATAATTTAAAGGGAGATGGGTGATGAAGATTTTCGGCTTACTCTTAGTAATGGCTTTGTTGGCGGCAGGATGCGCCAATTTCCAACATTCGGAGTTCATCACTACCGACCAACAGGGATATGCCAGCGGTAGATACTCCTCCGACAGTCATGGAAAGACTGGGACTTTTGGTATTGCCGGTGGGGGCGGTGGTTGGGGAGCCCCCGCCTCAGGTGGCGCTGGCGGCTTGGCAGTATATGGGAAAACCGGACCCCCCGAAGTAACTCCCATCCATTTTGCCAAATCAATAGCCATCATCAATTACAGTAAGAAATTAAAATCCATCAAATACGATGAAATCGGCGGTATCATCGATTATGAATTTGAGGAGCAGCCGCCGATGAGGACCAGCAGCAGGAAAGCGCCGGCATTGCGCTCCAGCCTGCCTACTTCCTTCGGCCATCAGCCCATTGAATAAGAGGGGGCTAAGTCATGGAAAAGAAGTTACTTTGCTTTATCCTCTTCCTGGGTCTGATTGGCGGTTGTGTGACGGCCGGCACCAGCGTGCGCCAGGGCAGAGAACTATATTCCACGGTGAATGTTACTAATCTGCAGCAATACGAGGGCGTCGAAAACGAACTGGTTTTTAATCCCACGGAGGTGGAATCGGAGTTGCCGCAACTGGGTGATCTGCCTTATCCGGCGCCCCTGAAAAAAGAGAGGCGGGCGCGCAAGTATACCGGCATCATTAAAAATAAAACCCAGTACGAGGTAACGGTCCCTGCGGGTAACAGCAGTGCGACCCTGGTGATCCCGGCCCATGGCTTCATCGAATATACCGCCTGGGCGCGGCATTTCAATCTGACGGCCTATCGTGACGGCAAGCCTTTTTATTGCATGCAGATCAATGCTAACCCCAGAACCTATCCCTATATGTGCAAAAAGTACGATTTCCTGATCGAGATCGTGAAGGCGAAGCCGATTAAGAAGAAATATAGGAAAAAGAGGAAAAAGAGACCGGGTGGTGTGGAAGCCTACGGTTAAAGAAGATTAAGCTCCCAAGTCCCCATCTCCTGACGTCGTCTAATTTTAAGGGGAAAGCCGGCCAGGGCCGGCCTTCCCCTTATTTTTTTAAACCGGCCGGGTTACGGGGCGGGTAAGGTTTTCCAGGATATCCAGGTAGACCTCGGCATAGGTGAGGCGGTCTTGGGAAAAGGCATAGAAGGCGTTGAGCATCATGGAGGCCACCATGAGATTGGTGAACAGGAGTTGGGGCGCACCCCGGGCCATGAGTTCTTCGCAGGAGAGCTCGGCGGGGTTAGTGTCCCGGGGTTGGGCGATTTCCGGGTGATAGCGGCTCAAGGAGGGGGTCAGGCTCTCTCCTCCCCGGCGCAGAAAGACCTGGACGTTGCCGTCCACAAAATCGTTGCCCCCGGAAATGAGGGTGACCGCAGGCAGGGTGGCGGCATGATCGCTCACCAGCTTGCGGCTGGCGTGGTTATCCACCATCAATAAGACCACGTCGCCTTCTTTCAGCAGCCGGGCCACGTTTTCCGGAGTGACGAACTCCGGCACGGCGCGTAAAGAAAGGTTGTCGAACTCCTGGGCCAGCTCCCGGGCCTTGACCTCCGCCTTGTTCCCCAGGCGGCTGAAGGCCTGGCGGGGGGCGTTGGACCTCGCGAAATTGTCGCCGTCAATGAGGGTGATCCGGGCCTTCTCTCCGGAATATTGCAGATAACGGCAGAGAAAGGGCAGCAGCGCGCAACCGATGCCGCCGATGCCGATGGCTTTGATCTCCAGCATGTTAAACCTCACGCAAAGACGCCAAGGCGCAAAGTAAGACGCGAGTATTTAGAATTTAAGGAGCGTCTGTCGCACTATTCACTTTTTACGTCCCGAACTCGATGGGCCGGGGCAGGGGGGTGACTTTGCTCTCCACTTCCGCGGCCCAGTCTGTCTCCGGGGGCGCCTGGTCCCAGGGGATGGGGTAGGGGGTGAAGAGGCGCTCCGTGGGGATCTGGCCCCTAAGTCCCTGGACCACCACCGAGCAGGAGAGGGTCAGGTCTCCGTCGATGTTGCCCAGAGTGAGGTGAAAGCCGTCTTCATGGCGTTCGTCATTCTCATCCCGCTCGGAGTGGAAGGCTGCAGCCGCGGCATGGCTGTGGATGGTGCCCAACCGCCTGAGGCCCGGAGGGAAGTCTTTAATTTCGTAATCGCAGTGGCCGCCCCCCACGGTCTGGTGGGGTATCACCAGTTCATAGGTCCGGTCGGTCTCCCGCCAGGCCAGAAGGGCCACGGCTTCGCTCTTATAGCGGGAGTAAACCGCGCGAAAAAAGGCTAAAGCCTGGAGCAGCAGACTGACGGGCAGGGGCGGGGCGGTGAGGCGCACCTCCGGCTCCTGGGCTTCCAGCCAGGGAATGCCCTGAACCGGCACCGCGGCCGCAAAGAAGGGCGTGCTCTTCACCAAAAAGAGGCCGTCTCTGGTGAGAAGATAGTAAAGGGGATCGTCCGGTGGCGTAAAATCCTGGTCTTTAAGGTAGATGGGTAACATAAAAATGGGTCAGGAGCGCTTTCAAAAAGTTTTAGGTGTAACTGGCGCGTCCCGCCACCTGGCAACCTCCGGGAGATTGGCCGGTTTGCCCCTGGCAGATGCCGCCGTCAGGCTGGTAATTGCTCACTTGCGGCCCATGGCCTTAAAAAAGGTATAACAAAAAGTCCCGCCAGCCTCGGCGGTGCGGTAAAGATCTCTAATGCCCTGGTCGAAGGTCGCGGCCTCAATCAGTTTTTCCTGCAACGCCCGCTCTCTCACCCCTTCGATCATGGCCGTAAAGGTTTTCCTGATAAAACCATCAACGAACTCCGGTTTGCTGGCATCCACATAGACCATGCGCGGTGACACCCGCACGGCGGTAAAGCCCGATTTCACCAGCAGAGGGTAGAGCTCTCTGCCGATCAAGGCATTGCCACCGGCAGCGGCTTGCAGCTGAATCTGGCAGTGAATGGCCTGATGGGCCTCTTCACTGTCCGGGTAAAAATAGGCGGAGCCGTGGTCGCCTTCGATTACGGTAATCGTCCCCCCGGATTTCAACACCCTTTTCAGGCAAACCAATACTTTCTCAGGGTCCCGTAGATGCTCCAACACGAAACAGACGAAGATATGGTCGAAAGAGTCTGGGGGAAAAGGAAGGTTAAAGATGTCGGCCTGTTGAAATTGGACATTTTGGCAACCTGCGGCCTGCAATCTTTCCCGGGCCTGCTCGATGGACGATACTGAGATGTCTATGGAGGTAAAAAAGGCACGGGGATTTTTCTGGGCCAGGGTCAGCGTTTGCGAGCCCACGCCGCAGCCGGCTTCCAAGATATGGCTGCCAGGGGGAAAAATCGAATCTGCATGCAGCAGATCGGTAAGCGTCGAGGCTTGATCCTGGAGACGCTGGTTCTCTCTTTCTGAATAACCGTGGACATATGCTCTGTTCATGCCATACCTTTAACAGCGCCTACAGAGACCTGTGACTGGCTCTCTCTCAGAATGACGTCCCCGAAAAACGGCTTGGGGAGCAGTTGGGAGAAAGTTGATTTATTTTTTCCCTAAAGCTGGGCGCAACCATAGCCCCTTTTATTATTGGCAGAAACTGACAACGAAAAACCCTATTACAGCGTAGGGGCGATGAATACCAGCAGCCGCACCCGGGTCAGGGCCCGGAAACCGTGGGGTTCGGTCACCGGCATGACCTGCAAAGAGCCGGTGGTCGCCGGAATTTCCTGATGGCCGCCCATGAAGACTCCTTCCCCTTCCAGGATGAGCAGGCTTACGTCCGAATCAGCGTTATGGGAGTGAACCGGCATCTCCTGGCCCGGCTCGAAATTGAAAGAAAGTATCCGCACGTTGGGAGAATCGAAAAGTAATTGCCGATAAGGCTTATCACTAGAAAATTTGGGGGCTTCGGATAAATTAAAAAATTTCATGGCGCCTCCTGCACCCTGGGGCTAGATCCGGAAACCTCTGGCAGTCGGTTTGGGGAACCCGGTTCCGTTGGGGAAGATCATAAGTTTCCTGAGAAATTTTGTCAATTACGCATCTATCTGGCCGGTGAAATAGCTTCTTGCCAAATCGTGGAAATCCGGGGAAAATGTCAGTAATCACTTCAAGAAAGGTCTGGATATGCCCCCTGCCATAGTCATCGCCGGCGAAGAAGGAAGCGCGGTGCGGGAGTTGACCGCGGTCCTTACCGGGGACGGTTATGAAGTGCAGCGCCGCTCTCTGGAGGACTTGTTGGGGGAAGATCTGGGCCGCCCCGCGCTGATTATTGTTATGGATGAATCGCCGGAGGGTTTGGAGGCGGTGCGCCACTTCAAGTCCCAGGAGACCGGTCGGGAGGTACCCTTGATCGTCACTCTGGAGCAGTTCGAGGCCGCGGCCGCGGCCCGGGCCCTGGAGTACGGGGCCGACGAGTTCCTGGCGCAACCCTTCCGGGCTCCGGAGGTGTTGGCCCGGGTGGCGGTGCTCCTGCGCCTCCAGGATGACCGCCGGCTCCTGATGACCTCCCAGGAGGAATTTAACCGCATCTTTCACCAGACGCCCCAGCCTCTTTTTCTCTGTGACCGCCAGGGCGGGTCTTATACCCTCAACCCTATGTTGGCCCGGGTTTTGGGATACTCTCCCCAGGGAGACCGGAAGCTGCCCCTGAAGGCCACTGACCTGCTTTACGGTCCGGAAGACCGGGAACGCCTCCACCAGGTTCTCTCCCAAGAGGGAGAAGTGAGACATATCAAGGTTAATTTGCGGAGCCGGGACGGACACCCGGTGCCGGTATTGCTCACGGATGTGGCTCCCTCTTCTCCGGGGTCGGAGGTGCACGGCTTCCAGGTGGCGCCGGTGGGTTCTTCTTCGCCCCTGAAAAAGGCCCTGAAGGTGTTGGTGGAGAATCTGTTGCCCGGCGCCCGGGATTACCTGGCTCTCTTGCAGCTGACCCCTTTGTTGGGTGGCCGCTCTGAAAAAATAAAAAAATTGGGACAGGGGAATTTCGGGGAAGTGTGGCTGGTTTTGGATACGGAGGAAATCGGCCCCCGGCGGCAGTACGTGGCCAAAATCCCCTTCGACAAAGCCGCGAATCGCAAGTTCCGCAAAGAGGCCGCCATCTGCCAGCAACTCTCACCCCATCCGGGAGTGGTGAACCTGGTGGGCACCCTGGAAGATGACGGCAAGCTGGCGCTGATCCAGGAATACGTGGAAGGAAAAACCCTGGGGGACATGCTGGGGTCGGAGGTGCCCCGGCCCCTGGTGGAGCGCATTGTCCTGCAATTGATTGAGGTGGTGGCACACGCTCACCGGCACCGGATCATGCACCGGGACATCAAACCCAACAATATCATTATCCAGCCGGACGGTGTCTTGAAACTGCTGGATTTCGGCGCGGCCAAGATCTTGAAGGACAAGGATATCAGCGCCACGGTGGTGGGCTCCCGGCCCTTCATGGCCCCGGAGCAGATCATGGGGGAGAGCGAGCGCCGCAGCGACATCTGGGCCATCGGCGTGCTCATGTACCTCCTCTATACCGGGGAGTTGCCGTTCTACAGCGAAGTGGAAAAGCTGTTGATCGATATGATCCTGGAGCAGGAACCCCTGCCGCCCCGGGAAGAAAACCCGGAAATTCCTCCCGCCCTGGAGGAGATTATTCTAAAATGCCTGAAGAAAAAGGTGGAGGAGCGCTACCCCGACGCCCTGGCCCTCCGGGATGACCTCCTGCGCCAGTTTCCCCACTACGGCACCCAGACGGGGAGGTGGCCGTGGATCCAGTAACCCACGTAGCCTCCGGCCTGCTGCTGTCGCAACTCATCAGCGCGCCCTCCCGGGGCTGGGCCGCGTTGGCCGGGGTGATCCTGGCGGTCTTGCCGGATAGCGATTTTTTTTGGGGCATGAACGATAGCTTCGCCCATATCCGTTATCATCGGGCCTTTACCCACTCCCTGCTGGCCGTGCCCCTGTGGAGCCTGTTGGTGGCCGGAATCGGCCGATTGCTGGGCGGGCCCCGGTGGTTTTACCCCCTGCTGTTTTTGGGGCTGGCGGTGCTCACCACCCACCTAGTGCTGGACCTGGCCACGTCTTACGGCACTCAGATTTTCAGCCCCTTTTCCCGGCGCAAATTCACCCTGGACTGGATCTTCATCATCGATCCCTACTTCACTTTTCTCCTGCTGGCCGGAGCCCTAACGGCTCTCATCTCTCCCCACTGGGGCCGCCGGGTGGGAGCCGTCTGCCTGGCGGGGGCCGCATTTTATCTATTACTTTGCGGTTTTTACCATCATCAGGCCCTATCTTTGGCCCGGCAGGTGTTCCAAAAAGAAGCCCAAGAAGGGGCCACGGTGGCGGCCCTGCCCCAGCCCTTATCCTGCCGGCGCTGGCAACTCATTGCCGCCCGGCCCGGGGAGATCAAACAGGCCCTGGTGCAGTTGCCTTATGAAGCTTGGTCCGGGGTCCAGGGAGAAATCAAGGAGGTCCGGCCCACCGTGGCTGCCGCTTCCTGCCCCCGGCCCCCGGCAGAGGACTACCGGCCGCCGGCCAGCCTCATCGTCCAGGACTGGCGGGCCGCGTCCGCGGCTATACCGGCATATTCCAACGAGGCCCGGCATCTTTTGGATATTTATCTGGATTTCGCCCGCTTTCCCCTGCTGGCCCGGGTTGCACCCCAGAAAGACGGGTTCCTCCTGGAATGGGTGGACCTGCGTTTCAGCGTGCCGGGACGGGCTTTTCCCTTTGTGCTGCAACTGTACCTGGACCGGGATGGGGGCCTGCTGCAAGGAAAGATAGGGCGGTGTGTTGATAATAAGGATGCGCCCCGGGGTAAGAGTTGACAGCAAATCGCAGTCAAAGAAGTTCAAGGTTCAAGGTTCAAAGTTGGTGAGCCAGCGCTAACTTTTTCGGATTTAGGGATGGGCTACAACCCCTGGGAAACTGTTCCCAAGTTCAGAATCCAGGCGTCCTTTTTGTCATCCTGAGTGAAGCGAAGGATCTCGTATTTTCGAGGTGGTGAGATCCTTCACTGCGTTCAGGATGACAGAAAAACAGGTTTTGAAATAACCTTGAATTTCTTCAAGGAGCGTTTAAGTGCCCCGGCCGCCGCTAAACAACCTTTTCGCCGGTATTCCCGGGGAACTCCCCCAGGAGATCATAGAAGTCCTCTTAAAGACCCCGGATTTTTATCTGGAGCGCATTATTTCCGCCGGCCAGGCCACGCCACCGGGGGAGTGGTACGACCAGGAGACCCACGAATGGGTGGTGCTGCTCTCCGGGGCCGCAGGGCTGCTATTTGAGGGCGAAGACCAGGTTTTGGTACTGCGGCCCGGAGACTATGTCCTCATTCCCGCCCATTGCCGCCACCGGGTAGAATGGACCGACCCTGCGCGGCAGACCGTCTGGCTGGCTCTGCACTTCCGGGAGGGGACCGGGAAAACCGCATCAGCCAAGTGATGGAAGTAATATGACTTTCCCTGGCCTTACCGTGACCAGCAAAATCCCTCTAAATCCCCCTTTAGTAAAGGGGGACTTTTGAACCACTCATTTTCCAAAGCTGTGCTCTGCTCACAAGTCAGGGTTAGGCGGTTATGGCCCCTGGTGGCACAGGCTTTCCAGCCTGTGCAGGTCTTTCGGCACAACCTGGAAAGGCTGTGCCACCGCTCAGCAAAATTTATGGCTAACGATAAGTTTCCAAAGGGCCATGGGAGATTTTTTAGCCATGGGGGTGAGACAGACTTTTGGTTTGGGGACGTTTAGCCACTCGCTTCTTCTGGTTCATCATCGGCTTACTGCTTATTTCATTTTCGACTCCGGGGGCTGCTGCAACTATGAACCGTGAGGAAATCCGGGCCCGTTTAGAGGCGCATCTGACGTATCTCAGCGTCACCCTGGGGGACCGCTCCATCTTCCGGCCCGAAAACCTGAAGAAAGCGGAAGACTATGTTTTTCGGAATTTTGAAGAAATGGGCTACGCGCCCCGGCGCCAGAGCTTCATCTACCAACGCCGGGAAGTGAGCAACGTCATCGCCGGGGACCAGGCCCCGGGCGGTTACTACATCCTGGGGGCCCATTTCGACACCGTGGCCGGCACCCCCGGCGCGGACGACAACGCCAGCGGGGTGGCTGTTCTTCTAGAGGTAGCCCGCCTGGCCCGGCCCCAAAAAAACTGGACCTTCATCGGCTTCACCACCGAAGAGCCCCCGGCGTTCTTCACTCCCTACATGGGCAGCCGGGTTTATGCCAAAAGCGCCCGGAAAAACCGGGAAAAAATCCTGGGTATGCTCTGCCTGGAGATGGTGGGCTACTATACCCAGGAACCCCGGAGCCAGGAACTCCCCTTT
>JAQTXE010000336.1 GCA_028688935.1 Syntrophales bacterium
CGGTTACCTGGCCTTTATGAATGAGGACGAAACGGCGCTCACCATGCAAGCCTGGTCCCGTATGGCCATGCAGGAATGCGCCGTGACCGATAAACCCCTGGTCTATCCGGTGGAAACCACCGGGCTCTGGGGGGAAGCCGTACGCCAGCGGCGGCCCATAATTACCAATGATTATGCCGCGCCCAACCCTTATAAGAAAGGCTACCCCGAGGGCCATGTGGCCATCCGGCGCCACCTGAACCTGCCGGTCTTTGATGGTGACCGCATCGTGGCGGTGGCCGGCGTGGGTAACAAGGAGGAAGAATATGATGAGGCGGATGTCCGGCAGTTGACTCTGTTAATGAACGGCATGTGGTGGCAGATCAAGCGCCAGCGGGCCGCCGAGGAGTTGGCCGCCGAAGTGGAGCGGGGCATTTATTTTCAGAAGCTCCTCATCCATACCTGCATGGACGGGATCATCGCCAGCGACCTGGAAGGCACCATCCGCACCTTTAATGAAAACGCGGCCCGCACCCTGGGCTATGATCCGGAAGAAGTCCTGGGCACCATGAATGTCCGGGAGATCTATGCCCCCGGCCAGTTTGAGGACGTCCAGTTTAAAATCCACGATCAATCTTTTGGGGGCGTGGGCATTCTGGAGAATTATGAAACCTGGATGCGCCATAAGGACGGCACCCTGGTCCCCATCTGGCTGTCCGCCCGGGTGCTTTATGAAAACGACCGGGAGATAGGCATGATCGGCCATTGTAAAGACTTGCGGGAACGGAAGCGCATGGAGGAGGAGCTCTTACGGAGTGAGCGTCTGGCTGTCCTGGGCAAGATGGCGGCGCATATCAGCCATGAAATCAAGAACCCCTTAATGCTCATCGGCGGCTTTGCCCGCCAGGTGCTCAAGGATGTCTCGGAGGGGGCCTCCAAAAATCGCAATAAGCTCCAGATCATCGTCGATGAAGTCAAACGCCTGGAAGACTTTCTCGTGGAGGTGGGGAGCTATGCCAAGTTTTCCGAACCCCAAAAGACCCCCGGGGACCTCAATGCCTTGATCCGGGAAATCAGCTCCCGCCTGGAGCCGAGTCTTTTGGAAAATAATGTCGAGCTGATAGTGGAATTGGACCCCAATCTCCCGGAGATTCTCTTTGATGCGAGCCATATCCGCCAGGTAATTTTGAATATTGCCAAAAATGGCATCGAGGCCATGGAGGCCGGGGGAAAACTGACCCTGACCACCGGCCGGCAGGGAGATCGGGTCTTCGCACAAATCAAGGATACGGGGAAGGGCATTCCCCCGGAGATGATGGCAAAGATCTTCCAACCCTTTTTTTCCTCCAAGCCCAAGGGCAGCGGCCTGGGGCTGGCCATCTCCCAGAAAATCATCGAAGCCCACCAGGGGGAAATTGCCATCGACACCGAACCGGAAAAAGGCACCCGGGTGACGGTGTTTTTGCGGGCCGGGACTACCAACCAGCAATAATTGGTCTCTCAACCACCAGATAAGCAGGATAACCGCGTCAACCAAATAATAAGGCCTTGAAATATCAAGGCCTTAAATATTAGCGGTACTCCGGAGCAGTTCTGTCATTCCCTTTACTTGGCCCGGCCTACCCACTTCTCCTCAATGGCCCGCCATTCCTTGGGAGATACCTCCGCTATCCCCTTATCCAAAATTTCCAGGAGCTGGGAATTACCCTCCTTCACCGGCAGGGTCATCCAGCCTTGCATCAGGAGTTGGGGCACTTTCCGGATTTTGCCCTCCAGACCTTTGGTCTTGATATAGTAAGCCAGCACCGGCTCATCCAGGATGATGGCCTTGACTTTATCCGTGGCCAGGGCCATCACCGTTTCCTCGTAGCCGGTAAAAACTTGCGTCTTCAGGTTGGCCTTTTGCGCCAAATCCTGACTGGAATCGCCCTCCACCACCCCCACGGCAATATCCGGGAGATCCTTCAAGGATCTAATGCCCTTTAAATCCGGAGCCACAAAAAGACTGGTATTGATGGAGTAGAAACTTCTCGTAAAATCCATGGTTTTCTGGCGATCCGGCATGGGAAAGATCCCGGCCAGGGAGTCGAACTCGCCGCTTTCCAGACCCTTGAGCTGTTTTACAAAGGTAACGGGGTGGAATTTAACATTGATTTTCAATTTTTGGGCCAGCAGGTTCCAATAGTCAATGGACATCCCCACCGGCTTGCCGTCTTGGTCCACAAAGCCGAAGGGCGGATAGCCTTTAAACACGCCGATGTTCAGAACGCCTTTTTTTTGCAGCCAGGCCCGGTCTTCCGGGGTCAAGGGGTCCTTAGCAGTGCAGGCGGCCAGCCCCAGCAGGCAGATCAATATAATGAGGGCCCAGATAGAGATAAAATTCTTGCGCATAAAGACCTCCAGGGGCAAAGGCTTCTTTTCTGGGACGGATTATCTTAAAAATTTTTAGGGTTAAAGCTTACAATTGATGGCCAATTTAAAGCAAGACAAATCCCGGCGGGCTGTAAACCGCGGCACAAGCGGTTCCAGCCCGGCGGGGCGTTTTTCTTCAGGCTTGGAATAGGTTCTACTGCACCCGCGGCACCGGCGGCGGGGCCCAGAAGCCGTCCAGGACCGCTTTTTTCGGCCAATAGAGCCGCATGATGAGGTTGAAACTGCCCTTGGGAGCCGGCAGCCAGTTGGACTCCTTGGCCTTGCCGGGTGACTTCTGTTGTATATAGAGGTCCAGGGAACCGTCGGCGTTGAATTTCAGCTTATCCCGATCGCCGATGGCATAGCGGTTGAGAGGATTGGCCACCAAAGCCTGCTTATCGTTGTACATGGTCAAAGACCAAAAAGCTTGCACCGGGGGGGTCTGGTTCTTGGCGAAGTGCAGCACATACCGGTTTTGCCCGTTGAGAGGCTTGCCGTCCGCGTCCTTTCGGGTCATGGGGTACACCGCGTCTTCGGCCAGGTTGGCCCCCAGCCCCACCCAGGCAATGGCGGCCCGGTGCAGATAATTGGTGCCGTAAGAACCCAGATCGTACTGAATACTCCAGCCGTTGACCTGCTTGCCCCGGGGCTTTTTGACCTCGGCCGCGATGGCCCGTTTGGCTTCGTTTACCCCATTTCCCAAGGCGTTCCGGGCTCCGGGGTCTAACCCCTGGAGACTGAACTTCTTACCGGGGGCGACGCCGATGGCCGCGAATTTACTCAGGGCCGGGGCGTCGGCAGCTGCAGGCGGATTCCCCTGCATCAGGGCATTGAGCCTGCGGAAGAAGGTTTGGGCGTCCATCTCCGCCACCTGCTTGACCGGTGGCGCTTTCTTGACAGAAGGGTCCACCGGCACCTTGGCGGGGGGCGTATACGACCGGCCCCAGGCGCTCAAGGGCGTCAGCCGATATTGCTTCTGAATGGCGTGCACCGCCGCATAATCCGCCTTGCCGTTGGTCTGGGTGCGGCCCAGAATCCATACCAGGTTGGTGGGCGCGGCTATTTTCTTAAGTCCCGCTGGCAGTTTTCCCTGCCACCCCGGCCTCACGATGGCGAAGTCCCCTTTGCCGGTGCCGGTGGTACGGGCCCCCGGCGCGGCAAAGACGTTGGTCCAGGCGTCCAGCATCTGCATAACGTAATAGCGCCCTTTAGTGTCCGGGACGCTCAAGACCAGGGGGCCTTTAGAGAGGTCAAGCCAGGCGATGGAATACAGGGTATCGGCGTTGGGGCTGACCACGTCAGTGAAGGTGGGATCCGGAAAGACGGGAACATTGGCAAACTGGTTGATAGGAGCGCACTGTATCCCGGCAGCGGGACAGGCCGTCATCACCT
>JAQTXE010000337.1 GCA_028688935.1 Syntrophales bacterium
TCTTACGTGGGGGGCGCGAGCCGGCTCCCTTACCCCGATGCCGTCCTGGACGCGGTCTTTGCCTTCGGGGTGCTGCACCACGTGCCGGATTGGCGCCGGGCCCTGGCGGAAATCTCCCGGGTGCTCAAGCCCGGGGGCCGGTATTTCCTGGAGGAATTTTATCCCACTTTTTACCAGAAGTTTCCCCTGCGCCAGATTTTCAAGCATCCGGAAGAAGACCGCTTTCACCGGGCCGATCTGGAAGAGAACCTGGAAGCCACCGGGTTCACCGTGATCGATACCTTGGAAATCCCGAAGGTATGGGTGCTGGGGATGGCTGAAAAGGGAAAATAAGGGCTATATTAACGCTCACCAGTTCCGGGTCTTCCGGGGCAACACCCGGGAGGGCGGCTAGGGCTGAGGAGTAAGGAGAGCTTATGGCGACCAATCCTGCAGGGGGGCCCGCGATTTTCGTGATCTTCGGGGCCGGCGGCGACCTGGCCTGGCGCAAACTGATACCCGCTCTCTACCACCTTTTTCTGGATAAGTGGCTGCCGGAGAAGTTTCTGATCCTGGGCCAGGGCCATCGCCATATGAGCGAAGCAGAATTTCGCCAGCATCTGCGCCAGGGCGTGGACAAATTCTCCCGGCGAGGGAAGACGGCAGACGAGAAGTGGGATCTATATGCCTCTCATATCTCCTTCATCACCTCGGAATTGGACGACTCCCAAAGCTATAGCCAACTCGCCAAAATGCTGGCGGCCCGGGATAAGGAGTGGAATGTCCGGGCCAACCGGGTCTTCTATCTGGCGGTGCCGCCTCGACTCATTGGCACCGTTACCCGGGAACTGGCCAAGGCCCGGCTCAACCAGGACCGTCAGCGGACCCGCATCGTGGTGGAGAAACCCTTCGGCCAGGACCTGGCCTCGGCCCGGGAATTGAACCGGGTCCTCACCGCGGATTTTGCCGAATCCCAGATCTTCCGGATTGACCACTACCTAGGCAAGGAAACGGTGCAAAATATCCTGGCCTTCCGCTTTGCCAATACCCTTTTTGAACCGGTATGGAACCGGCGTTACATTGATCACGTGCAAATCACCGTGGCCGAGGAGGTGGGGGTGGAGAACCGGGGCCATTACTACGATGGCACCGGCGCCCTCCGGGACATGATGCAGAACCATCTCTGTCAGCTCCTTTGCCTCATTGCCATGGAGCCGCCCCTGTCTTTTAATGCCGATGAAGTGCGAAATAAAAAGGTTGATGTGCTCCGGGCCATCCGCCCCATTCCCCCGGAGGAGGTGCATCATTTTGCAGTGCGGGGGCAATATGGCGGAGGGTGGATTGAGGGCCAGCAGGTCCCGGCCTACCGGAACGAGGTTAGCGTGGCCCCGGATTCAGCCACTGAAACCTTTGCCGCCATGAAACTCTTTGTGGACAACTGGCGCTGGCAAGACGTACCCTTTTACCTGCGCACCGGCAAACGTCTCCAGGCCCGCATCTCCGAGATCTCCATCCAGTTTAAACCCGTGCCCCACCAATCTTTTCCCGCCACCGCGGTGCAGGACTGGCGTCCCAATCGCCTGATCATCGCCATCCAACCCGAAGAGGGCATCCTGCTCCGCTTTGAGGCCAAGTATCCGGGGCCGACCATGCGCCTTTCCCCGGTGATCATGCAGTTTTATTACCGGGAGGCCTTTCGCACCCGCCTACCGGAAGCCTATGAAACATTGCTCCTGGATCTGGTGTGGGGAGACGCCACCCTCTTCATGCGGGCCGACCAGGCCGAAGCCGCCTGGACGGTGGTCACGCCCGTCATGGAGGCCTGGGAGGCCGCCAGGCCTATGGAGTTTCCCAATTATCAGGCCGGCACCTGGGGGCCGGAAGCCGCAGACGACATGCTGGCCCGGGATGGGCACCACTGGGTGATGCCCACCTTCCTCCAATGCCAGGAGGAAATTCCCGTCTGCCGGGTCACCATGGCCCCTTCGTGATAAAAACAGTTTTCAGTTTTCGGTTAAAAGATTATAGATTATCAACAAGTTATTCGTTTGATTTGTTGCGGCAGAAACCGAACTTGGTATTATTCCCTCTCCCCCCGGCGGGGGGCTTATCATTACCCACAAATGGAGGGATGGAGTAAATCGGACATTAAAGCAGTCCCATGTTGCTGACAGATGAATATCTAATCATGATCCACATAAAATCTTGACGGCTTTACCCCCTCCCCCTTCGAGGGGGGGGCGGAAAAGACTTTCGGCAACCGGCATAAACCTAGAACTTCTCAAACCGGGAGTAAGTATGAGGCAGTTTAATAAGTTTGCGCTTTCCATCCTTTTAGGGTTTTTTCTCCTTTTCCTCCCCGCTTTCGCCCCGGCCCAGCCCCGGCCCATGGCGGAAGACGTTTATACTCCCATTGCCCAGGGCTATGATTTCTTGCAGGCCGGCAACTACCAGGCGGCGCAACGCGCTTTTGAAACCGCACTCAAACGGGATCGCTATAATCCCTTTGCCCTCAACAATCTGGCGGCTCTGAAGGAAAAGCAGGGTCATCTGCAAGAAGCCCTGGCCTACCTGGTGGATGCCCAGGTCAATGCCAAGGACTACCTGGATAAAGTGCAGCAGACTTGCTTTGTGGGTGGACTCTGCGCCGGTGTCAAGCCCTTGAAGAAGGTGGGGGCCACCAGCACCATCGCCACGGTCATTGCCGAGAACCTGAAAAAACTTCAGGACAAGATGGCCAAAAACCCTCCGCCCCTTGAGCCTTCAACGCCCCCGGCGCCAGGCCCACCGCGGAGATAGGCCGGGTCGCATCCCCTTATCCGCCCCGGTCCTATTTCTTCTTCACCACCAGCACCGGGCAAGAGGTCAGGCCGATGACCCGTTCGGCCACACTCCCCAGGAGCAGGCGTTTGAGTCCGGTACGGCCGTGACTCCCCAGGATGATCAGGTCCACCTGTTTCATGGAGGCGGCATTGAGGATGGCCTCAAAGGGGCGGCCGCGCAGCATCTGGGTCTCCAGGGGGACTCCGGCCTTGGCCGCGGCCCCTTCCATCTGCCTGAGCGTCTCTTCCGTCCGGGTGACGGCGCTATCATCTCTGGCCACCGAGACCGCCAGGAGGCTGCTGCCCGCAATGCGGGAAATGCTCAAGGCCTCGTCCCAGGCCGCGGCGCTGAAAGGAGAACCGTCGCTGGCGATCAGGAGACGTTTAAAATCCAGTACGGCCTGCCCCGGCACCACCAGGACATTAAAAAGACTGTGGCTGGTGATCTTGGCGGTGACGCTGCCCATCACCATCCGGTCCAGGCCGGTGCGGCCATGACGCCCCATGATGACCAGTTGCGGCTGAATTTCTTCCGCCTCCTCCAGGATGCCGGTATCGGCAGCCGTATCGCAGCGTACCCGGATTTCCAGATCAATTCCCTGGTTGGCCGCTTCGCTCTGCCATTTTTCCAGGCGGCTGCGCACCGCATCTTCCCGCATCTTGAGAAACTCCAGGTCGGGTTGGGGGGAGGGCGGCATCAGGTCGGGGGCGTAAAGTTCATAACCCGGGATAATTTCGACCACCTGCAGCAGGAATAGTTTGCTTCTGCAGGAGCGGGCCAGGGTCAGGCCGGCGGTAAAGGCTCCGGCGCTGCCCTCAGAATCATCCACGCATACCAACAATTTTTGCAATACCACCGGACAGGCCAAGTTTGGCAGCTCCATCTTTTCCCCCTGGAATCCGGATAATTTCAGGCGTAACAGCCGAAAAGATTATGACGCGGCCGCCGGGAAAATGCCAGGATTTTGTGGTCAGCATCCC